>NZ_QRMC01000001.1:0-338157 GCF_003472525.1 Collinsella sp. AM10-26
CGCGCGCCGACGACTGCACCGCCAGGCTCTGCCGCCGCCGCGAGGCGCTGGCGGCGGCGGGCAAGAGCTCGTGCAAGGCAAACGCCGCCGTCGCGCGCGAGCTCGCCTGCTGGGTCTGGGAGATCGGGCGCCGGGCGGAGGGGACCCTCGGCTGACCCCGTCGGACAACAAGCCTCCCGCCGGGAGGGCCCGCGCCTCGACGCATCGCCGGCGCGCGTTCACGAGCCCTTTTTGGGCAGCCCAAGGGCCGCGCCCGTGAACAAGACTGGTTTCGGACGAGCGCGCCGGACGGAGAATCGAAATGCGGTGGGGTGCGCGGACATACCGGGCTGACCGCCGGCAGCGCGCCCGCAAGAGCCCGCGGATATTAGCTTGCCAGGCAAGCGTCGACTAAACGTGCAGCGTGCGCGGGCCCTCCCGACGGGAAACGAAAAAGCCCGGTTTAAAACCGGGCTCGAACAAACACGCCTATTGACAATGGCTTTCTCATATTAGAGGGGTCGACGCCGTTAAGGCATTGACCCCTTGAACTAAGTAACGGCGCTGCCCAGCTATCACCCTTGGGCTGCCGTCGACTTTATTCTACCCACGGTTGCCAGGTTTAACAAATGAATTTTCAGTAATGGAGCCTCGGGGCTCGCTCGCTCAACCACCTGGCCATCGGATTAGCCGGATTCTGGGACACGCCTTCCGTCCCAGGCCTCTACCGGAAAACGCATCCCACCCTGAGGCTCGATTCCGGGACACGGTTTCCGTTTGAAGCCCCGATGGGAAAGCGTGCCCCGTTCCGAGAGCTCATTCCGGGATGCAGTTTCCGCTAGAGATGCCACCGGGAAAGCGTATCCCGTTTTGGAGCCATATTCCGGGTCGTAGTTTCCGCCTGAGGGCCGATCCGGAAACGGCATCCCATTCTGAAGCCGAAATCTGGAACGCACTTTCCGCCAAAGGTCGCAAAAGGAAAGCACATCCCATTCCCAGCATCAAATCAGGACGCGCTTGGTTATCTCCGCTCGCACATCTCGGCAAACGAAATCAGCTTGGTATCTCCCCTGCTCTTCGCAGCTTCCTGACATCCTTGCGTAAAGCCACGCTTCGAGAAGATCACGTAGCTTTTTTGCTGCCGCCTAAAGAGCTCGCTTCGATGCACGAGCTTTTGCAGCACGTCTTCGCCCACCGGCTCATTGCGCCATTTGCATTCCGCAAACAGCGCAGCGCCATCACCATCATCAACAATCAAGTCGATTTCTTCCTGCGTATGCGTGCGATTATCCGTCCCCCACCAGCGTCCAACGGTCGCAGGGACCACGTCGAGCTGGCCCGCCCGCGCAAGTTCGTACACGTACTGCCTGCATATAAGCTCAAAGACCGTGCCCATGTAATCCGATAAGTACGGCTCAATGCGCTTGTACGCCATCTCGGCCATATCGTTTTGAATCAGCCCGATGTTCTGCGGCACAAACTTGTACCAGAACCTAAACATCTGGTCGCTCAGCAGATACACGGCTCGCTTATTGCTCGTCTCGTTTAGGGGCAGCTCGCGCTCGACAATTCCAAGCGACGCCAGCTTATCCACATAGCTCTTTACATTGCTTGCAGGGATTCCCGTAGAGCTCGCAACCTCCGAGATTCTCGAGCGCCCCTGAGCAATTGCTTGCACGATCGCATCATACTGCTCGGGATTACGGCACTCTTGCAAAAGCAAGTTGCTCGGCTCCTCAAAGAGATAGCCCGTAGGGGTAAGGAATAGACGTCTGATGTTGTCCTTGAGCGATGCGGCGGAATCGACTTTCTCGATATACGCGGGAATGCCGCCCGTCATGCCATAGCAAACCGCAGCGTCTTCGCGATCCATGTCGTGCCACAGGCCGAGGGTCGTCGTAAAATCGAGCGGCATGATCTTAAACTGGGCCGTACGCCTACCGTATAGTGGGCTCTCGTAGCCCAACACCTGTTCCTCCATAAACGAAAGAGACGAGCCGCATAGAATCAGCATGAGCTTGGTCTCTTTGTACAAGTGATCGATCTTGTCTTGCAGCAACGAGCTAATCTCGGGATTTGATTGAGCGAGATAGGGATACTCGTCAATCACGACAATCAAACGTTCCGCGCGGGCCATGGTGGCTAACGCATCGAATGCCTCGTCAAAACTACGAAACGACACACCCGCAGCACCAACCGAGCCCGCAAGTATCGCCTGGCTAAAGCCGTGCAGGTTTGCCTCTGCGTTAGTACGACGAGCTTGAAAGTAAATAGCCTTCTTGCCTTGGATGAACTCTGTGATAAGACGCGTTTTACCCACACGACGTCGGCCGTAAATCACAGGCATCTCAAAGGAGCCCGTGCCATACAGTCGATTGAGCTCGGACATTTCCGCTGTTCTTCCGATAAACATAGGGCCTCCCTTCCTTTACGTTATAGTTAGCTATATTATACCTTCCTATAATATAGTTAGCTATAACGTAATATGGCAATCGGCACGCATGCGAAAGAGGCGGCGCCCCGCCACACGTGGAATGTCCCGGAAGCACCGGGGCAAATCCGCCCTACGAGCGCTTGTCGGACTTTCCAAGGCACTCAAGCAGCGTTCGAAGAAAAAGAAGAGGGGTCGACGCCGTTAAGGCATTGACCCCTTGATCTAAGTAACGGCGTCGCCCAGCTTTCCACCACTTGGGCTGCCGTCGACCTTATTTTACCCGCGGCACTAATTTAGGACAGCTCGGCAAACGAGATCAGCCCAACGTCTCCCCTACTCTCCGCGCCATCCGAATTCTCAAAACGCAAGGCGTCCCCCGGCGACAAGTGGTCAATCACCCCTGCGATGCGCTTGGCCATTTGTGGTGCAGCTGGCTCATATCCGTGAGCATCCCAGTAGCGCAGATAATCCGCGAACTGGCGCGTGGTCGCATAGTAGAACAGGTCATAGTCGAGCTCGGCATCGGAGCAGTTGGGGCGAGCGTTCGCCATAATGCGAAAATCGACGAGCGCGCACGCACAGAACTCATCGAAGCCGTGCCCAGGAATCTGCGACGACAGAATGGCATGGTACTCCGCTCGATGCTGCATTACGTGTTCGAGGATATGCCGCACCATGTCCTCCATGTTGCACTGCGAATCACGCAGATCGTTCGCGAGGATTCGAGCATACATCGCGGTATGCTCTTTGACGAGCGCGGCGGCGAGCGCATTTTTGTCCGAGAACTGACGGTAGAAACCCGTGCGTCCGTAGCCGCTACGACCGATGATGTCACTCGCCGTTATCTTGGAATACGACTTTGTTCGCAGTAACTCGACAAGTGCCTCTAAGTATGCTTTCCTCGAGCGATTCATGGATTACCGGCTTCGCAAAATGAATGATGGTTAATTATGTGTTCTCTTATGAACACTTTTGGATATTTTAACCCCTAGTAATGCCGAATGAAATACACCAAACTTAGTTTATCAGCGGTTTTGATACCGTAATTCGCAACATAACGGAGGGAACAGATGGGCAAACTTGATGGAAAGGTCGCAATCGTCACGGGCGCGACGTCGGGCATTGGCCAGGGTGTCGTCTGGTGCTATTGCGAGGAAGGTGCCAAGGTCGTTTTCTGCGGTCGACGCCGCGAAAAGGGCGAGGCATTCGAAAAGGAGCTCCGCGATGCTGGGCATGACGCGACCTTTGTGCAGGCGGATATGACAAACGAGCAGGATGTCGATATGCTCTTTTCCGCGACCATCGAGGCGTATGGCAAACTCGATATCTTGGTCAACAACGCCGGCATGATGACTAACTTCCAGGTCGAGACCATGGACATCGCCAACGATTTCGACCGCGTGATGGCCCTCAACCTTCACAGCTACGTCTATGCCACGCAGCTTGCCGTCAAAGCCATGACGGACGGCGGCGCAATCGTCAACGTCGCAAGCATCGGCGGCCTTGGCGGTTGCCCCGGTATGAGCAGCTACGGCGCCAGCAAGGCTGCCACGCTCTCGTTCACTCGCTCGATGGGCGCGGAGCTCGCTCCCAAGGGCATTCGCGTCAACGCCATCTGTCCCGGAACGATCTTCTCCGAGATGATGCCGCGCGACGGCGAATTCACCCAATACACGCTGGCAAAGATTCCCATGGGTCGCGGCGGAGAGCCGCGTGAGATTGGCACGGTCGCCGTGTTCTTTGCGAGCGATGATTCCAGCTACGTAACGGGAACGCAGCTCATCGTCGACGGTGGCATGACCGCCTAGACATGGTTGCCGCACACACCGCGGCGCTTGGGCGATTGAGCGATGCGGCGGTTTTTTGGTTCTGCCTCATATAATCCAATGCCTCCTGCCCGGCCCTTCGAAAGAGGGGTCGGGCTTTTGTTGTGACCGAGGGGCGATGGAAGGCACGGCATATACAGTTGATGTTGAGCGCGGACGATCTGTCAGCAATGGCCGTCCGCGCCCCACCCTACCCGCGGTTGCGGACGCGGCTGTAGGGCGTATCCACCATGGGCAGATTTGGACGCAGCTTGCCGTCAAACGCGCGGTAGGCGTTCTGTACGGCGGGCGCCGTGGAGATCGTTGCGATCTCGCCGATGCCCTTGCCGCCGTATGCCACGGGCAGCAGCTCGTCCTTCTCCACGTAGATGGCGTGGATATCCGGAATCTCGGGCGCACGGAACAGTCCAAGCGTACCGTATCTTGCCTGGGGTACGCAGTCCTTGAGCGGCCAGTCCTCGGTAAGCGCATAGCCCATACCCATGAGCACGCCACCTTCGATCTGACCCTGGATGGAGATGGGGTTGACCACCTTGCCGGAAGCGTGCGCGGCATAGACCTCGCTCACGCGGCCGTCATCGTCCAAAATGACCACAAGTGTGGCAAAGCCGTAGCAGATGTGGCTCTTGGGGTTGGGAACATCCGCACCCAGCTTGTCGGTCGGCTCCAGGTACACGTAGCCAAACTCACATCCCTCGAGCGCCTTGATGGCGGCCGCGGGATCCTGAGGATGCATACCCTGGCCGACGACGAGCTCCTGCTTTCGCAGCTGATAGGCGCGGCCGTCGTCGTACTCGATCTTGACACCGTCGCCATGTGCACTCACGGGAGCGGTGGGCGCAGGCTTGCCGGCCTCGATGCCAAGCATGGCATCGCGCAGCAGGAAGGCGGCACCGCGCACGGCCTCGCCAGTCACGACCGTCTGTCGCGAGCCAGACGTGGTGCCGGAGTCGGGAGCGTTCTCGGTGGAGCACTCGCCGTTGGCGATGCAGCGAAGCGGCAGACCGCATGCCTCGGCAACGTCCTGCAAAAAGACGGTGTTGCAGCCCTGGCCGATGTCGGACGTGGCGGCGTAGACCACGGCGCGGCCATCCTCGACGCGAATCTTGCAGCGGCCGGCATCGGGCAGGCCAACGCCCACGCCGGCGTTCTTCATGGCGCAGGCGATACCGGCGTGTCCGGGATGCGCATAGTAGGCATCCTTGACCTCGAGCAGCGTCTCCTTAAGCGCCGTGGAGCAGTCGGCAATCTGGCCGTTGGGCAAAACCTCGCCCGGCTCGATAGCGTTTCGGTAACGAATCTCCCACGGATCCAGGCCGACCTTCTCTGCCAGCAGGTCGATCAGGCACTCGAGCGCAAACTCGGACTGGCAAACGCCAAAGCCGCGGTACGCGCCGGCGGGCGGGTTGTTGGTGTAGTAGCCAAAGCCGCGAATGTCGGTGTTCTGGTACTTGTAGGGGCCGACGGCATGCGTGCAGGCGCGCTCGAGCACCGGGCCGCACAGCGACGCGTAGGCGCCGGTGTCAAAGTTGATCTCGCAGTCCAGGCCGGTAAAGTTGCCCTCGGCGTCGCAGCCCAGTGTAAAGGTGCCGTCCATGGCGTGACGCTTGGGATGAAAAGCGAGCGACTCGGCACGCGTGAGCTTGCACTTCACAGGACGCTGGAGCTTATAGGCAGCAAGCGCGGTGGTCAGCACGCACGCCTTGACGGCCGCACCGTCCACATGGATGGTGCCGGTGCCGCAAGCGCTTTCGGAGCAGCCGTCCTTGGCGGAATGGATATGCAGGTCGTCGCGCAGATAGCGCAGCAACAGTTTGTTTTGGGTTGTCGTGCGCTCGACGCCGTTAACGGTAAAAGTGAATTCCTGTGCCATGGTGATTCCCTTCTACACGCCGGCGGCGATGCCGGTGCGATCGTGGATGGCGCCGTGCGGGCAGACGACGGCGCACATGCCGCACGACAGGCAGTCCACACCGTCGATATGGGCGCAGTTGTCCTCGATGCGGATTGCGCCGGCAGGGCACTTTTTGGCGCACATGCCGCAACCGATGCAGCTCGTGTCGCAGATCTTGCGGGCGATGGCGCCCTTGTCGGTGTTGTTGCAGCGCACCAAGATGTTCTGGTAACCGGGAACGAAGGCGATCACGCGCTGTGGACACGCCATGCCGCACAGGCCGCAGCCCGTGCACTTGGAGCGATCTACGCGGGCGACACCATCAACCAGCGCAATGGCGCCGTGGGGGCAGGCCGTGACGCAAGCGTCACAGCCAATGCAGCCTTCGCTGCAGCGGGCGTCGCCGCCTGCGGAAGCGCAACCGCTTCCGCAGGCAACGTAGGCCACGTTATGTTGAATAGTTTTGGCCATAAGAGACTCGCCTATTTCTTAAGAAGGTACGAATAGTTGTCGCGCACGGCCCTGATGGTCAGGCGGACGGCCTCGGGAAGGCCGGTGTTGACGGCATCGACCGAGACGGTGCGGACCGTGCCGGCGACGCGGACCTTAAAGTGATCATCGTCCACGGCCAGGAAGCCCTCGTTCTCGGAGTTCTCCATGTCCTCCTCGCTCCAGAACAGGGTGAGTTTGTCCTTATAGGGACGACCCTCCTGGTAGGGGCAGAACACGGCGCAGTTGCCGCACTCGTTGCACATGCCGTCGACATGTACCACCTGATGCTTGTCCAGGCCCGGCACCTTAATAGCCACGTTGGCACGGTTGGGGCACACGTCGCAGCAGACCTCGCACACCGAGCCGCAGCCCAGGCAGCGGGTCTTGGTGCAGTTGCGCTTATCGCGGCAGAGCGTCCCCTTGCGCTCGTAGCAGGTGTCCTCGCGACCGGCCTGCTCGTTGCAGTCGGCGTACTTGTTAAAGTCCACACCGGCGATGGCACGGGCGACCTCGGCGGCATCGGCGATAGCCTCGACCACGGTGGCCGGGCCGCGGCGGCAGTCGCCCGCAGCCCAGACGCCCTCGACGCCGGTGGAGACGGCGGCAAGGCGGCCCCGGCGGTCGTGCTCGACGCCCGCGGCATCGTACAGGCTGGCATCGATGCCCTCGCCCACGGCGCAGATCACCGTGGTGGCGGAAAGCTCGACGGTCTCGCCCGTGGCGACGGGGCTGCGACGACCGCTTGCATCAGGCTCGCCAAGCTCCATAACGTCGCAGGTCAGCACGGCGCCGTTGAGCGCCTTGGGCGCCAGCGGCTCGCAGAACTCAACGCCATCGGCAAGAGCAAAATCGAGCTCTTCCTCGTCGGCAGGCATCTGCTTCTTGGTGCGGCGATACACCAGGCGCACGTTCTTCACGCCTGCCAGGCGCTTGGCCACACGGGCGGCGTCCATGGCGGTGTTGCCGGCGCCGATGACTACGACGTCCTCGCCCAGCTCGAGTTTCTCGCCCTTCTTGGCGGCCTCGAGGAACTCCAGCACATCGAGCTCGGCACCCTCGCCCAGGCCCGCAGAGCCGGGCATCCAGGCACCGGTGGCCACGACCACGTCGGTAAAGCCCTGGGCCTTGAGCTCGTCAATGGACTCCACGCGGGCATTGAGCTGAACCTTGGCGCCAAAGGACAGGCAGAGCTCGGCATCGTGGGAGATATCGTCGCTCGCGATGCGGAACTCGGGGATCACGTGACGGACCACGCCGCCGAGTGAGTCGCGGGCCTCGAAGATGGTAACGGGCACGCCGGCGCGCGTCAGGAAGAACGCCGTAGCCAGACCGGCAGGGCCGCCGCCGATAACGGCAACGTTGCGCTCGCCGTCGTTGGCGATGGCCTGGGCGCGCAGCTTGGGCAGCACGGCGGTCATGGCCTCGCGGGCGGCCTTGAGCTTGCTGGCGCGGATCTGGGCGCCCTCGGGCTCGTAGAACGCACGCTCTCAGGCACGGCCGCAGGGATGCGGGCAGATGGTGCCAGTAATGAACGGCAGGGCGTTGCGCTCGATGATGATGTTAAGTGCGTCCTCGTAGCGGCCCTCGTCAACAGCCGCCAGGTAGGCGGGAATATCCTGCTGGATGGGGCAGCTCGTGCGGCACGGCGTGGTAAAGCAGTCGGAAAGCGGGCTCTTGCCGGCGACCTTGCAGTCGGGCAGCGGGCGCAGCGGCTTCTTATAGAGCGGGTTAGTGAGCGAGTCGGTCTGGATCGCGGTCACGGCGTCGAGAGAGACGCCCGCGAACGGCTTGCCGTCCAGATCGGTAAACTCGCCGGCCATCTGGCTAAAGCGCTCGTAGCCACCGGGCTTGAGAACGTCGGTCGCCAGAGTAACGGGCCAAATGCCGGCGTCATACAGGGCGCGGATGTTGTAGACCGTGGCACCGCCGGAGTAGCTGATGCGCAGCTTGCCATCGAACTGCTCGGTAATGCGACGGGCAGCCTCGATGGTCAGCGAGAACAGCGAACGGCCCGACATGTACATCTCGGTGGAGGGCAGCTCGTTCCTCGTCACGTCGACGGGGAACGTGTTGGTCAGCTTGACGCCAAACTCCAGGCCGCGCTCGGCGCACAGGGCAATCAGGCGCTCGAACATGGGCACGGCGTCGGCCCACTGCAGGTCCTCGCGGAAGTGTGTATCGTCGAAGACGATGTAGTCAAAGCCCAGCTCATTGAGGCGCTGGCGGGCAAACTCATAGCCCAGCAGCGTGGGGTTGCACTTGATGTAGGTGTTGAGGCCCTTCTCGGTGATCAGATAGGTCGCGATGCGCTCAATCTCCGCCGGCGGGCAGCCATGCAGCGTGGACTCGGTGATGGAGTTGGAGACGCGCGCCGGGATGGACTCGACAAACGCGGCGTCGACATGCTCAAACTTGCCCAGGTTGGCGAGCGCCCATGTGCGACACTCGTTCCAGACGTCGGAGCCGCTGGCGTCCTTCATGCCCTCGATGTAAGCGTCGACCTTGGGGCTCTTGATGCCCTCCAGGTCATAACCCACGGACATGTTGAAGACAAAGCCGTCCGGGCTGCCCAGGCCGTATTCGCGGGCAATCAGGTGGCAGGCAAACCATGCCTTCACGTACTCGGCAAAGGCCTGCGGAACCTCGAGCTCGGTCGACCACTCGCAGTTGTAGCACTCGTCCTGCGCCACAATGCAGGGCTTGTTCACACACTTGGAGAGCTCCTCGCCGTCCATAACCTGGACGGTCTTAAGCTCAAAGAAGCGGGAACCGGCCACGTAGGATGCCACGATGTTCTGGGCCAGCTGCGTGTTGGGGCCGGCAGCCGGGCCAAACGGAGTCTCGATGCGCTCGTCAAAAATGGGAAGCGCGCCCTCCTGGTTGGTCGTGACCATCTTGCGCACGCCAAAGATGGCGTCCTGGGTCTTATGCTCCTCGATGATCCAGTTCATCAGCTGCGAAAACGGGATCGGCCTCATGATGTCGCTCATAGTGAGCTCCTCTCTGTAACGCCCGGCGAGACCGCGCGGCGGGCGCAAATACGGTGTAGCGCTAGCACAAGCGCCGGCGACCCCGCGGAGGTCGCCTATACGCGCGTCGGATGCGGCGAAACATCCGACGCGCGTGAATCTACTTGTAATTAGTAGACGCGATCGTTGAGCGTGCTCCAGAGCTTCTTGGACTCAGCCATGGTCCACGCGTTGATCTTGTCCTCATCAATGCCAACGAACTCGCGATCCTTGTACAGGACGCGGCCGTTGATGATGGTGGTGCGGCAGTTTTTGCCCATCATGCCAAAGAGCATGTGGCCGTCGATGTTCTCCTCGCTCAGCGGCGTAAAGGGCTTGTAGTCCATGACGATGACGTCGGCGGCAGCGCCGGGCTCAAGCACACCGAGCTTACGATCGAAGTACTTGCTGGCCATCTTGGCGTTGTTCTCGAACAGCATGGTCATAGCCTCGCACCAGCCCACGTTGGGCATGGCGGCGATCATGTGGTTGTCGTTATCGCGACGCTCCTTGGCGGCCCACTGGGCAAATTCGGCGTTCTCGGCAATGGCCTGGTCGCATTTTTCCTGGCCGCGGCGATCGGAGACCTCGTAGCACAGGCACGAACGCATGCCCAGCTCCTAAGCTGCATCCTTAATGGTAAAGAGGCTTCCCGGGATCTCGCAGAAGCTCGCATGGTGATCGAAAATCGTGGTGACGCCATCGCGGATGGAATCCAGGATCGTGGCATAGGCGCTGGCCTTGGTGCCGTCGAGCGTCAGGTTGTCGTCGATCTTCCACCACTGCTGCTCAAGATTCTCCAGGAAGTTGGTGGGGTTGCAGCCCTTGATGGCAAGGCCGCGGGCCAGACCCGAGTAGATGTGGGTGTGGCAGTTGACGAGTCCGGGCATGATGAGGTTGCCCTGGGCGTCGACGTACTCGGCATCCGGGTACTTGGCCTTGAGCTCGCACTCGGGGCCCACTTCGACGATTGCATCTCCGTCAATGGCGACCGCACCGTTTGGAATGAACGGGGTCTGAGCGTTGCGGGTAAAGACGGAACCGTTAGCGACCAGAAGCATGGATGCTCCCTTCAGCATCAGGGGCGGGATTTGACACCTCTGACATGGCGGAGTGCGAAGTGCCGGCCTACACCGGAAACGGGCCCTCTCCCGTCAACGCTTCACCAAAGGGACAAACCCTTTGAAGTGCGGCCTATCGCCGCATGGCGTCGGCGGACGAGGCGATACGTCCGCCAACGAATAGCACCGAATTGGTTACTTCTTGCTCTCGGGCAGGACCAGGTCCACGGCAGCGTCCTTGGCAGCATCGATGTGCTGAGCCACGACCGGCGTCTGCGGAAGGATCAGGTTGAGCACGATGGCCATGATGACAGTGGGGGTCACGGCGTTGGAGCCGATGACGGTGGACACCCAGGTGGGCATGCCCTCGCCGGCAAGGCAACCGCTGGCCATCCAGATACCCAGGCCAAAGACAACGGAGGTGCCGACGATGGTGGTGGTGCGCTGCGTGAGGCCCTCGCGGGTGAACATGCGCACGCCGTTCATGGTGATGGTGCCAAAGACGCCGACGGTCGCGCCGCCGATGACGGGCTGCGGGATAGCGGAAAGGACGGCAGAGAGCTGCGGGAACAGGCCGGCGATGGCAAAGACGGCTGCGATGATCACAAAGACCCACTTGTTGACGACCTTGTTGGAGCAGATGATGCCCACGTTCTGGCCAAGGGCGCTGGTGGGAAGACCGCCCAGCAGACCGCCGACCATAGAAGTGAGGCCCTGGGACACGATAGAGCCGGAGAGTTCGCGCTCGGTGGGCATACGGTCGATGGAGCCCAGGCAGGCGGCGGAGACGTCACCGATAACCTGGATGGCAACCATGGGGAACACGGCGGCGAGGGTGATGCAGACCTCGGGATCAAACTCGAGCGCATAGGGCATGAGCTTGGGAAGGGCGAAGACCTGAGCGGTGGCGACGCTGGAGAAGTCGATCATGCCAAAGGGGATGGAGACGATCATGCCAACGATCATGCCAAAGAACACGGAGCCCAACTTGAGCGTGCCCTTGCCAAAGTTGGCGAGCGCAAAGACCACGACAAAGGTGATAAGAGCGACGTACCAGGCCTGCGGGGTGCCCCACAACGGCGTACCCATACCGCCGGCCATATACTTGACGGCCGTGGGATAGAGAGACGCCAATGGAGAAGATGACCGCACCGGTCACGACGGGCGGGAACAGCTACTTGATCTTGCTGTAGGCCAGACCAAAGAGGACCGCAACGGCGCCGCCGACGATCTCGCCGCCCAGCAGCGCACCAAAGCTAAAGCCTTAACGGGAGGCATGCCTTCGCGAGTGAACAGGGCTTCAGTGCCGTTCGTAACCGTCTCCTGGGTCATTTGACCACCAATCCTCGAAGTAGTTGTTTTCGCATCTCACGCTCTATTGTGACGCAGTGCGGGGTTGAGGTTGTGCCTTCGTTGCATATCGCATTAAAGATGATTCTCATTCTCAATAATAATTTTTTGTTATCAGACTATTCTTCAGCTGAGAAAACGCATTTCCGCAGGTCAGAAAAGTGTCTGGTCAAAATAAAATCAAACTTTTCTTTTGGTCGACTGCTTACCGCTAAAATCCTACCGTTCGTCTGTATTACGCAATGTACCTGCGGATATGCGAGATGATGGGCAGCGTGTTACCATGAGAAAAACTGTTATGAACACTTCGATAGAACCCAAAGGAGTTGCCCGTGAACGAGACCGTACGTCGCTTTTTGCCGATGGTCGATTTCTTGGAGCAGGTACTCGGTAAGAACAGCGAAATCGTGCTGCACGATTTCTCGGATCCCGACCACGCCATCGTCGATATCCGCAACGGCATCGTGAGCGGCCGCAAGGTCGGCGGTCCCGCCACCGATCTGGCACTCAAGATCATGCACGACGCCAAGTATCGCGACCTGCCGTTTATTACGGGCTACGAGGGACGCGGTGCCGGCGGCAAGACGTTGAAGTCAGCGACGTACTTTATCCGCGAGAATGACGAGATCGTCGGTATGCTCTGCGTCAACACCGACCTCTCGACCGTGCGCTCCATCAACGCCATGGTGCAGCAGCTCGTGGCGTGCTTCGACGCGGCGCCGACGCGCACGGAGCCCGCCCCTATCGAGGTCGAAAGCCTTTCGGAGTCCACACAGGAGCTCATCGACCGCAGTATTTCCGAGTTGCTCGAAAGCCGCGGAATGGAAGTTTCTTCGCTCGGCCAAGCCGACCGCGTCGATGTTATCCGCCATCTCAACGGCAACGGCGTGTTTATGCTCAAGGGCGCCGTGGCCTGCGCCGCCTCCGCGCTGGGCATCTCTGAGCCCAGCGTATACCGCTACCTGCAAAAGGTCCGCAAGGAGGGCTAACGAGCAGAATGGAGCGCGGGTAGTCTTTTTGGGACGGGGCTATTTTAGCTACCCTCCCTCTGCCCTTGATCTCGATGAGCCGCAAGTAAAATCAATCTTGCATGTAGGGGTAGCTAAAATAGCCCCGTCCCAAAAAGACTACCCCTGACACAAAGAACCTTGCAGCTTCGCACGCGCTGCAGGGTTCTTTTGCATGTCATGTCTTGTTTTCGCCAACGTCTTAGAGAGCGGCGACGACTTCGATCTCGACCAGACCGCCGGCCGGAAGGGCGGCAACCTGGAAGGCGCTGCGCGCTGGGAACGGGGCCTCGAACTTGGAGGCGTAAATCTCGTTCACGGCGGCAAAGTCGGCAATATCGGCCAGGTAGACCGTCGTCTTGACAACGTCGGCAAACGTGGCGCCGGCAGCGGTCAGCAGGGCCTCGACGTTAGCAAGGGACTGCTTAGCCTGGGCCTCGACGCCTTCAGGCATCTTGCCGGTTGCGGGATCGATGCCCAGCTGGCCGGACAGGAACACCATGTTGCCGGTCTGGATGCCGGGGGAATACGGGCCGATGGCTGCGGGTGCGTTATCGGAAGAAACGACGGTCTTGCTCATGTTTTTCTCCTTACAAGTAAAAGGGAACGGGAGCGCGGCATTCATACCGGGAGGCACAGTTCGGTCTGAATGCCGCGCTTGATTGGGATAGTACTCAAGGTTTCCGCGCGATGCAAGATTATTATTAAGTTGCAAGAATATTTTATCGCCCAACGGTTTCCCCGGACCGCCGAACGGCTCTCCACGGGGTCAGCCAGCCCAAGCTGCTGAAGACTTTATCCCGCTTGGAGCACGGGCATCGTCCATCGCGACGGCGCCACTATACTTTTGAGTATCTGAGCATTTTGAAAGGCAGGATATGACCGCAACCGCCAGTCGAACCACCAACCGCAGGCCCGAGCTTTTGGCCCCCGCCGGAGGGCCCGAGCCCTTTGCCGCCGCGCTCGCCGCCGGGGCAGACGCCATCTACTGCGGCATGGGCAGCTTCAACGCCCGCCGCAAGGCAACCAACTTTACCGATGAAGCCTTTGAGCAGGCCTGCCGCGCCGCGCACCTGGCCGGCTCGCGCGTCTACGTCACGGTCAACATCGTCATCAAGCAGTCCGAGATGAGCGATGCGCTGCAGCTCATCCATCGCTGCTCCACGCTGGGCGCCGACGCCTTCATCATCCAGGACTGGGGCCTGTTCTTTGAGGTCAAGCGCACGATGCCCGGCATCGAGACGCATATCTCGACCCAGGCGAACATCCACGACGACCGCGGAACCCTTTGGTGCCGCGAGCAGGGCGCCGACCGCGTAACCCTCTCGCGCGAGCTTTCCATCGACGAGATTGCCGCCATCCACGATGCCGCGCCCGATGTGGACCTTGAGGTCTTTAGCCATGGCGCCATCTGCTTTTGCTACTCGGGCCTGTGCCTGCTTTCAAGCTTTGCCATGGCGGGACGATCGGCCAACCGTGGCATGTGCGCCCAGCCCTGCCGCCTGCCCTACGAGCTGATCGACGAGAACGGTCGCACGCTCTCCCCCGCCGGCCGCGAGCGTGCGCTATGCCCGCGTGACACCAACACCTCACAGCTTGTTCGCCGTCTGTATGACGCCGGCGCCGCGTCGCTCAAGCTCGAGGGCCGCATGAAGGCGCCCGATTACGTGTACTCCATCGTTGATGTGTATCGTCACGAAATTGACGACATGCTATCCGGAGCCACCGTTGCCGAGGATAAGGAAGCCGCCCGTCAGCGCCAGCTCAAGCGCTGCTTCAACCGCGACTTTACGCACGCCTATCAGGACGGTACCTCGGGCGACGAGATGATGAGCTATGAGCGTTCCAACAACCGCGGCCAGATCGTGGGCACGGTGCTGGGCAGCCGCCCAGCCAACCGCGATGTGCGCGGCCTCAAGCCCGACGACCGCCGTCGCCGCGCCGCCATCGCCCGCATTGAGCTGTTTGAACCCGTGGGCAAGGGCGACCTGCTGGAGCTTCGCCACGATAACGAGTTTGACCAGTTCCTGACCACCATCGCCGCCGATGATGCCGCTGCCGGCGACATCATCGAGTGCCGCGTGCCCCGCAGCATGCCCGAAGGCTGCCGCGCCCGCGTGATTCGCAGCCAGCGCGCTATCGACGCCGCCGGTGCTGCGCTCAAGCGCGACGTGCTGCGCCGCCGCGCCGTAGACGTGTCCGTTGCGGCGCGTCTGGGCGATCCGTTTACCGTTACGCTCACCTGCTGCGACGACCCTTCGCTTACGGCAACGGCCACGGGCTTTACCGTCGAGGCTGCCAAGACCCGCGCCGTCGAGGCATCCGATCTGGTTGAGCACGTCGGGCGCATGGGGTCCTCGCCCTTTGAGGCTGCGAGCTTTGATGTGGCACTCGACGCCGGTTGCGGCATGGGCTTCTCCGCCGTGCACAAGGTGCGCGCCGCCGCCTGCAAGGCACTGGAAGAGGCCATTCTGGCGCCGTACGAAGAGCGCGCGAGAACGCTTGAGTTGCCGGTGCTCGACAAATGCACGCGCCCCGCGCCCGAGCATTACCGCGATGAGCCGCAGATCTGCACCGCCGTCACCTCGCTCGAAGCAGCCGAGGCAGCGCGCGCGGAGGGTGCAACGCGCATCTACATGACCACCGATGCGCTCGAGGCCGCCGGGCTCTCCCCCGCCGGCGCATTTGAGCAGGGCATCGTGCCCATACTCGACGAGGTCTGTCGCGCCATCGACCACGAGCGCGTCGATCCCTGGATCAATGCCGGAGCCACCGTCGCCGTCGGCAATATCTCCGAGCTCGCCGTAGCCGCGCAGGCCGGCGCCACGGCGGAGGTCCGCTCTTGCCTGCCGGTACACAACACGCCCTGCATGGAGGCGCTTGCCGAGCGCGGAGCCGATGCGTTTTGGCTCTCGCCCGAGATCACGCTCGACGAGATTGTCTCGCTCGGCGCCGCCGCGCCCGCGGCTCTGGGCATCACCGTCTTTGGCCGCCCGCGCGTCATGACAAGCGAGCATTGCATTCTGCAGGTTGCCAACGGCTGCATCCACGATTGTGCCAACTGCCGCCTGCGTGCCCGCAAGCTCTCGCTCAAGAATATCGATGGCAAGGTCATGCCGGTGCGCACCGATATCCATGGCCGCTCGCGCCTGTACGACGCCTACCCCATCGACCTCACGCCGCAGGTTCCGCAGCTGCTCGATGCCGGCGTCCGTCGTCTCATGGTGGACGGCACACTGCTCGAGGCCGATGAGATTGGCCGTGCCGTCGCTCGAACCCGCCGCGCCGTCGAGGCCGCGAAAGCCGGCCGCAAGCCCGCCGCCCGCCTGCGCGGTGCCACCTCGGGCTGTATGTTTGTGGGAATTAGCTAACCGAAAGGCTTACACGTGAACGAAGAACCTCAAGTCCTCTACTGCGACGCCTGGCTCATGGCTATCGACAAACCCACCGGCATGATCGTCCACGGCGATGGCACCGGCGAGCGCACACTTACCGACTACGCCAGCGACCTTTTGCTGGCGATGGGCGACGGTTTTGCCGCGACCGACATGCAGCCGCTCAACCGCCTGGACCGTAACACCACCGGCGTGGTGCTGTTCTCGCTCGACAAGCAGACGCAGCCCGTCTTTGACCAAATGGTGATCGACCACGCGTTCGAAAAGCACTATCTGGCACTCGCCGAGGGCAAAATCGACTGGAACGAAAAGCTCATCGACAAGCCAATCGCCCGCGACCGCCACGACAGCCGAAAGATGCGCGTCGGCGCCAGCGGCAAGCCATCACAGACGCGCGTGAAGGTGCTCAAGCGCCTTAAGAGCCGCCGTGGCCTGCCCACGCGCTCGTATATCGATGTTGAGTTGCTCACCGGACGCAAGCACCAAATCCGCGTGCACCTGGCCAGCGAGCGTCATCCCCTGGTTGGCGACGACCTGTACGGAACGCCGCGTCCCTGCGGCCTGATGCTCCACGCCCACAGCGTGTCCTTCACGCATCCCGTAACCGGTGAGTACATCCACATCGAGGCCCCCTGCCCCTGGGAGCCCTAAACCACCACAATGGGGACAGGCACCTTTGTGGTGGTTTTGCCGCAATGGCTCAGCCGCGGTCCCAAAACGTCTCGATCTGTAACAGTTAGAACCCATTTTCCGGTCTATCTATTACAGATCGAGACACTCAAATCCCCCTCAAGGGAAAATCTCAATCTGTAACAGTAACTCGGCAAAATCGGTCCCAGATGTTACAGATTGAGATATTCGGATCCCACCGGAGAAATCATCTCGATCTGTAACATCTGGAGCCCGCATTTTGACCTTCCTGTTACAGATTGAGACGTTATGGGACCACCAGGAAAAATATCTCAGCTTGTAACATCTGGAACCCATATCCCTCTCTTTCTGTTACAGATCGAGACAAATCCCCAAACAGCAAAAGGCGGCAACGTCCCTGGTGGACGTTGCCGCCTTTCCATTGGCAAGACCCTTCCGCTCCCGCTACGCCTTGTCGAGAGGCTTCTTAAGGAAGCTCAGGACCAAGCAGCCGACCACGGCACCGATAGCAAGGGCCAGCAGATACTGCACCGGGTTTGTGATGACCGCGATAACCCAGGCGCCACCGTGCGGAGCGGGGCTCGCGCAACCAAAGAGCATCGACAGGCCGCCAGCGGTCGCAGAACCCAGGATGCAGGCGGGCAGTACGCGAAGCGGATCGGCCGCGGCAAAGGGAATGGCGCCCTCGGTGATAAACGACAGACCCATGATGTAGTTCACCAGACCCGCCTTACGATCGGCCTCGGTCCAACGGTTCTTAAAGAACGTGGTGGAAAGCGCGATGACCAGCGGCGGCACCATACCGCCCGCCATGACGGCAGCCATGATCATGTTGCCCTGCAGCGTTTGCTCGGCAAGGGCCGCGGTGCCAAAGACATATGCGGCCTTGTTGATGGGACCACCCATGTCGGTCGCCTGCATACCGGCGCAGATAATGCCCAAAAGAACGATGCTCGTGCCCGAAAGGCCATTGAGCGCGCCGCTAATGGCGGTGTTGATAACACCCATGATCGGGTTAACGGCCATCATAAAGAGGCTCGTAAAGAGAATGCCCAGGACGGGGTAGATGAGCATGGGCTTGATGCCATCGAGCGACTCGGGTAGCACGCTTGCAGCCTTCTTGAGCGCATTGACGATAATACCGGCGGCAAAACCGACCAACAGCGCACCGAGGAAGCCCGCGGAGACGAGCTGCGCCTGCGCGTCCGCATCCATGGCTGTCGTGAGGTAGCCCAGCGTAAAGCCCTGCTTTGCAATCCAGCCGCCCACAAAGCCCGCGGCCAGGCCCGGACGATCGGCAATGGACATGGCAATGTAGCCCGCAAGGATGGGGAGCATAAAGTTGAACGCCTGGTTGCCCGCAAGGTTAAAGAAGGCCGCGACCGGAGTGCTATGGCCGTATGCGCTCGTGCCCAAACCCGCCTGGTCCAACAGAAACGAAAGCGCCATAAGGATGCCGCCGCCAACGACAAAGGGGAGCATGTGCGAAACGCCGTTCATGAGGTCCTTGTAGACCCTACGACCCAACCCCTCGGATTCGCCCTCGGCAGCCGCCTGTACCGCGGCGCCGCCGGACACATGATGAATAGGAGCATTGCCCGCAAGCGCAATATTAATAAGCTCCTCGGCGTCATTAATGCCACGCGTCACCGCACAGGAGTAAACCGGTTTGCCATCGAAGCGATCGAGCTCGACATTTTTATCCGCCGCAATGATGACACCCCTGGCACCAGCGATGTCTGCCGCGGTCAGTACATTTTTAGCGCCGCCCGAACCCTGAGTCTCGACCTTAATGCTCACGCCCATCTTGGCTGCCTGGTCTTCCAACCCTTTGGCCGCCATAAATGTGTGAGCAATGCCCGTTGGACATGCCGTGATGGCAACGACATCGTAAGTGCCGCCCCCCACCTTCTCGTTTGCAGCTGACATGTTTCCTCCTTTTGCACAAGCAGGCCCAGCCCTCCCCTTCTGAGGGTCACAACCTGCGTATTACCTTGTGTTTGAGTGATTGATAGCACCGAAGTGACGGCGCTTTTAAGCGATATCTATACGATGGCCCCGGCGGGCATGATCACGTCGTATGGAAACAGGGGTACTGGGAAATCATGCCCGACGGGGCCATCGGAACCACCAGAATGGGGACAGGCACCTTTTTGGTGGTTTTGGCCTTACTTCGCCCCGTTGCTAAACCGTGATGACGTTTTCCATCGTCTGGTACTTGGCGGGCACCTCGCCTGCGGTGATAATCGCTGCGTCGCGGAAGTCTGCGAATTTGACGGGTGCCACCATGCCAAATTTACTGGCATCCGAGATTACGAAGCGTTTAGCCGTATGGCGCATCGAGATACGCTTGACTTGCGCTTCCTCGATATCGGGCGTCGTGAAGCCCTGCTCGGCGGCGATACCGTTAGAACCCCAAAAGCCGCAGTTGAAGTTGTAGCGATCTAGGGCTGCCAGGGCATCGGGGCCAACGAGCGCCTCGGTCTCGGGCTTGAGCTCGCCGCCCAGCACCACGGTTCTCATGCCGCGTACAGCGAGATGCTGGGCATGGAGCACGGAATCGGTCACATAGGTGACCCCTTCGAGATGCGGAAGATGTTCGATGAGCCTGAGCGTCGTCGAACCCGAATCGATGTACACAAAGCTCTCGGGCTCCACGAGCGCCGCGGCGCGAGCGCAGATGCGCTCCTTGTCGTCGTTATGGAGGTCGCTGCGCTCGCTAATCGTCAGGTCGCGCGTCACGTGTGCACG
The DNA here is from genome assembly GCF_003472525.1 of Collinsella sp. AM10-26. Lineage (NCBI taxonomy): Bacteria > Bacillati > Actinomycetota > Coriobacteriia > Coriobacteriales > Coriobacteriaceae > Collinsella > Collinsella sp. AM10-26. Next base: position 19,849 of record NZ_QRMC01000001.1, read on the forward strand.
CTCAAGACTCGTCGCGCCACCGTGCACCTTGGCGATGCGATGTGCTCGGTCGAGCGTCTGAAGGTCGCGACGAATGGTAGAAGCCGTCACGCCCAGGGCATCGGCAAGCTCTGGCACCGTTACCGAGCCGGCCTGCTGAACCATCAACACGATCGCATTGAGCCTATCTTCCGCAAGCATCGCTTACTCCTCCTCGGGGTAGACGACTCCCCAATCGGCGCGGAGCTTGGTCATAAGCTCCATAACATCAGAAGCATAATCCAGAAGTTCGCGCTTGGAATCATCGCCGGCAACGGCCTGCTCGAGGTCAGCCATCTCGTAGCACAGGGCGTAAGCCTCGGTGCCCGCGGTGACCTCCTCGCGGTGGCCGTCTGCAGTCCACACGATGGTCGCGTGATCGGCGCGCGGATATTCGTTGACCTCGATATAGCACTTGTCGAAGCTGATGACCGAGCGCTTGGGCTGCTTGGAGTGGAGCGTGAGGCTCACCACACCCAGCTGCTGTTCGGCATTACGGCAGACGATGCCGCCTGCAACGTCAACGCCGGTCTCGCAGGTGTTGCCAAGCGAAACAATTTCGGTTGGCTGGCTGGCCATGAACAGGCGCATGACCGAAAGAGCATACACGCCAATGTCGAGCATGGCACCGCCAGCAAGGTTGCGGTTGTAGAAGCGATTGGTCAGATCACCGTACTCCTTATAGCTACCAAAGTTGAGCTGGGCGAGGTTCATACGGCCAAAGTCGCCTGCATCCATGCGACGGCGCAGCTCCTGATACAGCGGCATGTGGAGCACCGTGGTGGCATCCATAAGGACCACGTTGTGTTCGGCGGCAATGGCGCGGGCCTCGTCGAGCTCGGCGGAGTTGAGGGTAATGGCCTTCTCGCAGAGCACGTGCTTGCCGGCGGCCAACGCGGCACGCAGATAGGTAATATGCGTGTTGTGCGGCGTGGTGATATAGACGGCGTCGATGTCCGGATCGGCGTAGAGGTCCTCGACCGTTTCATAGACCTTCTCGATGCCATACTGCTCAGCAAAAGCTTGAGCCTTGAACAGCGTGCGGTTGGCGACACCCGCAAGCTTGCGGCCGGCAAGAGCGAGAGATTGGGCCATCTGGTTGGCAATAACGCCGCAACCGATCACAGCCCAACGGAGCTCGGGAGCCGTAAAGATGTCCTCGGGGAACGGCTTGTCCTGGACCGAAGCGAATGCTGCTTTGGCGGCTGCCGCGGCGTCGAGTGGAGCCTGCTTAGAATCTGCCATTATGTGTCTCCTGTGTCATAGAACGTCTTGCATTTCTGACAGCTCTATATTCGCACAAACACGCGCGTCTGTGCGCGTTTTTGCGTATCTCACCGCTAAACGGTCATTATTGCCCCGTAAACGGCACATATATACGCATAGGTGCGTAATTAAACGCAATCTAACGCGCATAAACGCGCACACAAGCAATTTATACAGCACGACCCGCTCATTTATGCTTACCCAGTTAGGGTACTCATGTAAGTCTGTCCCCAATGAGTAACTCATTTAAGTATGTCCCCATCGAGTGGGGATAGAAAAAGGCCCGGGTGCCGTGGGGCATCCGGACCTTTGCTAGCAACTTGATGTTGCGGGCAGCTTAGAACTTGTGGCCGCACTTCTTGCAGACGCGCAGCTTGTTCTTGCCGTCCTTCTCGTGACCGACGCGGGTAACCTTACCACACTCGGGGCAAACGAGATTGACGTTGGAAGCGTCGATGGGAGCCTCCTGCGAAACGATGCCGCCCTGCTGGTTGGCAGCGTTGGGCTTGACGGCCTTCTTGACGACCGAAACGCCCTCGACAACGACCTTGTTCTCGGCGGGGAGAGCACGCAGGATAACGCCCTGCTTGCCGCGATCCTTACCAGAGAGAACCTGGACCTTATCGCCCTTCTTGATATACATATATCTCCCCTAACTACAGGGTCTCGGGAGCGAGCGAGACGATCTTCATGTACTTCTTGTCACGAAGCTCGCGAGCGACGGGCCCGAAGATACGGGTGCCGACGGGCGAACCATCGTTGTTGATGACGACGCAGGCGTTGTCATCAAAGCGAATGTAGGAGCCATCCTTGCGGCGGATCTCCTTAACGGTGCGAACGACGACGCAACGGACAACGTCCTTCTTCTTGACGTTGGCGCCAGGGGTAGCCTCCTGGACAGCACCGATGAACACATCGCCGATGCCTGCATAACGACGCTTGGAACCGCCAAGCACCTTGATGCAGCGAATCTTGCGAGCGCCGGAGTTGTCGGCGACGTTCAGCATGGTTTGCATCTGAATCATGGTAGATGTTCCTCCGAACTAAGAACCGAAGAGAGGTGCGCAGCCTTTATACGGCCCGTGGTATGCAAGCCAGGCATACGCACATCTTCGGAAACGTACAAGTCGTAAGAGCGACTGCTTATTTAGCGCGCTCGACGACCTCGATGAGGCGCCAACGCTTCATCTTGGACATAGGACGGGTCTCCATAACGCGGACGGTATCGCCCACGCCAGCCGTGCACTCCTCGTCATGAGCGTGCAGCTTCTTGGAGGTGGTCATCATCTTGCCGTACTTGGGGTGACGCTTGCGCTCGGTGATGGTGACGACGATGGTCTTGGCACCGGAGACAGAGGTAACGACACCCGTACGGACCTTACGCGTGTTACGCGAATCAGTCATGTTCTCTCCTTAGGTCCTACTCGGCGACAGCGGACTTCTCCGCTGCGATCTCGCGGGCACGCTGCTCCGTGAGGACACGAGCAATGTCCTTCTTCACGGTGTTAACGCGAGCGGTGTTGTCCAGCTGGCTGGTGGCCATCTGGAAACGAAGGTTAAAGAGCTCGGCGCGCATTTCCTTCAGCTTCTCAACGAGCTGAGCGTCCGAGAGCTCACGAATCTCTGCGGGCTTCATTAGTTCTCCTCCTCGGCCGTCTCTTTAGCGGCAGGCTTAGCGACGATCTTGGTCTTGATGGGGAGCTTGTGCTGCGCCAGACGCAGAGCCTCGCGAGCGACCTCCTCGGGCACGCCCTTGACCTCGAACATAATGCGGCCGGGCTTGACGACGGCCACCCACTCCTCGGGGTTACCCTTACCGGAGCCCATGCGGGTCTCCGCAGGCTTCTTGGTGATGGGCTTATCGGGGAAGATCGTGATGTAGACACGACCGCCACGCTTCATGTAGCGGGTCATGGCAATACGAGCAGCCTCGATCTGACGGTTGGTGATCCAATGGGCCTCGAGAGCCTGGATACCGAACTCGCCGAAATGCAGCTCGGTATTACCCTTGGCCTGGCCCTTCATGGAGCCACGCTGCACCTTGCGGTGAAGAATACGCTTAGGGGCAAGCACTACTGACCCCTCCTCTCGGAGTTACGACGACGAGGACGGGAAGAGCCCTCGAGTGCAGGGTTGGGAACAGGCTGGCCCGGGAGCTTCTCGCCCAGGTAGATCCAGACCTTCACGCCGCAAGCGCCCATGGTGGTGCTGGCGACAGCCGTGCCGTAGTCAATCTTGGCACGGAGGGTGTGCAGAGGCACGCGACCCTCACGGTACCACTCACGACGACCCATCTCGGCACCGCCGAGACGACCGGAGCACTGGATACGGATGCCCTTGGCGCCGGCCTTGCGGGCGGACTGGACAGCCTTGCGCATAGCGCGACGGAAGGCAACGCGGCCCTCGAGCTGCTCGGCGATAGACTGAGCAACGAGGTTGGCGTCGAGCTCGGGGCGCTTGATCTCGACAACGTCGACGGAGAGCTGGCCCTTGGAGACGCCAGCGACCTTCTCGAGCTCGGTGCGGAGGGTATCGATCTCGGCACCCTTCTTACCGATGACAACGCCGGGGCGAGCGGTGAGGATGATGACCTTCACCTTGTCGCCAGCGCGCTCGATCTCGACGCGGGAGACAGCTGCGCGGGAAAGACGCTTCTCGAGGTACTTGCGGATCTCGAGATCGTTACCGAGGGTCTTAGCGTAATCCTTCTCTGCAAACCAGCGGGAGCGCCAGTTCTCGGTAATGCCAAGACGGAAGCCGGTGGGGTAGACTTTCTGACCCATACAGCTTTACGCCTCCTTTCGAGGAGCAACGACGACGGTGATGTGGGAAGTACGCTTCAGAATACGAGAAGCGGAACCCTTGGCGCGGGGACGGATGCGCTTAAGCGTCGGACCCTCGTCAACATAGGCAGCGGCGACAACCAGGTTGTCGGCACGCAGACCGTTGTTGTTCTCGGCGTTCGCAACGGCGGAACGGAGAACCTTCTCGACATCCACGGCGACGGCGCGGTCGCAGAAGTGGAGGATGTCGAAGGCCTGAGCGACAGGCTTGCGGCGGATCAAATCGACCACCAGGCGGGCCTTGCTGGGGGAAACACGCACGTACTTAGCGACGGCGCGAACCTCGGTGGCCTCAGTTTCAATAGACTTAGTTGCCATTTACGGTTAACCCCCTATTTGGCCTTGTGGCCACGGAACGTACGAGTCGGCGCGAACTCGCCGAGCTTGTGACCAACCATGGACTCGGTAACATACACGGGCACATGCTTGCGGCCGTCGTGGACGGCGATGGTGTGACCAACCATCTCGGGGAAGATGGTGGACGCGCGGGACCAAGTCTTCACGACGTCCTTCTTGCCAGCCTCGTTCATCGCGGTGATACGCGAGAGAAGGCGAGTCTCCACGAACGGGCCCTTTTTGAGACTTCTGCTCATAAGTGCTTTCTCCTAAAACTCGGTATCCGAAATTACTTCTTACGGCGACGAATGATGTGCTGGTTCGAGACCTTCTTCTTCTTGCGCGTACGAAGGCCCTTCGTCGGCTTACCCCAGGGGGTAACAGAGGGACGACCAGAGGTGTGGTTCTTGCCCTCGCCACCGCCGTGCGGGTGGTCGACAGGGTTCATGACGGTACCGCGGACGGTCGGACGCACGTTCATGTGACGCTTACGGCCAGCCTTGCCGATGACGATGTTGGCGTGATCGGCGTTGCCGACCTCACCGACGGTGGCGCGGCAGGTAACGAGGATGCGGCGCATCTCGGAGGAAGGCATACGGACGATAGCGTACTTGCCCTCCTTACCCATCAGCTGGCAGGAGTTACCGGCGGAACGGGCAATAGCAGCGCCCTTGCCCGGCTGGAACTCGACGGCGTGGATGAGCGTACCGACGGGGATGTCGGCGAGGGGCAGAGCGTTGCCCGGCTTGATGTCGGCGTCAGAACCGGACATGATGGTCTGACCGACCTCGAGGCCCTTGGGGGCCAGGATGTAGCGCTTCTCACCGTCAGCGTAGTGCAGCAGAGCGATGCGAGCGGAACGGTTCGGATCGTACTCGATCGTGGCAACCTTGGCGGGCACGCCGTCCTTGTTGCGCTTGAAGTCGATCACGCGGTAACGACGCTTCACGCCGCCGCCCTGGTGGCGGGTGGTGATGCGGCCGTTGTTGTTACGACCGGCCTTCTTGGGCAGGGGCTCGAGAAGAGACTTCTCGGGCTTGGTGCAGGTGATCTCGGAGAAGTCGGAGATCGTCTGCCAACGCCTACCAGCGGAGGTCGGCTTAAGGTGCTTTACAGCCATTACAATCCCTTTCAATAGGAATCCGTTAGCCATCGCAGACAGGGATTCGAGGTTCTGCCTCGGGTGCGATGACACCGGACGTATACACGGTTCCGGGCGTGTCCATTTTATACGCCCAAAACCTTGAGCTCTCGCCTCCCCTATTTGGGAGGCATGAGCTCACTCAACAGCAGCGAGTCTTAGGCCTGGTTGCCAAAGACCTCGATGGTGTCGCCCTCGGCCAGCGTGACGATGGCCTTCTTCCAAGAACGGGTCTTGCCGGCGACATAGCGCACGCGCTTGGTCTTGGGCTTGACCGTCAGGGTGTTCACGCGAACGACCTTGACGCCGAAGATCTCCTCGACAGCGTCCTTGATCTGATACTTGTTAGCATCCTTGGCGACCTCGAACGTGTACTTGTTCTGCTCCATGCCGGAGAAGGAACGCTCGGACACGATCGGACGGATGATGATCTCGTGGGCGGTCATTTATGCAAGCACCTCCCCGAAGTGAGCGGCGATGTCGGCGGGCATCAGCACAGCGTTGTTGTTGACGAGATCGTAGGTGTTGGCCTCGTCGGCGGTGATGATGAACGTCTTGGGAATGTTGCGGAACGACAGGTAGGCGTTGACGTCCTCATCGCGAACGATGATGGTCAGACGCTTGCCCTCAAGGCCGAGAGCCTTGAGCATGGCGACGGCAGCCTTGGTGGAAGGCTTCTCGAAGCCGTAGTCGTCGACGAGCACGAGCTCGCCATCGGCCAGCTTGGCGGACAGCGCGGAGCGCATAGCCAGCTTGACCTCCTTGTTGTTCATGCGCTTAGCGTAGGAACGGGGCTTGGGGGCGAAGACGACGCCACCGTGACGCCACTGGGCAGCACGGATGGAACCCTGGCGGGCACGGCCAGTACCCTTCTGACGCCAAGGTTTCTTGCCGCCACCGGAAACCTCAGAGCGACCCTTAGCAGACTGGGTGCCCTGACGCCAAGAGGCCATCTGGCACTTGACGATGTGGTGCATAACGTGGATGTTCGGCTCGATGCCGTACACCTCAGCGGCGAGCTCGGCCTCGGCGACCTTCTTGCCCTCGCTGTTCTTTACTTCAAACTTTGCCATTTAAGTGTTCTCCTTGGTATGACGCTGGGCTAAATGGGCTGGGCCCTTAGGCCATACGGATGGCGACGAGACCATTCTTGGCACCCGGGACAGCGCCCTTGACCAAGATGAGGTTCTGCTCGGCATCGATGCGGACAACGGAAAGGTTCTTGACGGTAACGCGCTCGTTACCCATGTGACCGGCCATCTTGACGCCCTTGAGGACGCGCGCAGGATAGGCGCACTGACCGATAGAACCGGGGTGACGCTGGAAGTGAGAACCATGCGTCATAGGACCGCGGCGCTGACCCCAGCGCTTGATGCGACCCTGGAAGCCCTTACCCTTGGAGGTGCCGATGACGTCGACCTTCTCGACATCGGCGAAATCAGCGACGGTAACGACCTCGCCGACCTTGTGCTCCTCGCCGTTCTCGACGCGGACCTCACGAAGGAAGCGGACAGGCTCGACGCCAGCCTTGGCGAAGTGACCAGCCATGGGCTTGTTCACGTTCTTGGCCTTGATGTCGCCGAAACCGATCTGGACGGCGTCATAGCCGTCGGTTGCCTGAGTTTTAACCTGCGAGACAGCGCAGGGGCCAGCCTGGATGACCGTGACGGGAACGACGTTATCGTTCTCGTCCCAAACCTGGGTCATGCCAATCTTGCGGCCGAGAATCATGCTGATCAAGATATGATCCCAACTCTCGCGTGGTCTTGGGACAATGCGTACACCACCGAGCGTACGCCCCTAGAGGACCACTACTTACACGACGTGCTCCCCAGCCTTGTATTGTGCCCGAACTACCTGACAACCCTATTAAGCAGGCATTTTGTCCAGCCAGAATACTCCCCTGGTTTCACACAGCTGTTTAGTATACACGGCTGCGGGCGTATCCATCGAGATTCATATTTCACTCACATTGTTTACGCAGGTAAAGTGCGTGGAGTCGCCTGGGCTTTGGCGGAGGGGCGGGCCCGAGACTAATTAAGGTTGCTGCTCTACAGTCCTGTTCACGACGGAGAGCACATTAAGTGCTCTCCTGTTCGTGCGGAACTCGCGACAACCTTAATTAGTCTCGGGCCCGCCCCTCCGCCAAAGCTCGAGAGACGACACGTTGATGTCTGCTTAACCCTGCTCGCTCAGCTAATTACTTTGTTGGGGGTCCACTATTTGCTGGAGGGTGAACTTACATTGCATTGGCTCGCCTTCTGCTTGTGGCTTCGCCTCATCGAAATCGAAGATCATGATGGCACAGTTGGGGAGTTTTGTTGGGAGCTCGAAGCCCTCTGGGGCTGCAGCCTTGATGAATTGGCGGCTGGCGCTGCCGTGACTTACTGCTAGGAGAGTTTCAACGTCTTCGGCGCTCATGAGGTAAGCGAGGGTACTTACCATGCGCTCCTGCAGGGCATGGCTTCCTTCTCCGCCAAATGGGACCAAATCCTCGCCGGGGTCCCAGACGTCGGTGGGCAGGGCTTCGTGAGGGCCTTCTTCGAAGGTACCGTAGCTGCGCTCGATGATGCCTTCGCAGGGTTCGACGGCTGCGTCCGGGCCGAGGAGCTCGGTTGCGACGAGACTTGCCGTGTCCATAGCTCGGCCTAAGGGCGATGAGACCACTTTGTTGGGGACGACGTCGTGGCCCTTGAGCCATGCGGCCGCCATTCCCGCTTGTTTGCGGCCTAGGTCGGTCAACGGTGAATCGCAGCGGCCCTGGACCAGCTTTTTGACGTTGAATTCCGTCTGGCCATGGCGGAGCAGATACAGCCTCTTCATGTTCTCCCCTTCTGCATACATTACTTTGCCGACACAGCCCTACTCGTGGGCATGGCCTACGTAGTCTTCGTCAATCGTAATCTTGGCAATCGACTTAGGATATTCGGATTCGACCCTCTGGGCCAGCGTGTGCTTTACGTCTTCGGCACTCATCTGCAGATCCGAGGGACGCACGCAGTCAAAGATCACGTTGGTGTGCGTAGGGCCCGGCACGCAGCGCAAGTCGTGAATCGAAAGGCGGCTATCGATCTGTTGAGCCATAGCGTTAATGCACAAACGCATGCTCGCCACCTTGGGGTCGTCGGTCACGATGGGGTCGTAATGGAGCGTGACGATCATGCCGTCTTCGTCCTTAAACGACTGTTCGATGTTATCGAGCGTGTCATGGCTCTCTAGTGGACTGACCTCAGCTGCCATCTCGGCGTGGGCGCTCGCAAACTTCCTGCCCGGACCGTAATCGTGAACCATCAGGTCATGCACGCCCAAAACACCGGGATAACTCATGATCTTGCCACGGATATGCTTGACCAGTTTGGGGTCGGGTGCCTGGCCCAAAAGCGGGCTCACCGTATCTTGGATAAGCTCAAAGCCGCTCCAGCCAATATAGGCGCCAACGGCAAGGCCGACCCAGGCATCAAGATTGACATGCGTCACCTGAGAAACAATCGCACATGCCAGCACAGCACCCGTGGCAAGAACATCGTTCTTGGAATCCTGAGCCGTCGCATGCAGCGTCTCGGACTCAATACGGTCGCCGAGCTTTTGGTTGAGGGCCGCCATCCACAGCTTAATGACCATCGAAAGCAGCAGGACCGCAACCAGGGCAAGCGAGAACTCAACTGGCTCGGGATGGATGATGCGTTCAACCGAGGATTTGATTAGCTCAAGGCCGATGAGCAGCACGAGCGCCGCCACGACCAGGCCCGAGAGATACTCGTAGCGTCCATGTCCATAAGGATGCTCAGGGTCCGCCGGCTTACTCGCCAGCTTAAAGCCAAGCACGCTCACGATGTTTGAGCTGGCGTCGGACAGGTTGTTCATGGCGTCCGCCACGATTGAAACCGACCCCGACAGCACGCCAATTACGCCCTTTGCAGCGCAAAGTGCCACATTGGCGATAATGCACACCACGCCCGTCAACGTGCCCACGCGCGCACGGTCACCTTGTGCTCGTTTAACAATCCACTCGACCATCTTTACCTGCCCCCAACAGCGTTACTCATACACCCGTTTGTCGAATAGCTCAGTAGTGTAGACCCTTTACAGCATCGATACAAAAAGGCCGCAACCCAAAGGGCTGCGGCCTTATCAATCGTGCGATCGAGCAAAAAGCTTAGAGCTTAATGTCGATGTCGACGCCAGCGGGGAGGTCGAGACGCATGAGCGAATCAACGGTGCCCGAGGTGGGGTCAAGGATGTCGATGAGGCGCTTGTGGGTGCGCATCTCGAACTGCTCACGGGAGTCCTTGTTCACGTGCGGCGAGCGGATAACCGTGTACAGGTTGCGCTCGGTGGGCAGGGGGACAGGACCGGAAACGCGAGCGCCGGTCTTCTGAGCGGTCTCGACGATGAGCTTCGCGGACTGATCGACGACCTCGTGATCATAGCCCTTGAGGCGAATGCGGATCTTCTGGGTAGCCAACTTAAACCTCCAAAGAGTGCGAGAGATGTTCTCGCGGATTACGTAACAGGGAGCTCGAACTTAGGCGTTCTTGCTCATGACCTCGTCCACGATGGACTTGGGCGCGGGCTCATAAGAGTCGAACTGCATCGTGTAGGATGCACGGCCCTGGGTCTGGGAGCGAAGGTCGGTAGCGTAACCGAACATCTCGCCCAGCGGCACCTTGGCACGGATGAGCTTGCTGTTCTTGCGATCCTCCATGCCCTCGATCTTGCCGCGGCGACCGGAGAGGTTGCCCATAACGTCGCCCATGTACTGCTCGGGGGTCTCGACCTCGACAGCCATGATCGGCTCGAGCAGCTGCGGGTCGGACTTCTTGAGGGCGTCCTTGATAGCCATGGAACCGGCGATCTTGAAGGCGGCCTCGGAGGAGTCGACCTCGTGGTAAGAACCGTCGAACAGGGTGACCTTAACGTCGAGGACCGGGAAGCCGGCGATAACACCGGTGTTCAGGGCCTCCTGGATGCCCTTGTCGATGGACGGGATGTACTCCTTAGGCACGACGCCGCCGACGATAGCGTTGACGAACTCGTAGCCGAAGCCCTCCTCCATCTTCTCGAGCTTGATGACGGCGTGGCCATACTGACCGCGACCGCCGGACTGACGGACGAACTTGCCCTCAGCCTTCTCGACGTCGTGACCAGCGGTCTCGCGGTAGGCAACCTGGGGCTTACCGACGTTAGCGTCAACCTTGAACTCGCGGAGCAGACGGTCGACGATGATCTCGAGGTGCAGCTCGCCCATGCCGGCGATGATGGTCTGGCCGGTCTCGTGGTTGGTGGACACCTGGAAGGTCGGGTCCTCCTCGGCGAGCTTGGTCAGAGCCAGGGACATCTTGTCCTGCTCGGCCTTGGTCTTGGGCTCGATGGCAACGTCAATAACGGGCTTAGCGAACTCAATCTTCTCGAGGACGATCTCCTTGCCCTCGGCGCACAGGGTGTCACCGGTGGTGGAGTTCTTGAAGCCGACGCAAGCGACGATGTCGCCGGCGGCAGCGTCGTCACGGTCGATACGCTCGGCGGCGTTCATCTCGAGGATGCGGCCGAGGCGCTCGCGCTGACCGTTGGAAGCGTTGACAACGTAGGAGCCGGACTCGGCGCGGCCGGAGTAAACGCGGACGTAGGTGAGCTTACCGACGAACGGGTCGGTCATGATCTTGAAGACCAGGCCGGAGAAGGGCTCGTCGAAGGAAGGATGACGCTGAATCTCCTCGCCGGTGTCCGGATCGGTACCGGTGACGGCCTCAACGTCGAGCGGGCTGGGCAGGTAGTCGACGACAGCGTCGAGCAGCTCCTGGACGCCCTTGTTCTTGTAGGCGGAGCCCACGAAGACGAGGTTGAGCTCGTTGGCCAGAACACCCTTGCGCAGAGCAGCCTTGAGCTCCTCGACGGTGAAGTCCTCCTCCATGAGGATCTTCTCCATGAGCTCGTCGTCAAAGCTGGCAGCAGCGTCGAGGAGCTCCTCGCGCTTGGTGGCAGCGATGTCAGCGAACTCAGCCGGGATCTCGTCCATCGGCTCAGGGTAGGTCATGCCCTTCTCGTCGGCCTTGAAGTCCCATGCAGTCATGGTGACCAGGTCGATGACGCCCCAGAAGTTGTCCTCGGCGCCCATCGGGACCTGAGCGGCCACGGCGTTAGCGTCGAGACGATCCTTCATGGTCTCGATAGCGTTGAAGAAGTCAGCGCCCACGCGGTCATACTTGTTGATGAAGGCGATGCGGGGGACGTTGAAGGTAGAAGCCTGACGCCAAACGGTCTCAGACTGGGGCTGAACGCCAGCAACGGCGTCGAAGACGGCGACAGCACCATCGAGGACGCGCAGGCAGCGCTCGACCTCGGCGGTGAAGTCAACGTGGCCCGGGGTGTCGATGATCTGGATGCGGTAGTCCTTACCGTCCTTGTTCCAGAAGCACGTGGTAGCAGCGGAGGTAATGGTTACGCCGCGCTCCTGCTCCTGAACCATCCAGTCCATGGTGGCAGCGCCCTCATGGACCTCACCGATCTTGTGGGTCTTACCGGTGTAGTAAAGAATACGCTCGGTCGTGGTGGTCTTACCAGCATCGATGTGGGCCATGATGCCGATGTTACGGGTATCGGAAAGCTTGTACTTAGGCTTAGCCATGTTAGTTCCTTACCTTAACTTACCAACGATAGTGAGAGAACGCGCGGTTGGCCTCGGCCATCTTGAAGACGTCCTCACGCTTCTTGACGGAAGCGCCCAGGCCGTTGGAGGCGTCGAGGATCTCGTTGGCGAGACGCTCGGCCATGGTCTTCTCCTTGCGAGCGCGGGAGAAGTTGACGATCCAGCGGATGCCCAGAGCGGTGGAACGACGGGAGTTGACCTCCATCGGGACCTGATAGGTAGCGCCACCGACACGCTTGGGCTTAACCTCGAGCGTGGGCTTGACGTTGTCCATAGCCTTCTTGAAGGTAGCGAGAGCGTCGCCACCCTCGGACTTCTCGGCAACGATCTCGAAAGCGGTGTAAACGATGCGCTCAGCGGTGGCCTTCTTGCCGTCAAGAAGGACCTTGTTGATGAGCTGAGTCACCAGGCGGTTGTTGTAAACGGCGTCAGGCTGAACCTCACGACGATTAGCTGCTGCACGACGCGGCATGTGAAATCTCCTTAAGTGTCTACCGTGCGGCGCTTAAGCGGCACACGGCGAAAGTATCAAAACGTTATCTGGCTTATTTGGCCTTGGGGCGCTTAGCACCGTACTTGGAACGGGCCTGCATACGGTTCTGGACCGGAGCAGCGTCGTAGGCGCCACGGATGACGTGATAACGGACACCAGGGAGGTCACGGACACGACCGCCGCGGACGAGCACGATGGAGTGCTCCTGCAGGTTGTGGCCCTCACCCGGGATGTAAGCAGTAACTTCGATGCCGTTGACAAGGCGAACACGGGCAACCTTACGAAGAGCCGAGTTCGGCTTCTTGGGGCTCGTGGTGAAGACGCGGGTGCACACGCCGCGCTTCTGGGAGTTGTGCTGCAGAGCAGCGTTCTTGGACTTCTTGGGCACGGAACGACGGCCCTGGCGAACCAGCTGGTTAATAGTAGGCAAAGCGTACTCCTTCTCGAATGATTCCAGCTTTCTGTAAAGTGCAACGGCTTGAATCGAGGGGTCAGCATCCCCCTACGAAACACGCAGTTCGATAGGATACGTGGCATTAGCTGTGCCGTCAACAGACCACGCCGCCGGGCGTATCCCAAAATGAGCACATTTCCGCAAAGCCTCCATAAAAGGAATCCCCGCCTGTGCGCAAGTGCCCATTCCAGCCGTCCATTTAACGCAAAAAAGGCCGCTTCCCCTCTTGGGAAGCGGCCTAGACCTTACGAATAGACGATGGTAAAGGGTACTTTCGTTTCGGTCTCCCCCGTTGATGTGTACCTCGCGCCCTCGAGGGTTACCGAGACCACTTGATCGACATCAATCAACTTCGTTGGCACCCAAATGTTCTCTCCGCTATTGCGCGCCATCGAAACATAGAAATTGTACGCCCCTGCGTCGTCATCTTCGATAATCTGCTCCGATCCATCCTTGTAGCTGACGGTCAGTTTATGATCAACTGCTTCATAGCCCAGATCATCGATGTGCGTCTGGATGGAAAACGGGCTGATCTCGAGAGGCGAGTCGTCGGAGCGGAGCTCCTTTGTATCGACGTGCGCTCCGACGTTAAACTCTGTCGTCGATACCTCGATCACCTTCGCATCCTCACCTTTGCCCTCCGTCCAACTGATATTCCAGGTGACCGCATGTCGTAAATCTCGATCGCGATTCCAAGATGCAAAGTACATCGTGCCGTTAATGACCGTGTCGCTTGATGTGTCTTTATCAATGGTGCAGCGTGTATCAGCCCATTCCTCGCCGAAGTTCATGCTGGGTGTACTGACGCCCCCTTCTTCTTCACCATAGAGAACAAGTTCGCCAGTCTCTGCTGCCGGCTTGTAGTAGTTAACACCATTTGGATTGGACAACGTAAACGTCACGGCACCGCAACCGTTTTTATCGATAGCCATATCATGAATGTCGAGTGTATAGCCGTTGCCCTCGACGGACAGATTGACCTTCTGTACTGAACCCTCCAAGCTTTGGGGCGCAATGCCGTCACCAAACTCTCTGGTGTAGGTATATTTAGTCCCCGACGAGCCACCTTGAGTCCAGGTAATGGACTCTCCGTTGCCATGGTTTCCCCAGGCAGAGGCAAAATAGCTGGAATTGACGACGGCGTAGGCGACCCCTCCGGTCGCCAGCACTCCGGCAAGGCATCCGATTACGGCAACATAGAGAGGCTTCGCGTGGCCCTTTCGATGAAGCGGCTCACCCGCAGCAGCATCAATAACACGGTCGGCAAGATCGCTATCGGCTTGGATGGACTCGAAGGCCTGCTTGATTTGATTGGATTTCACGGTCGCCCTCCTCTAGGATGAACTTGAGTTTCGATCTGCCGCGAGCTAAACGCGTTCGAACTGTCGCGGCTGGTACGTGCAGCAACTCGGCAATCTCTGAAGTCGAGAAGCCCAGATAGTAATAGAGCACGATGGGGATACGGAATCGCTCCGGAAGTCGCATAACGTCTGACAGGACCGCCTTGGTCTCCTCCTGCGCCGCCGAAAGCGAATCGGCCAGGTTCTCAATATCCTCTACACGCCTCCATGGCTTTCGAAAGAGCGATTTACATTCATTGATCGTGACCCGGATAAGCCAGCGGCGAAGATGTTCCCAACTTTCAAAGTGTCCATCGCTTTTAAGCAACTTAAGAAAGACATCTTGGGCAATATCGTCGGCATCGGCGCGATCGCGCAGGTACGTCAAGGCGATTCGAAACACGACATCCCGGTGATCTTCGACCGCCTGTCTAAATGCTTGTTCTTCCATAATCACCTCCCGGTGACGCTGATGGTTCTTGATGAGGTCCTCACCATAGATACGCTTTGGCCGAACGAAATGTTTCAAATCCAAGCAGGAAAAACCTACCAAAATAAACCTGTCCCTTTTTGGCAAAAGGAATCCCCTTCTGTGCGCGGGGGCAGATTCCCGGAACGGGCCGCCCGCTGTTTAAGTTTGCTGCTCTACAGTCCTGCGCAAGACGGAAAGCACATTAAGTGCTTTCCTTTGCGTGCGGAACTCGCGACAAACTTAAACAGCGGGCGGCCCGTTCCGGGAATCCAACGTGCTCGTCGGGGCAACGTTCCCCACCAAAAAAGACCCGCTCCCCTGTTTGGGAAACGGGTCTTTGGAAGGGCAGTTAACGTACTAGGAAGTTACTCCTCGTCGTTGTCCTTGGCCTCTTCGGCGTCGTCGGTGTCCACGAGCTGATTGAGCAGCTCGTCGAGGGAAGCCATGTCCTCGTTGATCGCGCCGTTGGCGGGAGCCTTCTTGTCGTCGATCGGGGCGCCCAGGAGCTCCTCGTCGGCGTCGGCGTGATGCGTCGGAGCGGAGGTACCCAGCAGGATATCGTCCGGACCGTCGGGGCTAAAGACCATCTGCAGCAGCTGCGAGAGGTCTTCCTCGTCGGCAACGTCGTCGTTGTTCTCGAGGATGTAGAGCAAATCGTGGGCCTCGAGGCCGTCACGGAGCTCCTCGATCGCCTTGGCACCGATGCCGTCGATGCGCAGCAGATCCTCCTCGGACTTGCCGACCAGGTCGCCGACCGTCTCGATGCCGACCTCGCTGAACTTGTTGGTCCAGCGCTGCGACACGCCCAGGTCGTCGAACAGGTACAGACGAGCCTTCTCGGCGGAGATGGTGTGGCCGTTGCGGGTGAACGAACCGTCAGCACCACCGAACTCGTCGTAGCCGGCCCAGTCGAGCTGCTGCGGGAGCTGCTCGTCCAGGTCCTTGAGCTCCACAGGAGCCCACTCGGGCAGCGACTTGGCGTTGGGCGAAGCCGGGCCGTCGATGTCCACGTAGCCGTCGGCCGTGCGATACGTCAGCTTGGCGTTGGCGTACGGCTTGAGGCCGGTACCAGCCGGGATCTTCTTACCGACGATGACGTTGGACTTAAGGTCGAGCAGGTGGTCGACCTTGCCCTCGATGGCAGCCTCGGTAAGGACGCCGGCGGTACGGATGAACGAAGCGCTCGACAGCCAGGAGTCGATGTTGGACGCGACCTTGAGCGTACCCAGGATGACGGGCTCGGCCACGGGAGCCTGACCGCCCAGACGGGCAACGCGCTCAACCTCGTCGGCGAACTCGTAGCGGTCGACGTACTGACCAAGCAGGTACTTGGAGTCGCCGGGGTTGGTGATCTGAACGCGACGCAGCATCTGACGTGCGAGCACCTCGATGTGCTTGTCGTTCAGGTCAACGCCCTGGCTGGTGTAGACGTCCTTGACGCTCTCGACGAAGGTGTGCATCGTCGACTCGATGTCGGTCAGCTTGCGCAGGTTGCGGAAGTTGACGAAGCCCTTGGTGATCTGGTCGCCAGCGCGAACCTCGCAGCCGTCCTCGATCTCGGGCATGAAGCGCACCGAAGCGGGGACGCGACGCTCGTCGAGGACACGGGTGTGATCCTCGGAGTCGGTGAGCGTCAGCACGTACTCGGACTTCTCGGGCTTAATCGAGAGGTGACCAGAGTACGGAGCCAGCTCGGCCTCGCGACCCAGGATCTTCTCGTTGACGTTGCCGACGATATCGAACATACGGCTGACCGTAGGCAGACCCTGCGTAATATCGTCGACGCCAGCGACGCCGCCGGAGTGAATGGTACGCATCGTAAGCTGCGTACCGGGCTCGCCGATGGACTGGGCGGCAATAATGCCGACCGCGGTACCGATGGCGACCGGACGACGGGTGGAAAGATCCCAGCCGTAGCACTTCTGGCACACGCCGTACTTGGAGCGGCAGGTGAGCAGCGCGCGAAGCTTGACCTTCTTAAGGCCGGCATCGACCATCTTCTGGATGTCGGCGACCTTCTCGATGTAGCCGTCCTGCTCAAAGAGCACGGTGCCATCGGGGGCCACGACGTCCTCGATGAAGCAACGGCCGACGAGGTCGGTGTTGAGGTCGGTGGTGCCGGGGATGATGAGGTTGTAGGTGACACCCTCGTGCGTACCGCAGTCCTCCTCGCGGACGATGACGTCCTGGGCCACGTCGACCAGACGACGGGTCAGGTAACCAGAGTCCGAGGTGTGGGATGCGGTATCGACCAGGCCCTTACGGGCGCCGTAGGTCGAAATGAAGTACTCGAGTGGCAGCAGGCCCTCGCGGAAGTTCGCCTTAATGGGAAGGTCGATCGTCTCGCCGGACATGTCTGCCATCAGGCCACGCATGCCGCCGAGCTGACGCAGCTGGGTCTTAGAACCACGGGCGCCGGAGTCGGCCATCATGTACAGTGGGTTCTCCTCGTCGAACATGTCGAGCATGAGCGCTGCAACCTTATCGGTACAAGCGGTCCACTCGTTAACGACTTCGATGTGGCGCTCCGTCTCGTTGATGAAGCCCTCCTCGAAGTACTCGTTGATCTGGTCGACGTTGGCCTGGGCGCGGTCGAGCAGCTCCTGCTTCTCGGCAGGGATGAGAGCGTCCCACACCGAGATGGTGAGGCCGGCGCGGGTAGCGTAGTGGAAGCCGGAGTACTTGATGGCGTCGAGGATCGGACCGACCTTGGCCTCGGGGTAGCGATCGCAGCAGTCTGCAACCAGCTTGGCCACGTCGCCCTTGACCATCTTGTAGTTCATGAACTCGTAGTCTTCGGGCAGGCACTGGCGGTTGAAGATGATGCGGCCGATAGAGGTCTCGAAGCGCGCGGTCTTGTTGCCGGTGACGTCGTAGTCGACAAACTCGTTCTTGCCGTTCTTGACGCGGAAGATACGGGTGCCGCCCTCGTTGATGACGTTGGCGTTCTCGGCGGACACGCGGACCTGAATCTTGGCCTGCATGTCGACCTCGGAGCGGCAGTCATAGGCGTGCAGCGCGTCATCGAAGCTCGAGAACACGTGGTTCTCGCCCGGCAGACCCTCGCGAACCTGGGTGAGGTAGTACACACCGATGATCATGTCCTGCGAAGGGATGTTGACCGGCTTGCCGGATGCCGGCGAGCGCAGGTTGTTCGCAGAGAGCATGAGCACGCGGGCCTCGGCCTGAGCCTGGCTGGACAGCGGCACGTGGACAGACATCTGGTCGCCGTCGAAGTCGGCGTTGAAGGGCGAGCAGACCAGCGGATGCAGGTGGATAGCCTTGCCCTCGACCAGCACCGGCTCAAAGGCCTGGATGGACAGACGGTGCAGGGTCGGTGCACGGTTGAGCAGCACGACGCGGCCGTCGATGACCTCTTCGAGGATGTCCCACACAAAGGTGGCACCGCGGTCGATAGCGCGCTTGGCGCCCTTGATGTTCTCGACCTTGCCGAGCTCGACCAGGCGCTTCATGACGAAGGGCTTGAAGAGCTCCAGCGCCATGGTCTTAGGCAGACCGCACTGGTGCAGCAGCAGCTTGGGGTCGGTAACGATAACCGAACGGCCGGAGTAGTCGACACGCTTACCCAGCAGGTTCTGACGGAAACGACCCTGCTTGCCCTTGAGGGCCTCGGCGAGCGACTTGAGCGGGCGACCGCCACGGCCAGAGACCGGGCGACCACGACGGCCGTTGTCGAACAGGGCGTCCACGGACTCCTGGAGCATGCGCTTCTCGTTGTTCACGATGATCGCGGGGGCGTCCAGGTCGAGCAGGCGCTTGAGTCGGTTGTTACGGTTGATCACGCGACGATACAGGTCGTTGAGGTCGGACGCAGCGAAGCGGCCGCCGTCGAGCTGGACCATCGGGCGCAGATCGGGCGGAATGACCGGGATGACGTCCAGGATCATGTTCGCGGGGCTGTTGCCACCCTTCAGGAAGGCGTCAACGACCTCGAGGCGCTTAACGGCCTTCTCGCGCTTCTGCTTCTGGGAATCCTCGTCGGCGATGATGGCCTTGAGCTTCTCGGCCTCGGAAGGAAGGTCGATGGCAGCGAGCAGGTCGCGGACAGCCTCGGCACCCATGCCACCCTTGAAGTACATGGAGTAGTAGCGGGTCATCTCGCGGAACAGCGGCTCATCGGAGATGAGGTCGCGCTCGGTGAGCTTCATGAAGGCGTTGAAGGCGTCTGTGCGGAGCTGCTTCTCGTCCTTGCACTCTTCCTCGATGTCGACGATGCCAGAGGCGATCTCCTCGGGGGTCAGCGGTTCCTCGTCGGAGAACTCGTCAAAGTTCTCGGGGTCGCCCTGCTCCTTGAGGGACTCAATCTGGCGGGCGCACTCGGCATCGATCTCTTCCAGATCGGCAGCGAGCTCCTCGCGCAGGTCGCCGGCGTCGGCCTCGCGAGCCTCGTAGTCAACCTCGGTGATGATGTAGCTGGCAAAGTACAGAACCTTCTCGAGGTCCTTGGACTTGATGTCGAGCATACGGCTCATCGGGAAGCTCGTGGGGCTCTTGAAGTACCAGATGTGGGACACCGGAGCGGCGAGCTCGATGTGGCCCATGCGGTCGCGACGCACCTTGGCCGAGGTGACCTCGACGCCGCAGCGCTCGCAGACGATGCCCTTAAAGCGGATGCCCTTGTACTTGCCGCAGGAGCACTCCCAGTCCTTGGCAGGACCGAAGATCTTCTCGCAGAACAGGCCGTCCTTCTCGGGCTTGAGGGTACGGTAATTGATGGTCTCCGGCTTCTTGACCTCACCGTGCGACCAGGAACGGATCTGGTCGGCGGAGGCAAGGGAGATCTTTACCGAGTCAAAATCAGTAGCTTCGAAATCTGCCACAGTCAACTACTCCTTATCAGTGGTCGTGGCGGCGACGGCCTCGGGTGCCTCGGCGGTCTCGGCATCCTGGGCCTCGACGTCGGCGTCAATGCCGGCGAGCGCAGCCAGGTCGTCGAGAGCAGAGGTCTCCTCGGCGGTCACAGGGGCGGAGGCGTCCTCGTCGGCATCGTGCATGGGCTCGATGTCCAGCGCGAGGGAGCGAATCTCCTTAACGAGAACCTTGAAGGACTCGGGGATACCCGGGACAGGAACGTTCTCGCCCTTGACGATGGACTCGTAGGTCTTGACGCGGCCCACGGTATCGTCGGATTTGACGGTCAGGATCTCCTGCAGGACGTTGGAAGCACCGTAAGCGTACAGTGCCCAAACTTCCATCTCGCCGAAGCGCTGGCCGCCGAACTGAGCCTTGCCGCCCAGAGGCTGCTGGGTAACCAGGCTGTAAGGGCCTGTCGAACGAGCGTGGATCTTGTCGTCGACCATGTGGCCGAGCTTGAGGATGTAGGACGTACCAACGGTAATGGGCTCGCGGAACTCCTCGCCGGTGCGGCCGTCGAACAGGCGGGTCTTGCCGCGCTCGTCAAGCTGGGTGACGAACTCGGGGCGCATGTGATCGCCAAAGGCAGCGGTGGCCTTGTTGAGCATGTTCTTGTTGGCACGACGGATGACCTCGGCGATCTCGTCCTCCTTGGCGCCGTCGAAGACGGGCGTCGCGGTGAAGAACGGGCCGGGGACATACTTGTCGGAGTCGGCCTGCTCGGTATCCCAACCGCAGGCAGCAGCCCAGCCAAGGTGGCACTCGAGCAGCTGGCCGACGTTCATACGCGAAGGAACGCCCAGCGGGTTGAGGATAACGTCGATCGGGGTACCGTCAGCCATGTAGGGCATGTCCTCGACCGGCAAAACGTTACAGATAACACCCTTGTTGCCGTGGCGGCCGGCGATCTTATCGCCCTGCTGGATCTTACGACGCTGGGCGACGTAGACGCGCACCTGCTCGTTGACGCCGGGAGCCAGGTCGTCGCCGTTCTCGCGGCTAAAGCGGACGACGTCGATGACGCGGCCGTAAGCGCCGTGAGGCATCTTGAGGGAGGTGTCGCGGACGTCGTGGGCCTTGGCACCGAAGATGGCGCGCAGCAGGCGCTCCTCGGCGGTCAGAGCGCTCTCGCCCTTAGGCGTGACCTTGCCGACCAGGATGTCGCCAGGGCCGACCTCGGCGCCGATGCGGATGATGCCGTCCTCGTCGAGGTTGGCAAGCATGTCCTCGGAGAGGTTCGGGATCTCGCGGGTAATCTCCTCGGGGCCGAGCTTGGTGTCGCGGGCGTCGATCTCGTGACGGGTGATGTTGATGGTCGTCAGCAGGTCCTCGGCCACCAGGCGCTCGGACACGACGATACCGTCCTCGTAGTTGAAGCCTTCCCACGGCATGTAGGCCACAGTGAGGTTCTGACCCAGTGCGAGCTCGCCATGATCGGTCGAAGGACCGTCGGCCAGGGGCTCGCCCTGCTCAACGGTGTCACCGACACGCACGAGCGGACGGTGGTTGATGCAGGTGGACTGGTTGGAGCGCTGGTACTTGGCCAGGTGATACTCGTCCATGCCGCCGGCATGCTTGACGATGATCTTGGCGGCGTCGGCAAAGATGACCTCGCCGGCGTTCTTGGCCAGGGTGACCTCGCCGGAGTCCAGGGCGGCGCGACGCTCCATGCCGGTACCGACATAGGGAGCGGCAGGGTGAACCAGCGGCACGGCCTGACGCTGCATGTTAGCGCCCATCAGCGTACGCTTGGCGTCGTCGTGCTCCAGGAACGGAATCAGCGTGGCTGCGACGGAGAGCATCTGACGCGGCGAGACGTCCATGTAGTCGACGTCCTCGACAGGCACGTCGGCGGGAGCGCCGAAGGAGCCGTCGAAGTCGCGGGTACGGGCGATCACGCTATGCGGGCGGACGATCTTGCCCTCGGCATCGGTCGTGATGAACTCATTGGTCTTGGGATCGAGCGGCGTGTTGGCCGGCGCGATGACGTGCTTCTCTTCCTCGTCAGCGGTCATCCAGTCGATCTGGTCGGTGGCAACGCCGTTCTCGACGCGACGGAACGGAGCCTCGATGAAGCCGTACTCGTTGACGCGCGCGTAGAGGGCAAGCGAGCCGATCAGGCCGATGTTGGGGCCTTCGGGGGTCTCGATCGGGCACATGCGGCTGTAGTGCGAGTTGTGAACGTCGCGGACGGCCGTCGGCACGTTGGTGCGGCGGCTGGAGCCCGACTTGTGGCCGGCAAGACCACCAGGGCCGAGCGCGAACAGACGGCGCTTGTGGGTCAGACCGGTCAGGGGGTTCGCCTGGTCCATGAACTGCGAGAGCTGCGAGGAACCGAAGAACTCCTTGATGGAGGCCACGATCGGGCGGATGTTGATGAGCGACTGCGGGGTGATCTCGTCGATGTCCTGGGAGCTCATGCGCTCACGGACGACGCGCTCCATACGGCTCATGCCGATACGGAACTGGTTGGCGACAAGCTCGCCGACGGTGCGGATGCGGCGGTTGCCAAAGTGGTCGATGTCGTCGACCTTGAAACCCTGCTCGCCGGCAGCGAGGGACAGCAGGTAGCGCAGCGTCGCGACGATATCCTCGTCGGTGAGCACCGTGACCTCTTCCTCGGTGGTGAGGTTGAGCTTCTTGTTGACCTTGTAACGACCGACGCGGGCCAGATCGTAGCGCTGCGGGTTGAAGAGCAGGCCCTCGAGCAGGCTGCGGGAAGCGTCCACGGTGGGAGGCTCGCCCGGGCGCAGGCGACGGTAGATCTCGATGAGGGCGTCCTCGCGAGTGAGGGCGGTATCGCGCTCGAGGGTGCGCTTGATCACATCGGAGTTGCCGAGCAGCTCGATGATGTCGTCGTTGGTGACGGCGATGCCAAGGGCGCGCAGGAACATCGTTGCGCTCTGCTTGCGCTTACGGTCGATGGAGACCATGAGCTGGTCGCGCTTGTCGACCTCAAACTCGAGCCAGGCACCGCGGGACGGGATGATCTGAGCCTTGTAGATCTGCTTGCCCGAATCCATCTCGGAGCTGTAGTACACGCCCGGGGAACGAACGAGCTGGGAGACAACGATTCGCTCGGTACCGTTGATGATGAAGGTGCCCTGATCGGTCATCATGGGGAAGTCGCCCATGAAGACGAGCTGCTCCTTGATCTCGCCGGTCTCCTTGTTGGTGAGACGGACGTCGGTCAGAAGCGGAGCCTGATAGGTCATATCCTTCTCGCGGCACTCCTCGACGGTGTGCGCGGGGTCGCCGAACTGATGCTCGCCGAAGGTAACCTCGAGAACATGGTTCTGGCTCTGGATGGGGCTGGATTCCTTGAACGCCTCACGAAGGCCCTCGTCCTTAAAACGCTCAAAGGATTCCCTTTGAACAGAGATAAGGTTGGGGAGCTCCATGGCCTCCGGGATTTTCCCGAAGCTGACGCGCTTGCGCTCAGTGGCAGTGTATGCGTAGGTCACCAGGTTTTTCCTCCTTCACGGAAATGCTCGGTGGGTTGGCGAGGCATAGCTTCGCCAGTTATCGCAACCTAATAGTTTATCAGGTACCGACCGTTGGGCAAGAAAAGCCTTGACGCGATTGAGTTTTTGGAGTAGCAAAGTTTTTCAACAGAAAACGAGCAGGTAGATGGTGTTTTATCGAACATGCGTTCATATATTTTCTGTGAACACACACTCCCCTGCAGGACAACGACGGCCTCCCGCAACGGCTTACATGGCCCGCGAACAAAAAACGGGTGCGAACCGAAGTCCGCACCCGTGGCACGTGCTAGTTGCGCTTAAGACCGCCGCGCTCGTCGATGGCGTCCCAGAAGGCATCGGCAAAGCGGGGGTCGCTTGCTGCCATGAGGGCGTTGGTTGCCATCCAGCCAGAGGGAGTACCGGTGTCGTAGCCCGACAGCGGGTCGATGACGACGGCATACATTGCCTCGCGGTCGAGCGAACGGGCCATGGCGTCGGTCAGCTGGATCTCGCCACCCTTACCGGCCTGCTGGTCGGCAAGCAGGTCCATGACCAGCGGGCTCAGCAGGTAGCGGCCGACGATGTACAGGTTGGACGGAGCCGCCTCGGGGGCGGGCTTCTCGACCAGACCGCCGATACGCCAGACAGCGCCCGGCTCAGCATCGGCAACGTCCTCGGCACCCTCGAGCGAACCGACGCGCTCACCGGCGATCACGCCGTAGCGGCTGACCTCCTCGGGCGAGCAAGCAGCGACGGCGATAACCGAAGCGCCACCGTGCTCCTTGGAGACGGCGAGCATCTTGTCGCAGATGTCGCGGTTGGGCACAACGTAGTCGCCCAGAAGAACAAGGAAGTTCTCCCCTGCCACGGCGTCGGCAGCAGAGCGGATAGCATGGCCGAGGCCCTTGGGCTCGTACTGATAACGGAAATCGACCGGCATACCGCCAGCGTGGGCTACGGCATCGGCATAGGCGTTCTTGCCGCGCTCGCGCAGCAGGTTCTCGAGCGAGCGATCGGGCTGGAAGTAGCTCAGCAGCTCGGGCTTACCGGGAGAGGTAACGATGATGGCATCGTCGACCTCCTCGGGCTCGAGCGCCTCCTCGACGACGTACTGAATGACGGGCTTGTCGAGCACCGGCAGCATCTCTTTGGGCGTGCACTTAGTGCCAGGCAGAAAACGCGTGCCAAGACCGGCGGCGGGGATGATTGCCTTCATGTTATTCAAAGATCCTTTCGCAGGCGCAAAAGCGCCCCATGCGTGCGGCACACAGCCGCAGACCAAATTGCGATACCCAAGCATCTTACCGCTGGAACTATATGTCGCTACAAGGCAGAGACAATTCTTCAGCAGGTCAACGCAAATTATTGCTCGAATGGTGCAATTTTATTGTCCAACGGCAGGGCACCCGCTACGACGCAAATCACAGAACATGACAGTTTGAGCAACCGATGCCGAGGGACCGAAAAACAAAAAAGACGGGGTTCGCAATGCGAACCCCGTCTGCAAAGAAATCTGGCGAGAAAGCCTGATTACTTGAGGGTGACAGCAGCGCCAGCAGCCTCGAGCTTCTCCTTGGCAGCCTCAGCGTCCTCCTTCTTGGCACCCTCGAGAACAGCCTTGGGAGCGCCCTCGACGACCTCCTTGGCCTCCTTCAGGCCAAGGTTGGTGAGCTCACGGACGGCCTTGATGACCTGGATCTTGTTGTCGCCGAAGCCCTCGAGCACGACGTCAAACTCGGTCTTCTCCTCGGCCTCAGCAGCGCCAGCAGCGGGAGCGGCGACAACGGCAGCAGGAGCAGCGGCGGAAACGCCGAAGGTGTCCTCGATAGCCTTGACGAGCTCGGAAGCCTCGAGAAGGGTCATTTCCTTAAGAGCATCGATGATCTCATCGGTGGTAAGCTTAGCCATTTCTAAGTCCTTTCGGTTTCCGTGTCTGTGCACGGAGATCAGTTAAAACACAGCGCGAATGCGCCAGGGGTGCGGCGTTGCCGCCGCGGGTGAAAACAGCGACTAGGCTGCCTTCTGCTCGGAAACCTGCTGGATCGAACGAGCGAGACCAGAGGAAACGCCGTTGACGCAGACAGCGATGTCGCGAGCGAAACCGGAGATGAGACCGGCGATCTGGCCGAGAAGCTGATCCTTGGTGGGCAGCTCGGCGATAGCCTTAACATCATCAGCGGAAACGGCCTTGCCGTCGGAGATACCGCCCTTGATCTCAAGGACGCCCTTGGACTTAGCAGAGAAGTCCTTGAGGGCCTTAGCGGCCTCGACCGGCTCGGTCTCGTAGAACACATAAGCGACGGGGCCGGCGAGGATCTCGTCGAGCTCGGGCTGCTCCTGGTTCTTGAGAGCGATCTTGACCAGGTTGTTCTTGTAGACCTTCATCTCGGCGCCGCACTCGCGAAGCTGATGACGCAGCTCCTGAGCCTGCTTAACCGTCAGACCGTTGTAGTTGACGACGAACAGACCGGCGTTCTCGGCGATACGGGACTCGATCTCTGCAACCTTGTCGATTTTGTACTGCTGGGGCATGAATTACACCTCCTCGAATTCTTTCCGGGCACGGTCCGCCACAAGGACGTGACGGGGGCATGTCCAAAAAGAAAGCCCCCGCGCTGCATGAGCGACGGGG
This sequence comes from Collinsella sp. AM10-26, assembly GCF_003472525.1. NCBI lineage: Bacteria > Bacillati > Actinomycetota > Coriobacteriia > Coriobacteriales > Coriobacteriaceae > Collinsella > Collinsella sp. AM10-26. The sequence continues at coordinate 45,829 of NZ_QRMC01000001.1, forward strand.
GCGAGAAGACATATCTACTCGACCACCTCGGCTGGCGGGATGTCCCATTAAGCTTGCGGGCGAAGCCCGTTTGCACCGGCTGTCTCTGGCAGCGGATTCGTGCGTTAACCGAAAGTATTATGGCGGGGACCCCGGCGTCGGTCAACGGGCGCGAGGATTCGTACACAAACCCTGCATACGCTCCGACCGGGAGGGGCAGGGCGAGTTTTCCGCTCGGTCAAGTCCTGGGCTCGCACGAAGGCCACATTAAGTGGCCTTCGGCTCGTGCGGAATCTACGGAAAACTCGCCCTGCCCCTCCCGGCCGGAGCTACGTTGCCTTTGCTGCGAATCCTCGTGTCCGTTGAGCGACGCGCCCCACGCATAACCCTTATGTCGGTGGGCTGATGTGTTGCATCCCTGAGGGCTACAAAGTCGAAATGAAGGTGGACAGGCGATTTAGACCTTCGTCTAGGTCTTTGTCGGAGACGCAGTAGCTTAGGCGGATGTGGCCTTCGCAGCCGAAACAGTCGCCTGGGACTAGGGCTACGTTTGCTTCTTTGATGGCTTTGATGCAGAAATCTTCGCTTGTTAGGCCGTACTGTTTGATGCTGGGGAAGGCGTAGAAGGCTCCTGCTGGTTCTACTGCGTCGAGGCCCATGGCGTCTAAGGCTGCGAGTACGCGCTCGCGGCGGGCTCGGTAGACTTCGAGCATGGGGGTTGGGTCGACGGTGAGGGCTCTGGCTGCGGCGTCCATTTCGAAGGAGACGGCACTCGATACTAAGTATTGGTGAGCTTTTGCGATCTCGGCGATGACGGGGGCTGCGGCTGCGAGCCAGCCCAAGCGCCAGCCGGTCATGGCCCAGGGTTTGGAAAAGCTCTCGATGACCACCGTCTGATCACGCAGCTCCGGGTGTCGCTGGGCAAACCGCTCGTAGCCATCCACATAGACCAGGCGGTTGTATACGTCGTCGCAGACCACGTAGATGCCCGTCTGCTCCGCCGCGCGCGCCACGGCGTCGAGCGAAGCCGCGTTGAGGATACAGCCCGTGGGATTGTTGGGCGAGCAAATGACGATGGCCTTAGTCGCCGGTGTCACGCAGGCGCGAAGGGCGTCCTCGTCAATTTGAAATTGCGCGGGCTCCGTATCCAAAAAGATCGCCTTAGCGTGGTTGGCCACGACGATGCTCTCGTACAGGCCAAAGGCCGGCGTGGGGATAATGACCTCGTCGCCGGGATTGAGCATAGCCATGAATGTTGCCGACAGGGCCTCGGTCGCGCCGTCGGTCAGGATGACCTCGTCGGCAGAAAACGTAAGACCCGCGTCGTCCATGTAGGCAGACAGCGCCTCGCGCAGGGCGGGGCGACCGTTGTTGGGCGGATAGTGTGTGTCACCGCGGTCCAGCGAGGCGGCCACCTCGGCGCTGATCACATCGGGCGTGGGAAAATCGGGCTCGCCAAGCGCGAGCGCGATGCACCCCGGGTGCTGAGCGGCGAGCGCGTTGATCCGGCGGATGCCGGAAGGCTTGAGCGTGGCAAGCGAGGTATTCATGGGCAGGCGCATGGCGTTCCTTTCGTAAGGGTTGCACTAGGATAGCGCGGCGAGGCGCCGCCAGACGGTGTAACCTAAACGGAAACGAACCGGAAAGGAGGCGGCATGGAGACAGATCCGCAGGGCAATAAGCCCAAAACACTGCAGAAGATTGCATACGTCAGTATTCCCAATAGCGCCGATCTTGAGTTTTTGCTCTGGGACCTGCAGGATGCCATCGCGGCCTATGCCCGGCTTTCCGGCACCGCGCTCCCCCGCCCGGTCGACTTGAAGGCGAATGACGCCGATGCCGCCGTCGATGGCATTGTGCTCGCGATTACGGATAAGCCCAACGATGAGGCGGCATCCGCCGCTCAACAAGCACTCGATCGCTTTGGCAATACGGGAACGCGCGTCTATGTCGTCGTTCAAGCCACCTGTGGGCGCACCGAGGAGGCGCACCGGTATATCGAGTGCCTGCGCCAAGCTTGCGAACTCCGTAGGCTAACGTGGTGCGGCGGCGTTGTCATCTGTGCCGGCAGCGGCATCGCGGCGCTTCACCATTCCCCACGCATGGGACTTCTGCGACGGCCGTTTTCCGAAGCGATGGATAAGCTGGTAGGCGCCGTGCGCATGGGCTGCTCGGTTGAGCACGCCCAACGACTCGGCGGCGGCGACACCGGGGATGTCACAGCAGATGGCGTGGTTTTCGCCAAGCCCGCCGTGCCCACGCCAATCTGGCACGCCATCATCAAACGTCTCGGCACCCGTGCTCAATCAACTATCTAAATTATCGAGCACCCCAGTCAACGGCCTCGCGCCAGCACTCAACGAGGCGCTCCAGGCGCCAGGCCGCGTTAGCGGGACTCGTTGACGGCAATATGACAGCGGGCAGGCCCGTCCGCTCCTGTAGATAGCGCTTGTAGAGGCGCCCCGCCGTGCCACCGTTGCATATTACCTGCTCAATGGGCACGTTGCTGGTGATGAGCTCGATGTGTGCCGGCACGACGTTACGAATACTAGCGTCACTCGAGCCCTTGATATCGCAGCTCTCGATCACATCCCACAGGGCTACGCCGCCGTCGAGGAGCATGAATCGCTTGGCGGCAATCGAGGCGTCGAGTGTCGCCGGCGTACCGTCCGCCAAAGGATCGCCCTCATTGGGTGGCACAGGCGCACCGAGGCATGCCGCTATCACGCGCCAAAAGCGGTTCTGAGGGTTGCCATAGTAAAAGGCATTGGCGCGCGAAAGCACCGAGGGGAACGACCCGAGCACCAAAACGCGCGAGTGCCGGTCGAACACGGGCTCAAACCCATGCTCAATATGTTGATAGCCCTCGTCAGACGCAGGCATGGGCTAGACCCTCAGCAGATAACGCACCTCATAGGGCGCAAGCTCAAGCGTGCCCGCCAGCTCGACCGTGGGCGCGTCGTCGACAAGCAGGTCGACAAAGGACCCGTTGAGCTCGCCGGCTGTAAAGAAATAGGTCTCGTCCACGGCATTCACCGCCACGAGCACCGTGGCGTCGTCGCAGGCACGCTCGAACAGCAGCTGCTTGTTTTGAATCACCACGTTACGGTACGCGCCGTAGTTGAGAGCGCGTGCCGCCGCATCGTTTGTCGAGCGCAGGTGTGCAAGCTGCGCAATAAAGCCTGTCAGCTCGTTAGGCGCGGGCTCGTCGAGTGCGGGTCGCAGCGCCCAGTCGCCATCGGGTCCGCCCTTTTCGCCGGCAATCCCCCACTCGCTGCCATAGTAGACGCACGGAATGCCCGGCATACCAAGCAGCATGGCATAGGCGGGACGCAGACAGCGCTTGTCGGTGAGAATGCTCGCCAGGCGCGGTACGTCGTGGTTGTCGACAAAGCTCAGCAGGTGTTTACCGCGGTAGATGCACCACGGGTCGCCGCCAAACTGGCGATGCAGCGAATGGGCGATCTCGAACATATTGACTGAGTTAAAGCTGGAATACAGGCCCTTGTAGCACTCGTAGTTGGTGCAGGAGTCGAGCATCTCGTCGTTGACGATCTGGTTGTAGTCGCCGTGGAGCGTCTCGCCGATCAGTACAAAGTCGGGCTTGAGCTCGCGGGTAAAGGAGTGCAGGCGGCGCATAAAGTCGCGGTCGAGCATGTAGGCGACGTCCAGGCGCAGGCCGTCGATGCCAAAGTCATCGGCCCAACGGCGCACAGACTCGAGCAGGTAATCGACTACGGCAGGATTTTGCAGGTTGAGCTTCACGAGCTCAAAATGGCCCTCCCAGCCCTCGTACCAAAAGCCGTCGCCATAGCAGGATTCGCCGTCAAAGCTAATGTGGAACCAGTCCTTGTAGGGCGAGTCCCACTTGCGCTCCTGCACATCGCGGAAGGCCCAAAAGCCACGGCCCACATGGTTGAAGACCGCATCGAGCACCACGCGGATGCCATGGGCGTGCAGTGTCTCGCATACGGCGGCAAAATCGGCATCTCCACCCAGGCGGCGGTCGATATGGCGCAGGCTGCGCGTATCGTAGCCATGGCTATCGGACTCAAGCGGAGGGTTGATCAACACGGCACCGATACCGAACTCCTGCAGGTAATCGGCCCATTGGGCGATTTTCATGATGGGGGCATCGGGATTGGGCGCGGTACCGGCAGCTTGGAAGAGCTCATCCTCGGCAACAGGCGCGGCGTTTTCGCGCGGAGCCCCGCAAAAGCCCAGCGGATAGATCTGATAGAACGTCGTCTCGTATGCCCACATAACAGCCTCCCGGTAAGCTCAACACAACGACATCCATTGTATGCCCAGCAGGGTAGCTAATTTGGGACGGGGCTTTTTTAGCTACCCAATCCAGTCCGCATTCCGCCGCAACTGATGAGGGGGCGTGGTTAGGCGACAGGCTTTGCGCGGCGTATGGCCGGGAACAGCACGGTGATGGCGAGGATGACGCCCACGACGGCAATCGTGCCGCCCGCGTAGCCGATCCAGGCGATACCGGGGCCCGACGCTACGGCTCCGCCGATCGCGGTGCCCGTGCCGATACCAAGGTTAAACAGGCCCGAGAAGATCGACATGGCGACGGCCGACGAGTCCGCCGGCGTGTACTTGATGAGCTCGGCCTGAAACGCCACGTTAAAGGCCGTGGCGCAGCAGCCCCATAGTGCGCAGACGGCAAGCACCAACACGAGTGCCGAGGCTGCGGGGGCCATAAGCAGCAGAGCCACCGGCACGCCGGAGAGCGTGATAGCCAAGAACGGGAAGCGATGCCCATCGAACAGGCGGCCAAACAGCCAGCTTCCGAGCAGACCAGAACAGCCAAACGCCGTCAGCGTCATGGTGATGGCACCCGCATCGACGTGTGCGACCTGCGCCAGGAAGGGCTCGATATAGCTGTAGCTTGCGTAATAGCCGGTCGCCATAAAGACCGTGACCGCGTAGAGCGCGATCAGGAACGGGTTCTTGAGCAGCTCGGGCAGCTGCTTAACGGTAAAGCGCTCACCCGCCGGCATGGCCGGAAACACCGCGGCCTGGTACACCACCGCGGCGGCAGAGAAGGCCCCGACCGCGGCGAACGTCATGCGCCAGCCCACGGCCAGGCCGATGGCACGGCCGATCGGCAGGCCAAAGATCTGCGCGATAGACGAGCCCGTGGCGATCATGCTGATGGCGAGCGCCCCGTGGCGGGCGTCAACCAGGCGCGAGGCCATAATCGAGGCGACCGACCAGAACACGGCATGTGCGCAAGCGACCACCAGGCGCGCACAGACCAGGATGGGATATGTCGGTGCCACAGCAGACAGGAACTGACCCAGAGAAAACACGGCGAGCACGCCGAGCAGCATCCACTTGAACTCAAAGCGCGAGGCAAACACCATGAGTGGCAGCGACAGCAGCATGACGCCCCAGGCATAGACCGAAATCATGATGCCGGCTTGGGCCTCGGTGAGCGAGAACGACGCGGCGATATCAGTCAGAAGGCCGATGGGCATAAACTCCGACGTGTTGAACACGAACGCGCAACAGGCGAGCCCGATAAGCGGGAGCCACTGCTTGAGCGAGATGCCATCTTGCTTTGTTTGAGCCATATAGGAAAACCTCTCCGATTATCTTGAGCGGTGGGCGATTATATAGCAACGGCCCCGCATCCGTCAGTACAGATGCAGGGCCGAAAACAATTCGATACACAGAGGTTGCGCCGTCAATACATAACTAAGCCAACCCCAGCAATATGCCCGCCGAATGCACGACAAATGCCACGATCCAGGCGACTATCACTTGAAACGCGAACACGGCCACGGCATAGCGCGCGCCCAACTCGCTCTTGACGGCGCCGATTGCCGCCACACAAGGCGGGTACAGCAGTGTAAAGACCAGGAACACGTAGGCGGTAAACGGCGAGAACATGGTCGACAGTGCCGCGGGCGAGGTTGTACCCAAAAGCACCGTGAGGGTCGAGATAACGCTCTCCTTGGCGATAAGTCCAGTAACGAGCGCCGTGGATGCACGCCAGTCGCCAAACCCAAGCGGCGTCAGCGTCGGTGCGATAATGCTACCCAGACCGGCAAGTAGGCTCTGCGACTGATCGGCGACCACATTAAAGCGAATGTCGAACGTCTGAAGGAACCAGATGACCACGGTAGCGGCAAAGATAATGGTAAAGGCCTTGGTAATAAAGTCCTTGGCCTTATCCCATGCCAGCATCACCGTCGTCTTGACGCTCGGCAGACGGTAATTGGGAAGCTCCATGATAAACGGCACCGGGTCGCCCTTAAATGCCGTGCGGTTAAGCACCAAAGCCGCGACGCAGCCGACCACAATGCCGATCAGATAGAGCGAGACCATAGCGGGAACCGTCGCCTGCGGGAAAAACGCCCCGCACAGCAGGCCGTAGACCGGCAACTTGGCCGAGCAGCTCATGAACGGCGTGAGCATGACGGTCATCTTGCGGTCGTGCTCGGACGGCAACGTGCGGGTCGACATGATAGCCGGCACGGTGCAGCCAAAACCGACGAGCATGGGCACGAAGCTGCGACCCGACAGGCCAAAGCGGCGCAGCACCTTATCCATGACAAAGGCCACGCGCGCCATGTAGCCCGAGTCCTCCAAAATGGAGAGGAACAAGAAGAGCACGACGATAATCGGCAGGAAGGTGAGCACGCTGCCCACGCCTGTGAGCACGCCGTCGACAGCCAGCGAGCGCACCACGTCGTTGGTGCCGAACGCTTTGAGGCCCGCATCGGCCGAAGCGATGATGGCAGCGATGCCGTCCTCCAAGAGTCCCTGCAGCGCTGCGCCGATCACGCCAAACGTCAGCCAAAAGACGAGGCCCATGATCACCAGGAACGCCGGAATGGCCGTATAACGGCCCGTCAGGATACGATCGATCTTGACGGAGCGCACGTGTTCGCGGCTCTCATGCGGCTTGACGACGCAGCGCCCGCACACGTCGCCGATAAAGCTAAAGCGCATGTCTGCCAGCGCGGACAGGCGGTCGGTGCCGGCCTCGCCCTCCATCTGGGTAATGATGTGCTCGATGGCGTCAAGCTCGTTACGGTCCAGGTGAAGCGCCTCGGTTACCAGCTCGTCGCCCTCAACCAGCTTGGTCGCTGCGAAACGCACAGGGATATGCGCCGTCGCGGCATGGTCCTCGATAAGGTTGGCAATGCCGTGGATGCAGCGATGCAGCGCACCGCCGTCCGAGCCATCGGGCGCACAGAAGTCCAGGCGACCGGGGCGCTCACGGAACCGCGCCACGTGCAAGGCATGATCCACCAACTCGCCGATGCCCTCGTTGCGGGCAGCGCTAATGGGGACAACAGGCACGCCCAACAGGCTCTCGAGCAAGTTGACGTCCACGGCGCCGCCGTTGGCCGTCACCTCGTCCATCATGTTGAGCGCGATGACCATGGGGCGGTCGAGTTCCATAAGCTGCAGCGTCAGGTACAGGTTGCGTTCAATATTAGTAGCGTCGATGATGTCGATAATGGCGTCGGGATGCTCGTCCAGGATAAACTGGCGGCTCACAATCTCTTCGCCCGTGTACGGCGACAGGGAGTAAATGCCGGGCAGGTCGGTAACGCTCGCCTCGGGATGGTTGCGGATGGTGCCGTCTTTGCGGTCGACCGTCACGCCGGGAAAGTTACCGACGTGCTGGTTGGAGCCCGTCAGTTGGTTGAACAGCGTGGTCTTGCCGCAGTTTTGGTTGCCGGCGAGGGCAAAGTGCAGCGGCGCGCCCTCAGGCACGGCCGTCTTTGCCGCGCGGGGCGAATACGTCCCCTCGCCGAGGGCCGGGTGCTCCGTTGTGCCAATAGCGGCGTTCACGCGCGGACCCGTATCGGTGTCGTGGATGCCCACGAGCTCAATGCGAGCGGCATCGTCCTTGCGCAGCGTCAGCTCGTAGCCACGCAGACGGATCTCGAGCGGATCGCCCATAGGGGCGTACTTCATCATGGTGACTTCGGTGCCCGGCGTTAGACCCATGTCCAAAATATGCTGTCGGAGTGCCTGATCGTCCGATGCCACCGATGCGACAACGGCGTCCTTTCCAATCTCGAGTGTATCGAGTCTCACGTCCGTGTTCCTCCCCCGGCGCCCACAGGGCGTTGCATTTTGTTCATCTTGGCTAACCGTTTGCCACGGCTAACCATTTAATCATGCATCATAGCGCGAACACACAACGACGTTCAATCGACAGATCGGTGCAAGCTAAGCTGCCCCCATTGCACCCAAGCAGCAAAAGCCCGCGCAAGCAACTAATGTCACCCGCGCGGGCCTGGTGGGCACTCACAGAAGCACGTTACAGAGGCCCACGTCAGTTATGGAATACCGAGCAACACCGACACGCGATGTCTCCGTCGGCTTACCAAGCAATACAGTTCGCCATAGTCTTAGACAATCGGCGCAATGCCGGCAAAGTGCAGATACAGCGAGATGATCGCCACGACAATGACCACTGCTGCGATCAGCTTGTCGTGCATATGCGGAAGCACCTGCTTGCCGCGCCCGCGCTCGCCCACAATGTAGACGGGAATGGCCGGGGCAAATAGGATCGTCGTGATCATGACGCCCTGGAGACCCGTCGACCACACAAGGAACAACGTGTAGATAAAGCCGAGCGTACCGAAGAAGCGCGCCTTGCCGACACTTGGCGCATGCGGTCCGTCCAGATGCTCCCTCTTCCAGCCGATCACCATGTAATAGGCAGCCGAGCAGACATACGGAACCAGAATCGTGTTAACCGCGCAGCTATAGAAGAACTGGTAGGTGCTCGCCGCCACATAGGACACGATCAAGAAGAGCTGCGTGATTCCGGAGCTCACGAGAATCGTCACCACCGGGGCATCATGCTTGTTCGTCTTAGCAAACGCCAACGGGAAGGAACCCTGGCGCGCCGCCTCGAACGGCGTCTCGGATGCAATGATGACGTAACCCAGCATTGCGCCGACCAGCGAGAGGATAACGCCAAGGCTTACGATGGCAGCGCCAACCGGACCGATTGCGCGCTCGAGAATTCCCGCCATGGAGGGCGTTGCGAGCTGCGCCATCTCCGCGCGCGGCATAATGCCGAGCGACAGCATCGAGATAATCAGATACAGCGTGAACACGGCCGCAAATCCAAGCGCCGTCGAGCGACCGACGTCGCGCACATACTTTGCGCGGCCCGAGATGACGACGGCGCCCTCGATGCCCGTGAAGACCCAGACAAGGGCAATCATGGTCGAGACAACCTGCTCGCCAAACCCAGGACCAGCCGGCTCGCCCCAAAAGTTATCCATAAAGATATCGACATCGAACTTACCCAGGAGCACGATGCTCAGCACAAAGAGCCCCAACGGTACCAACTTCGCTAACGTGACGATCGTGTTGATGCCCGCAGCCTCCTTAACGCCACGAAGCACAAGGGCGGTAAGGAACCACAGAAACACGCTGGCGCAGACGATGGAAAGCAGATTGTTGCCCGCGCCAAATGCGGGGAAGAAATAGCCCAGCGCGCTAAACAGCAAGAGCGCAAAGCTCACGTTGGAAAGGCACGCGCTGATCCAGTAGCCCCAAGCGGAGTTGAATCCAATGTAATCGCCAAAGCCGGCCGCAGCATATGCATAGATGCCGCCGGTCAGGTCAGGACGAGCCTGAGACAGACCGTTGAAAACCATCATCAGCGCAAAGACGCCAATAAAGCAAATTCCCCACGAGATAATGACCGCGCCGGTATTGGCTCCGCCTGCCGCCATATCGCCGGCAAGAGAAAAGATACCGCCGCAAATGCTCGCGGTGATAACCATCATGGTCAGACGGAAAAGATCAAGACCATTGGGGTCGATCATCTCGTCGTTACGAGTTTTAGAGGCCATTATATGTGCACCCCCTCCATCAGACGACCGCATAAAGATGGCCCGGACGTCCCGAATCGGGTGCCGGGCCATCGGTCAAGCGATCATTAAGCTAGTACAGCGACCGCATTAGAAGCGCAGGGACAGGCAGGAGAGGCCGCCGTCGACCTTGCGGTACTCGGAGGTATCGACAACAAGCGTCTTGTAGCCCAGATCCTGCACGGCCTTGAGCACGGTCGGATAGCCCTCGGCAACGATGACCGTACCGTTGACCCAGATGCAGTTGGCGCCGTAAGCCTCGTCCTCGGGCACGACGATCTTGTTGTACTGGGCAAAGTCGGGCTTATCGATAAACTCACCGGAGACGAGCATGTTGTTGTCCTCGATGTAGTTGACGCCCGTCTTGAGGTGCAGGACCTCCTCCAGCGGCACCTCGGAGCCCTCGAGGCCCCAGCCCTCGAGAATCTCGCAGAACTGGCGGATACCCTCTTCGTTGGTGCGAGCGGAGCGACCGACGTAGAAGTGGTCGCCGACCATCATGACGTCGCCGCCGTCGAGCGTGCCGGGGGAAACGATGTGCTTCACATGCTCGTCGTCAAAGAAGCGACGGACGGCCGGCTCGATCTCGTCCTTCTCGCCGTTGCGGCTATCGGCGCCGGGGTTGGTAATGATGGCGCCGCAGCGAGTGATAACGGCCGGGTCTTCGACGAAGCAGCTGTCGGGATACTGCTCGAGTGCCGGCAGCACCGACACGTCAACGCCGCACTGCTCGAGCGCATGCTCGTAATCGTAGTGCTCCTCGATGGCGCGCTCGTAGATGGGCTGGCCAAGCTCGGGGGCACTCGTGATGCCATTGCTCAGAGACTTGCCGGGGCGGCGGATGATGACGTGGCTGAACTTGGTCATGATGATCCTCCTTGGATCTCTTAGCAGAAAGCGGGACTTCTTCGTGCCCGCCTTCCTTTCGATGTCTTTATCTTAGGGCGGTTTTCCTGTTTTGTATATTGTATACAATCCTGAACGGTAGGTATTCTTCGGTAAGCGTATTCTTACGTATCGGCGCAAAGTAGCATGATTTAGCTGGTCGTTCTATAATTCAACTGAGCTATTCAAGTGAAACGTATTTGCTTTTAGAAATATACCGTTAAGGAACATAGGCTCATGGAAACGCTCAGAAGGCCCCTGAAAGACCACGTATACGACTACATTTCGAGCCGTATTGACGCCGGCGAGCTTTCGGCCGGCGACCGGCTGAGCGAGCAAGCGATCTGCGACGCCATGGGCGTGTCGCGCACGCCGGTCCGCGAAGCGCTCATCCAGCTCGCAAGCGACGGCTATCTGGACAATCTCCCCCGCCGCGGATTCCGCGTCCGTGGGTTCGATCAGCAAAACGCCGTTGAAGTCTTTGAGATTATGGGGCCGCTCGACGGGCAGGCCGCATATCTCGCCTGTCCGAACCTAACCGACGATGACATTACGCAGCTTAAATTTCTCGTCGGCTCCATGGACCTCGCGATCCAAGGCGGCCTCATCCGAAAGTACGACGACATTCAGCGAGACTTTCATCTAACGTACTTCAACCGCTGCGGTAACGACCGTCTGCGCGATATGATCTCGCAGCTCGAGCGCTGCTTTATCAAGCGCGATTACGAGACTGTCGACCAGGAGACGGCGTGCAAACTGCTCAATAAAGCCAACAGCGAACACGCTCATATTCTTGAGTTGTTCGAAGCACGAGATGCGACGGGCGTGCGCGACTACGTTCGCGATGTCCATTGGAACACAGAAAACGCCCAGTTCACCGTCTGGTAGGAAAGCAACAAGGGACGACGTCGGTCTTAAACCTTGGCGCCAGCACCGCCCAAACTGATCCGTTTTCCTCCGTCACCGACGGGGTCATTCTTTTGGCAGCCAAGACAACGCCGATATTTTGACGCCGACAGCGAAAACCCGCCAGAGCGAGCAAGGTGCCTTGAAGCGAGGCGGCATTGACCTTCTGGTCATGCCGCCGAAGTTGAAAGGCAGATTGCCGCCCTGGCGGGCTTGCAGCGTCGAGCAGTTGCGGCGTTTGGTAAAACGCCGCAACTAAAACCCGTGGCGCTCGAGGAAGCGGAAGGCTAGACGAATCCAAGGACGGACCGCCACCTGCTTGTCCTCGTTGTCGACTGCGGTGTTGGCGTTGCCGAGCGAAAGGCCGTGGCCGCCCTGGTCAAAGACGTGCATCTCGCATGCGACGCCCTCCTCGGCCATGCGCTGCGCAAACGGGTAGACCTGCGCGATCGGCGCCGTCTTGTCGTCGGACACGCCCCACACAAAGGTCGGCGGCATCTGGCGCGAAACATGCGTGGTGGGGCAGATGTCGGCCAAGTGTTCGTCGGTTGCCTCACCGCCCGTCACCATCGACAGGTAGTCGTTAAGCAAATCACGTCCCGTCTTGCCGCCCGTCTTGGGCACGCGCAGGTCAATGCGCGGATCGCGCGTCTGCATGTCGCGCACATAGGCAAGGTCGAGCAATGGATAGCCCAGCACCACGGCATCGGGGCGAATATCATCCGGACGCACCCCGGCAAGCGCCGCAAAGGGACCGGTCTTCCACTGCGTTGCTAACGAGGCACAAATCATGCCGCCCGCCGAAAAGCCCACGACGCACACGCGCTTGGGGTCGACATGCCATTCGTCGGCATTAGCGCGCACCGTGGCGACCATCTTGGCAAGATCGGCCTGCGGGTGCGGAAAACTCACGTCGCCCGTGCCGCTTGTCACATAGTTGAGCACAAAAGCCTGGTACCCGTGATCCAAAAACGCAAACGCCACCGGATCTTGCTCATGCGGAGCGATGTGCGTAAACGCGCCTCCGCCGCAGATGATCGCTGCCGGGCGACGACCATTAGGCTTATCGGGCAGCGGCTCGGCGCCCAAATAGGTAAACGTCGCCGGATACTCCTCAGTCGGCTCCTCGCCCCACAGCGCATGACTCTCGATAATCAATTGGTGCTCCCTTCGCGCAATTCGTGCGCACTATTTTTTCGTCCTCAAGCGTACCCCAGTTGGACCCACGGCGCAGAAACACTCCCGCAATAAGTTCACTTTCAACTGATATATCACATAATCCCAGCTCAGCACTATCGTTTCACAGCGTAAAATAGGGACGCTGACCGTGCCGGGAAACACATACGTAACGTTTCCGGCTACATTACACGCGTGCAACAGGCGCGCTTGATACGTTGGAGGCAACTATGGGTCTGCTCGATTCGCTCAAGTCCACGTTCACTTCGTCGGGCGAGGCGTCCGTTCCGCCCTCAGCAAGCTTCGCTACCCGCGAAGGCGTCATCTATGCCCCTGTCAACGGCGTACTCGTCAATCTGGACGAGGTTCCCGACGAGACCATCGCCGCGGGCATGCTCGGTCAGGGCTATGGCATCGAGCCCATCACCGGCACCATCTATGCGCCCGCCAACGGCCGCATCGGCGCCACCACCGTCACCAACCACTCCATCGGCATGATCACCGAGGACGGTCTTCGCGTGTTCATCCATGTTGGCCTGGGCACCGTGGAAATGAACGGCAAGGGTTTTGCCCGCTTTGTCGAGATGGGCGATGTGGTCAAGGCAGGCCAGCCGCTCATCAGCTTCGACCGCGAGGCTATTAAGGCCGCCGGTCACGAGGACATCGTGACCGTCATCGTCTCCGAGCTCGATCGTCTTAAGAGCATCGACCATGTCGGCGAGTCTGGAACGCTTATCGGCGGCAACCCACTCGTCAAGCTTGGCGACCCGCTGCTGGTAGCCAAGACCAAGTAGCCAGGCCCCGTGCCACACAGCCAAAAGGCACCTCGTCAAGCGCCCGCGACCATTTGGCCGCGGGCGCTTTTCGTTTGAAAAACCATCCCGCCAATGCCTTGTCTGTATAGCCCAAATGAGCCGAGCTGCTAGAATATCGAACTGTATGGATAACTATCATTCAACCGCTATGGGAGGATACGTGAACCGCACCAAAATCGCGCAGCTCTATGCCGATGCCGAGTCGCTCGGCGGCCAGACCGTCACTGTCGCCGGCTGGGTCAAGTCCGTCCGCGACATGAAGAACTTTGGCTTTGTTACGCTCAACGACGGCAGCTGCTTCCGCGACCTGCAGGTCGTCATGAACCGCGAGGCGCTCGACAACTACGACGAAATCGCCCACCAAAACGTCTCGGCCGCACTCATTTGCACTGGCACCGTCAAACTGACCCCCGATGCGCCCCAGCCCTTCGAGCTTTCTGCCACCTCCATCGAGGTCGAGGGCACGAGCGCCCCGGATTACCCGCTGCAGAAGAAGCGCGCAACCGTCGAGTTCCTGCGCACCCAGCAGCACCTGCGCCCGCGCACTAACCTGTTCCGCGCCGTGTTCCGCATCCGCTCTGTCGCGGCTGCCGCCATCCACCGGTTCTTCCAGGAGCAGGGCTTTGTCTACGTCAACACCCCCATCATCACCACGAGTGACTGCGAGGGTGCCGGCGAGATGTTCCGCGTGACCACGCTCGACCCCAAAAATCCGCCCCTCACCGAGTCCGGCGAGGTCGACTGGAGCCAGGACTTCTTTGGTAAGCATGCGAGCCTCACCGTGTCCGGTCAGCTCAATGCCGAGAACTTTGCCATGGCCTTTGGCGACGTGTACACCTTTGGCCCCACCTTCCGCGCCGAAAACTCCAACACCACGCGTCACGCCGCCGAGTTTTGGATGATCGAGCCCGAGATGGCCTTTGCCGACCTTAACGACTACATGGATAACGCCGAGGCCATGCTCAAGTACGTCCTTAAGGACGTTATGGCCACCTGCCCCGACGAGCTCAACATGCTCAACAAGTTTGTGGACAAGGGCCTGGTCGAGCGCCTGAACCACGTGGCAAACTCCGACTTTGCCCGCGTTACCTACACCGAGGCCGTCGAGATCCTGGAGCAGGCAGTCGCCGCGGGTCACCAGTTCGACTACCCCGTCAGCTGGGGCATCGACCTGCAGACCGAGCACGAGCGTTTCCTGACCGAAGAGCACTTTAAGCGCCCGACCTTCGTAACCGACTACCCGGCCGAGATCAAGGCGTTCTACATGCGCATGAACGAGGACGGCAAGACCGTCGCCGCCGCCGACTGCCTGGTTCCCGGTATCGGCGAGATTATCGGCGGCTCCCAGCGCGAGGAGCGCCTGGATCTGCTCGAGGCCCGCATCAAGGACCTGGGTATGAATCCCGAGCAGTACAAGTACTACCTTGACCTGCGCCGCTACGGTTCCTGCAAGCACGCCGGCTACGGTCTGGGCTTCGAGCGCTTGGTGATGTACCTCACCGGCGTGGGCAACATCCGCGACGTCCTGCCGCACCCGCGCACCGTGGGCAACGCCGACTTCTAATCGCCACAGCGCCACCCAGCGCGTTACAGCGCATCGCGCCAGCGCCTCTCGGCAAGCCGAGGGGCGCTTTTTTCAACAGCACCCGTCAAGCTTTTGGCAAGGTTTTGGTTAGTTGAGCAGGGCTGTTGAAAACTCGACCCGCCGCTTGCCGACAACTACCGACCGCCCAGAGCGCCTTGCGCCCCTAGGCAAGCCCCGCGTCCTAGGCTCCGTACCGTCGCCACCCAAAATGGAAAGGACGTGGGCGTTATGACCGAAGCCGTTGTTGAAAACTATGAGACCACGACCAGAGGCGCCGCCTCGATGGCGGCCTATCGCGCCGTGCGCATCCTGCAGCTCTTGAGCGAAAACACCGGCGAAGACAAGGCATTGCTTTCCGATGAGTTAATCGAGCACCTCGCCCATCCCGATGACCCCACCCGCATGCCCATCTCGGCGGCGCGGCGCAGCATCTACACCTCGATATCCGCGCTTCGTCACGCCGGATACGAAATCGACTACAAACGCGGCGTGGGCTACAAACTTCTTACCCGCCCGCTCACCGATGAAGAGATCATCCGACTCCACGGCATGGTCATGCGCAACCGCTCCACGCCCATCGCTATCCGCAAGAGCATGGCGCAGCATTTAGTTGCCATGGCGAGTGCCGACGTTCGCGACTACCTCGATACACCCGAACCCGCTCCAAGCGCAAGCAGCAAGGCTACCAAGGCAACACGCACGCCCATCAAGCGCATCGACACGTGCGAGCTCATCGAGCAGGCCATCGACCACGGAACGACCGTCAGCTTTGATATCTCGAGTACCCTCGCCCGTGGCGCAACCGAAGCGGTGCGGATGACGCTCCGACCCTTTGCCATCAGGCAGCGCGATGGCATCTCGTATCTGCTGGGAACGGTCTACGACGCCCGAGGCACCGACGATACGCTGCGCACCGTCGAGATCACCCGTATGAGAAACGTCAGCACGCGCCTCCTTGACGGCAAGAAACTCTTTGCCGCCCTGGACGAGGATGATGACGCCGTCTCCGCCGCATAAGCATCTCTGTCACCCATTCGACTACCCGTACCGCCTATCCGGTTCTGTATTAAAAAACCCGCCAGGCTGTTGTAAAAATGGACATCGGCGTTACTATAGTTCCACTTGCACTTTGTCCCAGTGCAGTGTTTCCAGCCATTTTTATACTGGGGGTAATGATATGAAGGACATCACCATCAGCCGCAGGAGCCTTCTGGTCTCCGCCGGCCTGCTCGCGCTCGCCCCGCTCGCCGGATGCGGCGGCAACTCTGGTTCCGGCTCTGCTGCCGCCGGTTCCGACTACACCATCGGCGTTCTGCAGCTCACCGAGCACTCCGCACTCGATGCCGCCAACAACGGCTTTGTCAAGGCCATCAAGAAAAGCGGCCTTAAGGTCAAGATCGACCAGAAGAACGCCCAGAACGACCAGTCCACGTGTAAGTCCATCGCCGACAAGTTCGTGGGCGATGGCGTCGACCTGATCTACGCCATCGCCACGCCCGCCGCACAGGCTGCTGCCGGTGCCACGGCGGATATCCCCATCGTGGGCTGCGCCATCACCGACTACGCCGCCTCCGGCCTGGTCCAGGACAACGACAGGCCCGGCACCAACGTCACCGGCGCCTCCGACCTTACCCCGGTCGCCGAGCAACTCGAGATGATGCAGAAGGTCCTGCCCGACGTAAAGAAGGTCGGCCTGCTCTACTGCACCGCCGAGTCCAACTCCGACGTCCAAATCAAGGCCGCCAAGAAGGAACTCGACAAGCTTGGCCTGGAGTACACCGACTTCACCGTCTCGAGCTCCAACGAGATCCAGTCCGTCGTCGAGTCCGCCGTGGGCAAGGTCGACGCGCTCTACTCCCCCACCGACAACACCATCGCCGCGGGCGCTTCGCAGGTCGGTCAGATCTGCAAGGAGAACAAGCTCCCCTTCGTTACCGGCGAGGAGGGCATGTGCAAGGCCGGCGGTCTGTTCACCCTCTCCATCAACTATGAGGACCTGGGCTATGCCGCGGGCGAGATGGCCGTTAAGATCCTGAAGGGCGAGGCCAAGCCCGAGGATATGGCTATCGAGCACCTCTCGAGCAAGGACTTGGTCGTCGTCAAGAACGACGAGATGGCCGAGGTGCTGGGCATCGACCTTTCCGCCCTGGACGAGTAGCACCATGCGCCATAACGCATCTAGGGTTCGTTCTCGCACTATAGCTGCGTTATTCAATATCTGAGTCATTGGGGCGAACGTCATAGACCGACGTTCGCCCTGCTTGTTTCAGATAAAACAAAACGTTTGTCTGCCGCTCTTATATTCATTGTTACCGCTATTATGGAACATCACGTGTCCACCCTATCCTAGGAGGTATGAAGCATGCTCATTGCATTGCAGGGCGCCGTTTCGCAGGGCGTCCTCTGGGGCATTATGGTGCTTGGCGTGTTTATCACGTTCCGCCTGCTCGACATCCCCGATATGACCTGCGACGGCAGCTTTGCCCTCGGCGGCTGTGTCTGCGCCGTACTCATCGTCAACAATAACGTCGACCCGCTGCTCGCCGTGCTGGCCGGCATGTGCGCCGGCGCCATCGCGGGCGCGGTCACGGGCATTCTGACCACCGTCTTCGAGATTCCCGCGATCCTCGCCGGAATCCTCACCCAAATCAGCCTGTGGTCCGTCAACCTGCGCATCATGGGCAAATCCAACACGCCCATCCTTGCCAAGGGCACCGTGTTCTCGGCCGTCAGCAATATGACCGGTCTGCCGCAGTCCACCGTTGCCATCATCTTGGGCATCTTGCTCGCTGTGGCTATCGTCGCCATCCTGTACTGGTTCTTTGGTACCGAGATCGGCTCGGCGCTTCGCGCCACCGGCAACAACGAGTACATGATCCGCGCCTTGGGCGTTAACACCAACTCCACCAAGATGATCGCTCTCGTGCTCTCCAACGCCCTCATCGGCCTTTCGGGTGCGCTTATCTGCCAGAGCCAAAAGTATGCCGACATTGGCATGGGCACAGGCGCCATCGTTATCGGCCTTGCCGCCATCGTCATCGGCGAGGTGCTCGGTCGCCTGCTACCCGGCGGACTCACGCAGTTTAGCGTCCGTCTTGCCTCCGCCGTCTTTGGCTCCGTGGTGTACTTCCTTATCCGCGCCATCGTGCTGCAGCTGGGCATGGACGCCAACGACATGAAGCTGCTCTCCGCCGTGATCGTGGCCGTGGCCCTGTGCGTGCCCGTGGTTTGGGAGCGCTATAAGCTCCGCAGCTCCTACACGAAGGGAGATGAGGCAGATGCTTAAGCTCTCACACGTCAAGAAGACCTTTAACAAGGGCACCGTCACCGAGAAGCGCGCGCTCACCGGCGTCGACCTCACCCTTAACGACGGCGACTTTGTAACCGTGATTGGCGGCAACGGCGCCGGCAAGTCCACGCTGCTCAACATGATCGCCGGCGTGTATCCGCTCGATTCGGGCGTTATCGAGCTCGACGGCACCGATATCTCGCGCCTGGGCGAGTCGCAGCGCGCCAAGTACCTGGGCCGTGTGTTCCAGGACCCCATGCGCGGCACCGCAGCCGACATGCAGATCGCCGAGAACCTGGCCCTCGCCAAGCGCCGCGGCCAGCATCGCGGTCTTTCGTGGGGCGTCACCAAGGCCGAGAAGGACGAGTACGTTGAGCTGCTCAAGCGTCTGGACCTTGGTCTGGATACGCGCCTCAACGCTAAGGTCGGCCTGCTCTCGGGTGGCCAGCGCCAGGCACTCACCCTGCTGATGGCCACGCTCACCAAGCCGCGCCTGCTGCTGCTCGACGAGCACACGGCGGCCCTCGACCCCAAGACGGCATCGAAGGTGCTCAACCTGACCGAGGAAATCGTCGACGAGAACCACCTGACCACACTCATGGTCACACACAACATGAACGACGCCATCCGTCTGGGCAACCGTCTGATCATGATGCACGAGGGCCACGTGATCTACGATGTGGCAGGCAACGAGAAAAAGTCGCTCACCGTCGCCGACCTGCTGCAGAAGTTCGAGGAGGTCTCGGGCGGCGAGCTCGCCAACGACCGCATGCTGCTAAGCTAACGACTTAGAAAACCACCACAAAGGGGACAGGCACCTTTGTGGTGGTTTTTGTTAAGGACTAAGGAGACTGCCATGAAAAGATTCGTCCCCCGCCTTGCGTTAACCGCCGCGCTGCTTGCCGGCGTGTTCACTGGCGCACCCAGCCTCGCCCTTGCGAGCGATCTGCCCCAGGCGATCAACGACTCCGTGACCGTCATACACACCAACGATATCCACGGCAGCTACAAGTACAGCTACAACGCAAGCAAGGGCACCGGCACTGTGGGCTTTGACGGACTGGCAGTCCTCTATAGCGCCCAGGGCAACGCCCCCGATCTTCTGCTCGATGCGGGTGACACCTTCCATGGACAGTCCTTCGCCACCATGAGCGAGGGCAAAAGCATCGCCGAGCTCATGGACACCTTCTATGCCGACGGCTACGACGCGACCACGCCGGGCAACCACGACTGGAGCTACGGCGCGGACAAGCTCCGCACCATGACCGGCCACAGCACCACCGGCACGCCCTTCGCCATGCTTTGCGCGAATGCAACGTCCTCGAACGGCATATGGAGCTCGAGCATCACCAAGACGCTCAACCGCACTTGGAAGGACGGCGAGGACAGTTCCACGTTTAACTACAAGATTAAGGTCGGCGTCGTCGGAGCCATGGATGAGTCGCTAGGTTCCTCGCTGCGCGCGGACCTGGTCGCGGGCACCAGCTTCTCGAGTGCCGCGAACGCCATCAATGCCGAGGCGGAGCAGCTGCGCAAGGAGGGCTGCGATGTTGTTGTGTGTATCGCGCACACGCTCGACGCCAAGACCTTTGCCACGCGGCTTCGTGGCGTCGATGCCCTTATCGCAGGCCACGAGCACATCAACCTTAACGAGAAGGTGACGGGAGCCGACGGCAAGACAATCCACGTTGTCGAGGCGGGCAGTGCCTTTGCCGAGGTGGGACTGCTTTCCGTCCCCTACGAGCACGACACCAAGGGCACCGAAAGCACCGACGATGACACGGTGGCGGTATACGCAGGCAAAAGCGACGAGAAGCTCTATACCGCCAAGGACGTAAACGTTCTTTTGACCGACCCCAACAAGGGCTCCACCTATCAGAGCATCCTTGATGAGGTCAGCAACAACAAGATCAAGCCGCTCGACGATGCCTTTAGCGCCGCATCGAGCGAGGTGCTCGGCACGAGCTCTACCAATTATTTCTACGGCGAGGACGCCGCAGGCACGCATGGTTGGGAAATGGTGCGCACCACCGATTTCCGTCCCAGCAAGAAGGGCGACACCACCAAGACCCAGACCATCGGACATGTGATCTGCGGCTCCTATCTTGACCTGACGGGCGCAGACCTTGCCATCGAGAACGCGGGCGGCATCCGCGGCGGCATCGCGGCGGGCGATGTGACCGCCGGCAACGTCATCGCTATCTCGCCCTACGGCAACACCGTGGAGACCTGGACCATGACCGGTGCGGACTTCCTGGCAGCGCTCGAGCACTCGCTGCAGATCAGTGACGAGTGCAATCACAGCTACGAGCTTCAGCAAGCCTACGTGGCGGCCGGCCACACCGAGCAGGAGGCGCAAGACATGTACAAGTGGCGCGACGACTCCGGCAGTGTCCTTTCCTTCGGCGGCATCAACGTGACAATCGATTGGACGCAGTCCGAAGGCAAGCGCATCGTGAGCGCCACACTCACCAAGGATGGCAGCACGCTCGACCCCGCCAAGACCTATACCGTCGCCACCAACAACTACATCATCACCAACACGACCGACTTCCCCACCTTCGCAAACGCCACCAAGCACACCGAGTGGGGTACCTGCGAGTCAGCACTAAGGGCGCTGATCGGGCAGAACAGCTGGGAGAGCAAGATGGCCTCGCTCGCGGGCACCATCAGCTTTGGCTCCGCCGCCGTGGGCCCCACGCCCACACCGGCCCCGGCGCCTGAGCCCTCGCCTCAGACGGATACGACGACCACGAAGGTCATCACCAAGAAGACGACCGGTAAGCTCGCCGCAACGGGAGACCGCACGCTGGCTATGGTCGGCGCATGCCTCATCGGCGGCATCGTCATCATCATTCTCGGCATTATCTGGAAGCGTCGACGCTAAGCTACACCGCCGGGCCTTGCAGGCCCGCCGTGCAAACCTTATATCGAGCACAGAAGCCCGTCAGAATTTGATCGGACGGGCTTCTTGGTGGGTATCATGGTTGGACGATCATGAGGAGGTTTCCCTACATGGAATTGTTTGAGCCAATTCTTCATTTCTTTGCACAACGATGGGTCCGCAACATCATCTGGGCCGGCATCTTGGCCATCGGCACCGCCGTTGCCGCCAAAGTCGCGTCCAAGACCCTGCACCACCTGCTTAACCGCGACGATAACCCACTCCCTTCATCGAGCATCTTCATCAACATCGCGCGCGCCGTCATCTGGATGATCGGCGGCAGCTTTATCCTCGACAACTGTTTTGGCATCAACGCAAACGCACTCGTCGCCGCTCTTGGCGTCGGCGGCATCGCCATCTCGCTCGGCTTTCAGGACACTCTCTCAAACCTTATCGGCGGCATGCAAGTGACGTTTATGGGCATCATCAAACCCGGCGACAATATCGAGGTCGGCGGCGTATCCGGCGTGGTCCAAGACATCACCTGGCGCCACACGACCATCGAAGATGCCTGTGGACAGACCATCATTGTGCCCAACTCCAACATCTCCAAGAACACACTCGTGCATCTGATGCCCTTTGGGCGCGTGACCGTGCCCGTCGCCGTAAAGGACACGTCTAAATGGGCTTCCCTTGACGCGCTGGCAGACGAGCTCACGAGCGCAACCAAAGCGGCCGTCTCGCCCATCTCGGGCTTTGACAAGGAGCCCTACGTACTCTTTAGCGAGATCGGCGACTTTGGCATCAAAGGAAAGATCATCTTTATCGTCAGCGACGACAGCACCACTTTCACCGCTGCCGACGCCTGCATCCGCGCCATCGCCCCCATCATTGCCTAAACCACCACAAAGGGGACAGGCACCTTTGTGGTGGTTTTCATTCGTGGTACCATGGTTCATATCGTTGTTTAAACGACTAAGGGAGTAGACACCATGGAAGAGGCCTATCGTCAGGCACGCAAGCGCGGCGAGCAGGGACGCCGTCGCGCCATCAGCCAAAGCGAGCACCCGTACCTTACGGACCTCGATAGCCTGGTTGCTCAGCTCCCCTTAGGTCAGCGAGAGAACGTCGGCCTGCGGGATATTCCGCTCGAAATGGTCGTCGGTACGGTTACCAAGGGCCGCCAGTCCGCCTTTTCGTGCAACTTTATGCCCCTGCTGCCGTTTAGCACCGAGTTCGCCCGCAAGTGGTCCAACCTCTACGACATCCAGGTGACCGAGGGCTATCGCGATCCCGTCATCGTAACCGAGTTCATGCATCGGTTTTACGTCCAAGAGGGCAACAAGCGCGTCAGTGTCCTCAAATTCCTGGACGCCCCAACGGTTTCCGCCAAGGTCACCCGTCTCTACCCCGGCAAATGGGATTCCGTCGAAAGCCGCCTGTACGGTGAGTTCTGTGCGTTTTGGCACGTCTGTCCCCTATACGAGATCGAGTTCTCGCGCGAGGGAAGCTATGAGACGCTCGCCAAGATGCTCGGTCAGAACCTCATCGAAAAATGGCCGCAGAAAAAGATCGACTACCTGCGCCACACCTTCCTGCTCTTTAAGCGCGCCTACCTTCGCGCAGGTGGCGACCATCTGGACATTGCGCCCGCCGACGCCATGCTCGTCTACCTCAATGTGTACAACCAGGACCGCCTGCTGGATACGCCGACGGATATCGTCGTTAACCGCCTGTGCAAGATTTGGCGCGAGCTGGTCATTGCCGGCAAAAGTGACGAGGACAAGGTCGATCTTGTCGAAGCCCCTCAACCCAACGAGGAAGAGTCGCCCGCCAAGTCCACCTCCGGCGTGCTCAACTTCTTTATGGGCAAGACCGTCTACTCGGCGACCAATCCCCTGCGCATCGCCTTTATCCACGAATTCCCCTGTGCGACATCGAGCTGGGACAGCCTGCACGATCAAGGGCGCCAATATCTTGACGAGCACTTTGGCGGCATCGTGCGCACCGAGGCGTTCGAGAACTGCCACGATCCGGACGTGTTCTACGCCGCCGTGGAAACGGCTGTCAAACATGGAGCCAACGTCATCTTCTCGACCTCGCACCGCCTGATGGAATACACGCTCAGGGCTGCCGTCGAGTATCCTCAGGTGCGATTCCTCAACTGCTCTATCGGCCTTCCCCACCAAAGCGTCCGTTCGTACTTTGGCAAGATGTATGAGGCCAAATTTCTCTTGGGCGCCCTTGCCGCCAGCATGGCGGACAACCACCGCATCGGTTACCACGCGTCGGTCTTCGCCTCGGGCGCGCTCAGCGAGATCAACGCCTTTGCGATTGGCGCTTCGCTGCTCGACCCCCGTGCGCAAATTATCCTGACCTGGGGCGATGTGCCCGCCGGAAGCCTTGCCGAGGCCATGCGCCGCGAAGGTGTGAGCGTCATGACCGGCGCCGACATGTCAAAGTCACTCGAAGACCCCACGGCATACGGACTCCACCGTCTGGTCGATGGCAAGGCTGTCGGCATTGCCATGCCAGTATGGAACTGGGGCCGATACTACGATCTTATCGTGCGAAGCCTGCTGCATGGCACCTGGGATGAGACCAGTGACGACAGCCAGGTTCGCGCCGTCAACTACTGGTACGGCATGAGCTCAGGTGTTATCGACATCCGTTATGCTCCTGGCCTACCCTACCAGACGCGCAAGCTTGTTCAGCTACTCCGCAATGGCATCGTCGAGGGCTCCATCAATCCATTTGGCGGCGAGCTCCATAGCCAAGACGGCGTGGTACAGATTGAGGGCTTTCCCCCACTGCCGAGCACGCAGATTGTCGAGATGAATTGGCTGGCGGACAACGTGGTGGGCACCATTCCGCAGCTCGACGATGAGCCGGGGGTTACCGCCCTATGAAGATCCTTGCCATAGCAGATACCGAAGAACGATGCCTTTGGGAGTGCTTTCGCAAGGAGCGCTTTGAGGGTGTCGACCTGATTCTGTCTGCCGGCGACCTGGACCCGGACTATCTTGAGTTTTTGGTCACGGTCATCAACAAACCGCTCATCTACGTCCGCGGCAACCACGATGACCGCTACGCACGTCATGCACCGGGCGGCTGCATCTGTGTCGAAGACACCGTGTACGTGTATCGCGGCGTTCGCATTGCGGGGCTTGGCGGCTCCATGCGCTACCGAGATGGCGCCAACATGTACACCGAGCGCGAGATGGCCAAGCGCGTGCGCAAGCTGTCCCACAAAGTGAGGATGGTCGGCGGCTGCGACATCTTGCTCACCCATGCGCCCGCCGCCGGCGTGGGCGATCTGGATGATCTACCGCATCGAGGATTCGAATGCTTTAACACGGCACTCGAATCCTGGAATCCCGACTACATGGTGCACGGGCATGTGCACCAAAGCTACGGTTGCGATTTTCAGCGCGAGCGTCAGCACGCATGCGGGACAACGATCATCAACGCCTGCGGCTATACGCAGTTTGAACTCGACGAGACGCGCTACCCCATCCGTGGCTGGCAAGCAGCCTGGCTCAATTCGCAAACCATGCGCCGCGAGCTCAAGCGCCATGAGGCCATCGAGTCCTCGACCGCCAGAACCCCCTGGTAACCACCACAAAGGGGACAGGCACCTTTGTGGTGGTTCCGGACTCTCGACGCTACAGGGCAGCGATGACCTTATCGCCCATCTGAGCGGTGCCGAGGATCTTATCAGCAGGGGTGTTGGCGTCGGCGATGTCGCGGGTACGCCAACCTTCGTCGAGCACATGGGCCACAGCATTTTCGACTAAGACGGCCTGCTCGCCCATGTCGAGCGCGTACGTGAGCAGCATTGCCGCCGACAGGATCTGTGCGAGCGTATTGGCAATACCGAACCCTGCGATATCGGGCGCGCTGCCAGCGCTCGGCTCGAACAGCGAAACGCCGTCGCCCAGCGAAGCAGAGGCGAGCATGCCGAGCGAGCCCGTAATCTGTGCAGCATCGTCGGAGAGAATGTCGCCGAACATGTTCTCCGTAACTACGACGTCAAAGTCGCCCGGTCGGTTGATGAGCTGCATAGCGGCGTTATCGACGATCAGGTCTTCGAGCTGCACATCGGGGCACTCTTCATCATGCACGCGATGCACGACCTCGCGCCACATGCGGCTCGTCTCCAGCACGTTGCGCTTATCCACACTCGTCACGTCACCGCGACGCTTGCGGGCCGCTTCGAACGCTTGACGGGCAATGCGCTCCACCTCGAACTCGCGGTACTCCATCACATCGACCGCACGCTGGCCCGCAGCGCCATTAGCGCCCGCGCCGTCCTCGTCGTAGAAACGATCGTGCTTGCCAAAGTAAATGCCGCCGGTAAGCTCGCGGCGTGGGGCAGCCGGATCGGTCGAATCCCACTTAGGGCCACCGACTGATGCTAGCCTCATCCTCGGTCATATGGAGCTTGTCGCGCAGATGGCTGGGGCTTACCCCAGGCCGGTATGGATACGGGGCCTCTGAGCCGTCTTGAGGGCTTCTGCGGCCACTTCGATATCCTAGTCGACCGCACGGGTGAGACTCCATACCGTGCACCGGCCGCCCGCGATCTTGCCAATCTCCTGCACCGAGCGAAAATCGCCGGGGCTCGAGATGGGAAAGCCCGCCTCGATCACATCCCCGTTCATGCGCACCAGCTGACGTGCGATGACGATATTTCCCTCAGTATTCATGCTGACGCCGGGAGGCTGCTCCCCGTCGCGCAGCGTAGTGTCAAAGATTGCGATTTTGCGACTCATGATTTCCACCTGATAGGCCTGAGATACAGATGGCTTTCAGGAGAGATGGAGTGCCCCAAGATAGAAAAATACCCGTGTCGCTCATCACGCCCAAAAGCAGCGGACGATAGCGCACCCGGGTACAACTCATCGTTATAGCGAGATTGCAACCCTAGCGCGCTATCCCATCTAGTAGCGCTAGGCCTAGGAGCTGCTGCGTGTTATAGAACATGTCTGGCTCCTTTCAGCCTCGGGTATTCACTACATCGCGCTAAAGTGCAACTCAGTCGAAACGACGCGCAATGGGGATTTTGGAGCAACCGAGGCAAAACCACCACGAAGGTGCCTGTCCCCTTTGTGGTGGTTTTGCCCCGAGATAGCAAAGAACCCGGTCCTGCACGAGGCAGAACTGGGTTCCTTTAGCAATGCTTGCTTTGCTGAGGCAGTAACTAGCAGTTACTCAGCCAGGAAGTCACGCTGAACAGCGGGATCGACCTTGACGCCAGGGCCCATGGTGGAAGACACGGAGATGGACTTGACGTACTTGCCCTTAGCAGAAGAGGGCTTGACGCGCAGGATCTCGGTGTACAGGGCAGCGTAGTTCTCGACGAGCTGCTGCTCAGAGAAGGACTTCTTGCCCAGGGGCACGTGGCAGATGCCGTAGCGGTCGGCGCGGTACTCAACGCGGCCAGCCTTGAGCTCGGAGACCATCTTGGCGACGTCCATGGTCACGGTGCCGAGTTTGGGGTTCGGCATGAGGCCACGGGGACCAAGGATCTTACCGATGCGGCCAACCTTGGCCATCATGTTCGGCGTAGCAATAGCGGCGTCGAAGTTGATCTCGCCCTTCTGGATCTGGGCGACGAGCTCGTCGGAACCGATGATGTCGGCGCCGGCAGCCTCGGCCTCGCGGGCCTTCTCGCCCTCGGCGAAGACGGCAACACGAACGGTCTTGCCGGTGCCGTGGGGCAGGGAGATGGAACCACGGATGTTCTGGTCAGCCTTACGAGTATCGATGCCCAGACGGAAGTGGGCCTCGATGGTCTCGTCGAACTTGGCGGTGTCGAGCTCCTTGATGAGCTTGGCAGCCTGAAGGGGGGTGTAGAGCGCGGCGCGGTCGATCTTCTCGGCAGCGGCGTTATAGCTCTTACCATGCTTAGCCATGTGCATTACCTCCTGTGGTTAAACGGGCGTGAGCCCTCCCACATCGTATCGTGTGCCCTATTGCACACATATAACGGGCGCCCCGGTCGGAACACCCGTCATTACCTAAAGAAATCGCTACTCAGCGATGGTGACGCCCATGGAGCGGGCGGTACCGGCGATGATCTTCTTGGCGGCGTCAATGTCGTTGGCATTGAGGTCCGGCATCTTGATCTCGGCGATCTTGGTGAGCTGCTCTTGGGAGAGCTGACCAACCTTGTCGGCCTGGGGCTTAGCGGAACCAGACTTGAGGTTCAGCTCCTTCTTGATGAGGTGAGCCGCCGGCGGGGTCTTGGTGATGAAGGAGAAGGACTTATCCTCGTAGACAGAGATCTCAACGGGGATGATGTCGCCCTTCTTGTCCTGCGTCTCGGCGTTAAAGGCCTGGCAGAACTGCATGATGTTCACGCCAGCAGCGCCCAGGGCAGGACCGACGGGAGGAGCGGGGTTAGCGGCACCAGCAGGAATCTGGAGCTTAATGACGTTGGCAACCTTCTTCTCAGCCATGGTCATTCCTTTCGAATCACGAGTGTGAAGTACTTGCTATATCGTAAGCACGCACGTGTTAGAAGCACTCCTGAGATGAGCAGTCACAGAAGAAGCACGCTCGCGCGAACGGACGAAAACTTAAGCGATGACAGCGACCTGGTTAAAGTCGAGCTCGACCGGCGTCTCGCGGCCAAAGATCATCAGCGTGACCTTGAGCTTGCCAGCCTCGGTGTTAACCTCGGAGACTTTTCCATCAAAGTCGGTAAGCGGGCCATCGGTGACGCGGACGGACGTGCCGACCTCAATATCAACCGAGGTACGCTTGGGCGAATCACCCTTACCGGGACGACGAGTCATCTTATTGTACTCGTCGCGGGAAAGCGGAGCGGGCTTGCCGTTGCCGCCCAGGAAACCGGTGACGCCGGGCGTGTTGCGAACGCACGTCCATGCATCGTCATCCATCTCCATGCGGACCAGAACATAACCCGGGAAAATCTTGGAATCCTTGGTCTCGCGCTTGCCACCCTCTTTAATCTCAGTGACGCGCTCCATAGGAATCTCGATATCAAAGATACGGTCCTGCATGCCCATAGTCTCGATACGATGCTCGAGATCAGACTTAACGCGGTTCTCGTATCCAGAGTAAGTGTGAACGACGTACCAACGCTTAGACATGGTTTAGCCCCTCAATCCAGAGAACAGAGCAAGAGCCTCGCCAAAGCCAGCATCGAGCAGAGCGATGACGACGCCGACGACGATCAGAGACGCGCAAACGACGACCGAGTAGTTCACGAGCTCCTTCTTATCGGGCCACGTGACACGCTTCATCTCGGACTTGACCGAAGCGAAATACTTCTTGGTGCGGGCGAAGAAACCAGGCTTCTCGTTCTTCTTGGACTTTGCAGCCTTCTCGTTCTTCTTGGCAACGGCCTTCTTGGCCTCAACCTTGGAGTTGGCGGCAGCGTTGTTGGCGGATGCCGGCTGCTGAGCCTTCT
Organism: Collinsella sp. AM10-26; assembly: GCF_003472525.1. NCBI lineage: Bacteria > Bacillati > Actinomycetota > Coriobacteriia > Coriobacteriales > Coriobacteriaceae > Collinsella > Collinsella sp. AM10-26. Next base: position 74,661 of record NZ_QRMC01000001.1, read on the forward strand.
TCTTGTTCTTCTTGTTGGCCATTTGGGTTACCTCCGCGCAATGCGCTTATACATGAGTAAACCGTAAGCCCCCAATGGGAGCTTACGGAATGATGACTGGCACGCCAGGAAGGACTCGAACCCTCAACACTCGGTTTTGGAGACCGATGCTCTACCAATTGAACTACTGGCGTATGTGACTAAAGACTAGCGAGTCTCTTTGTGCAGCGTGTGGTGACGGCACCAGGGGCAATACTTCTTGATCTCCATACGATCAGGCATGTTCGCCTTGTTCTTGGTGGTCGTATAGTTGCGGCGCTTGCACTCAGTGCACGCAAGAGTAACTAGAGTACGCATGTATCCTGAACCTTTCATTTCCGCCCCGTACGGGCACGAGTTGGTACTTTATCAGCTCTACGTAAGTGCTGTCAACGAAAACCTCGAGTCAATTGGTTCTCGGTGGATCCATTCATATTTGGAACACATCAATGAAGCCAGCGAGAGCTAATCGACGGTGCACCCAGGATCATTATCGATCCTCTCGACACCAGCAACGGCTCAATGTCCATTGCAGAAAAGAACCCGGCACCCATATAAGTGCCGGGTTCTCTAAGTCAGCTATATCAGAGAGCTAATTTACTCAATGATCGTGGAGACGATGCCCGAACCGACGGTGTGGCCACCCTCGCGGATAGCGAAGCGCAGGCCCTCCTCCATGGCGATCGGGTGGATGAGGTCGCCCTCGATGGTGATGTGGTCACCAGGCATAGCCATCTCGGTGCCCTCGGGAAGCTTGACCGTACCGGTAACGTCGGTGGTACGGAAGTAGAACTGAGGACGATAACCATCGAAGAACGGGGTGTGACGGCCGCCCTCCTCCTTGGTCAGAACGTAGATCTCGCCGGTGAACTTGGTGTGCGGGGTAACCGAACCGGGCTTGCAGAGAACCTGGCCGCGCTCGATGTCCTCGCGCTTGATGCCGCGGAGCAGCAGACCGACGTTGTCGCCAGCCTCGCAGAAGTCCATGGACTTACGGAACATCTCGATACCGGTAACGACGGTGTTCTGGGTGTCCTTGATGCCGACGATCTCGACGGGCTCGTTGAGCTTGAGCTCACCGCGCTCGACACGGCCGGTAGCAACGGTACCACGGCCGGAGATGGTCATAACGTCCTCAACGGCCATCAGGAAGGGGAGGTCGTTGTTACGAGCAGGCGTCGGGATGTACTCGTCGACGGCGTTCATGAGCTCGCGGATAGCGTCCATCCACTTGGCGTCGCCCTCGAGAGCGCCCAGAGCGGAACCACGGATGACGGGGATGTCGTCGCCGGGGAAATCGTACTCGGAGAGGAGTTCACGGGTCTCCATCTCGACGAGGTCGATGAGCTCGTCATCGTCAACCATGTCGCACTTGTTCAGGAAGACGACGATGTAGGGAACGCCGACCTGACGGGCGAGCAGGATGTGCTCGCGGGTCTGAGCCATGGGGCCGTCGGTAGCGGCGATGACCAGGATAGCGCCGTCCATCTGAGCAGCACCGGAGATCATGTTCTTGACGTAGTCAGCGTGGCCCGGGCAGTCAACGTGAGCGTAGTGACGGGCAGCAGTCTCGTACTCGACGTGGGAGACGGAGATCGTAATGCCGCGCTCGCGCTCCTCGGGAGCCTTGTCGATGTTCTCGAACGCAGTGAAGTCAGCCTTGCAGCCCTCGGTCTCGGAGAGAACCTTGGTGATGGCAGCGGTCAGCGTGGTCTTGCCGTGGTCGACGTGACCAATGGTGCCGATGTTAACATGCGGCTTAGTGCGCTCAAACTTCTCTTTGGCCATAAAGCCCTCCTCTTAACAGGTCGTCCCCGGACGGGACTTTGCCTTTATACCATAGTGGCCTCTCAACATACTATTGAGAAGCCACCGTGTTACCTATGGTAGCGGTGACTGGATTCGAACCAGTGACGCCACGGGTATGAACCGTGTGCTCTAACCAACTGAGCTACACCGCCGGATGGAGCCTGCAACCAGACTTGAACTGGTGACCTCTTCGTTACCAACGAAGTGCTCTACCGACTGAGCTATACAGGCACTTGACGGGTGGGAGCTATAGGATTCGAACCTATGTAGGCAGAGCCAACGGGTTTACAGCCCGTCCCCATTAACCACTCGGGCAAACTCCCAATCGTTCAAGTATCCGCAGGTTCTTTGGTCTTTTGGACCGCCGCCCCCGCGAACGAAGAAGATAATACGATGCCACCTTGGGGGCTGTCAACGAAAACCTCTAGATACACGGTGCCGGGCGTATCTATATACCTGTGACCTGCGGTTTTGTTGGGTTTAGATATGAAGGACGGTGAATTTCGCTACGCTGGTGACATTTCCCGAGGCAACACTTTGGTGTAGTGGAGTACACCTTCAGGATCGAACTTCGATACCGGCTTATTTACACCTATATATAGGTCGTGATCGCGCTTCTCTGGCTTGACCGAGCGTGGATGACTGGAGCCGGTCCGGCCTTTGTCTCGATCTGTAACATCTAGAGAACATTTTCTCCCCTATCTGTTACAGATTGAGATATTACGCAGAGACCCCAGCTCACGTCTCATTCTGTAACAGTTAGAAACGATTAAACCGTCTTGGTGTTACAGTTTGAGACTAATTGGGGGACGAGACGGACGCTTTGCCCGATACTTATCAACAAAAAAGAAACGGGCCCTGTCCCACAAGGAACAGAGCCCGAAACTCTCATGGAGCCAGTGACAGGAATCGAACCTGCAACCCACTGATTACAAATCAGTTGCGCTACCGTTGCGCCACACTGGCACACTTGGCGCTTTCGCGCGAAGCCTGTTAAGAATAATGGAATTGCGGACGGGGCGCAACAGGCCGCACGGCGATATACAAATATGCAAAATCCAGCAACAGCGCATACCAGGCCCGTTCATTTCTGTCAGTATGCCCTCAATCTTAAAACCATTCGCCAGAACGAATAGTTTTAATTACAATTGGCTATATAAAACTATTCGTTTTGGCGAAGGGTTTCGCGATGTTGACTACAAAGGAAGCAGCCGAGCTGCTCGGCATCACCCCGCGCAGGGTGCAGGAGCTCATTAAGAACGGCGCGCTGACCGCCCGCAAGGCTTCTGGCGTGTGGCTTATCGACAAAGACAGCGTAGACACGCGACTCCGCTCCGCAACCAAAAGAGGGGGACGGCCTCGTCGCGGGCATGGGAAAAGCGAAATCGCATTTACCCTCATGAACCGCACGCACGAAGTAGCCCAGCTGGTCTACAGCAGATCACGGAAAGACTTCACCCACATCGGCGCCGACGTCGATCGTGCCCACGCCCCTATTGGAGTTTTTGCTCCCAGCAAACCCGTATCGCTCGACTCCTTCCGCATCTGGTGGCGCGGCCGCGGTATCCCACTCGCACGCATTGGGCTAACCTCCCTGCTTGCAGAAGCCGCAGTCGATGTTCCCGATGAACTCGTACAGCGAAATCTCGGCCTCTCCCTATCCGACCAGTATTGGATTAGACCCCAAGATTCCGGTCTCGCCTGGGAGGATATCAACTTCTTCAATAACGCCTTTGATGACGTCTCGCTGTCCATTGCGCCCTTTGCCCCAGAGGGAAAAGCGGCTGCCGCAAAGCCCGATAACACCTCGGACGGCAATCTTCAAAAGTACTGGACGTGCGAGGGCGGGCGTCGAATTCTGCATAAGGCAGGAGCGCACCTGAACCAAGAACCTTATAACGAGCTGGTGGCGACCGCGCTCCACCGGCGCATCCTAAACGCCTGCGATTATGTGCCTTACTCGCTCGAGGGCACGGGCACTTCCGCCATGAGCATATGCGATGTCTTCTTAACTGATGAAGAAGAGTATGTCCCTGCGTTCTATGTAAACCAGCACGCAAACGCAGATGAACGGCTAACCGACTACGAGCGATATGTAGCAAACTGCGAGGAGCTCGGGGTGACAGGCGTTAAGGATGCCCTTGACCGCATGATCGTGTGCGACGACATCATCGCCAACTACGATCGTCATTGGCGCAACTTCGGCCTCGTGCGAAACGTCAACTCACTAGTCTGCAGGCCAGCCCCCATCTTCGATTCGGGCTCATCGCTCTGGTGCAACATTTCTCTTGAGGAGCTTAGGGCGGGAGAGCACAGTTTTACCAGCGCGCAGTTTCATTCAAGCCCCGCCAAACAAATGCTGCTCGTCGAGGACATGGGCTGGTTCGATGGAGACAAACTCAAAGGCTTTGTCGACGAGGCAATCGAGATTCTGTCTAAAAACGATGCCCTAGCAGCGAGACTGCCTTATCTAAAAGAGGCGCTAACGTGGCGCCTCGAAAGAATGATCGACATCGCTGAATGGAGTTAGCAAGGCAGCATTGCCCCGCCAGCTCCCCTACCGTCCGCGCAACGCCTTGAGCTTGGCCAGGGCCTCGGGGCTCAGGCGGCTGCCCAGGGTCATCTTGATTTGCGGAGCTTCCTCTGCCTCGTGAACATCGTTATCGATCTGTTTGATCTCGTCCACCAGCATGCGGCTCGAGATGCGCGTGACGCCCTTGCCCATGACGACGGCCTGGATCGTGCCGTCGCTCGACACCACGGAGCACGCGCGGCCTTCCTCGCGCGCCTCGATGCAGAGCTTCTGCACCACGGTATCGGCAGAGACGCCCGTCGGCGAGAACTCGATACGCACGCCGCGGGCCGGCAGGTTGGGGCGCTCGCTGGAGATATTGCCCGCACCGTCGAACACGATCACGGCCTCGTAGCGGCCCTGGGCAAACGCGGCAACGTCGTTGATGAGCGCCGTGCGCGCCATATCGTGGACGTCGCTGGAATACGGACCATCGGAATGGTCGTAGACGAGCTTTTCGTAGCGCGGCGTGCAGTGAATCACGTTGTAGCCGTCGACCACCAGCAGCTCGGGCTTATTGGAGTGCACCGTCGAGACCGGATCGGCGATGGCCTGCGCAAACGCATTGCCGCCCACGCCATAGGTCGCGGCCGAAACAATCGGCTTGGCCGAGCCCTCGCCAAAGCGCTTGGCCTTGGACTTGGCGCGGTTCTTCTTGGACATGCGCTACTCCTTCCCCATGAGCTCGCCGGCGTTGCGGCGCAACCACTCAAAGCACAGCGCCGTGGTCGCCTGGGCCACATTGAGGCTCTCGGTCATACCGCGCTGGGGGAGCTTGGTCAAAAAGTCGCACTTCTCGAGCACCAGGCGCGAGATGCCGTCACCCTCCGAACCCATGACAAGTGCCACGCGGCCCTCGAAGGGAGCGTCCCAGCAGCTGCCCTCGGCGTGCTCGGAGGCACCGCCCACCCAAAAGCCGGCGGCCTTGAGGTCGTCGAGTGCGCGAGCGATATTGGGAACCTGCGCAATGGGCAGATGCATGACGGCGCCGGCTGAAGTCTTGTAGCTGCCCACCGTTACGCCTGCTGCTCGTTTGTTGGCGATGATGACACCGGCCGCTCCCACAACCTCGGCGGAGCGCACGATGGCACCAAAGTTGCCGTCATCGGTCACATGGTCGAGCACGACAACGAGCGCAGGACCCTCGCCCGCGCGGTCGAGAATGTCGGCAACGTCGGCGTAGGGAAAGTTGCCCACCTCGAGCGCAATGCCCTGGTGAGCGCCGTGGCTCGACAGCGCATCGAGCTGTGCGCGCGACACGTACTTAATGCGGACGCCCGCGGCGTTGAGGTCATCGACCAGATGCGATAGGGCGGCATCGCGCTCCCCACCCTCGGCAATCAGCGCACACTTGACGGGAAAACCGGTGCGCAGAGCCTCGGCGGCAGCACGGCGGCCCTCGATGAACTCACCCTTGGGAGCCTGGACAGCATCGCGGCCACGCTCGCGCTGCGGACGCGCAGTCTGGGCTTGGGAGCGCTCGCGCTGACCCTTGGACGCGGCAGTGCGGTCATTGCGGCGAATCGGACGCGAGCCAGAAGCAGCCTGCTTGCCGCCACGAGACGCACGCTTGCGATTGTCGGCCATAAAACGGCCTCCTTAAATAGATAACGAACAAGAATCGACCGTCCGAGCCACGGCACCTTGCCTTTCAATCGTCGGGCATGACCACCAGGTCTATGCCCTCCTCTTTCAAGGCAATCTGCCGCACCTCGAACGGTCGACAAATACTAGAGACTCTTAATACGGGTGCCGGCGGCAGTATCCTCGATCGTCAGCCCGAGGTCCTTGAGCTGGTCGCGGATGGCGTCGGCCAGATCCCAGTTCTTGGCGGCGCGGGCCTCGGCGCGGGCCTCGAGAATCTTGGCAGCGGCCTCGTCCACGTCGTCGCCCGTGTAGGCGACCAAGCCGGCGGCAACGCCTAGCAGACCCAGCGGCAGCTCGACCTTGGGCTCGGGGAGCTCAACGCCAAACGTATCGAGCAGCTCGACCAGCGTATCGGCGGCGGCCAGGGCAGCGGTCTTGTCGGCAGCGTCGCCCGCTTGCTCCAGGTACTGGTTGCACTCGGTCACAAAGCCAAAGACGGCACCCATGGCGCCGGCGGTGTTAAAGTCGTCGTCCATGCACTCCTTAAAGGTGGCGCGGGTCTCGGCGGCCTTGGCGGCAAACGCCTCGGATGCTGCCTCATCGGCATCGGCCGTCGCATGGTTCGCGGCCCAGCGCAGGTTCTCGACCGTACCGGCGATACGCGTGAGCGAGTTTTCGGCACCCTCCAGGCGCTCCCAAGAAAAGTCGAGCGGCGAGCGATAGCTCGTCTGCAACATCAGCAGGCGCAGAGCGGCAGCGGAGTGCTGCTCGAGGACCTCGGCCAGCGTAAAGAAGTTGCCGAGCGACTTGGACATCTTCTCGCCGTCTACCAGCAGCATGCCTGTGTGCATCCAGGTGTTGGAGAAGCCCTGGTGCCAGGCGCAGGTGGCCTGGGCGCACTCGTTCTCGTGATGCGGGAAGGCAAGGTCGGAGCCGCCGCCGTGGATGTCGATCGGAGTGCCCAGGTAGCGATGCACCATGGCGGCGCACTCGGTGTGCCAACCAGGACGGCCCTCGCCCCAAGGGCTCGGCCAGCTGGGCTCGCCGGGCTTGGCGGCCTTCCACAGGGCAAAGTCGAGCGGGTCGTTCTTGTCCTCGTTCTCCTCGATGCGCGCGCCAACCATAAGGTCATCGATGTTGCGGCCCGAGACCTGACCGTAGCTGGGATCGCTGCGCACGGCAAAGTACACATCGCCGTTATCGGCTGCGTAGGCATGGCCCTGCTCGATGAGCGTCTTGATCATGGCGATCATGGGGCCGATCTCCTTGGTGGCGCGGGGGCGCACATCGGGATCGAGCACGTTGGCGGCACGCATGACGCCGATGAACTTGTCGGAGAACTCCGTCGCGACCTCGGCAGCCGTACGGCCCTGCTCGTTGGCGCGCTTGATGATTTTGTCGTCGACATCGGTGAGGTTCTGGGCGAACGTGACCTCGTAGCCGCTCGCGATGAGCCAGCGACGAATCACGTCAAAGCTGATGAACGTGCGGGCATTGCCGATGTGGATGTTGTCGTAGACCGTGGGGCCGCACACATACATGCGGACCCTGCCGGACTCGATGGGCTGGAACTCTTCCTTTTTATGGGTAGCGCTGTTGTAGATACGCATTCGTTACTCCTTAACGGTTTTCTGTAGCAGGCAGACGGCCCAGGCGCCGATTCCCTCGCCCTGGCCTTCCCAACCGAGCTTTTCGGTCGTAGTGGCGGCGACGCCCACGTTTTCGACGTCAACGCCCAGGGCATGGGCAAGGTTGGCGCGCATGGCATCGCGGTGCGGGGTGATCTTAGGTTGTTGACAGGCAATGGTGCAATCGGCATCGACAAACTCAAAGCCCAGCTCGCGCGCATAGTCCATCACGCGAGCGAGCAGCACCATCGAATCGGCACCCTCGTAGGCGGGATCGGTGTCGGGGAATAGCTTGCCGATGTCTCCCCCGCGGCAGGCTCCCAGAATGGCGTCTGCCAGCGCGTGTGCAAGCACATCGGCATCCGAGTGGCCCAGCAGGCCGCGCTCGTAGGGGATGTCGACCCCGCCGATGATACATCGACGCCCCTCCACCAAACGGTGGACGTCGTAGCCGTGGCCAATGCGCAGGTTACTGAACATGGGGAAGGTCCTCTCCCTCGGCCATGCGGCCAAGCAGAATCGCGGTTACGGGACGCAGGTCCTCGGGCACCGTCACCTTAAGGTTATCGCGCGGGCTCTGGACACAGCGGACGCGCCCGCCCATGCGCTCGACCAGCGAAGAATCGTCGGTCCCGATAAAGCCCTCGGCGATAGCTGCGGTGTGGGCGCGCTTCATGGCGTCGACGCTAAAGATCTGCGGTGTCTGCGCGGCCCAGTAGAGCTCACGCGGCGGCGTCTCGACGATATTGTCGCCGTCGACGATCTTGAGCGTGTCGATCGCGGGCTGACCGCATACGACACCGTCGAGCGAGCGGTCGCCCACAAGCACGTCGATCGCATGATCGATGGCCTCGGTCGTGATGAGCGGACGGGCGCCGTCGTGGATGGCGACATATTCGAAACCCGCCGGAACCGCATGCACGCCGGCACGGGTGGAATCCTGACGGGTATCGCCGGCATCGGCGAAGCTGATGGGCGTGTCATAGTCAAACGGATCGATGGCCAGGCGGCGCATCTCGGCGCGGCGCTCGGCAGGGCACACCACCACGATGTGGCCGACCTTGTCGCTACGATCGAACGCGCGGATGGACCAGCTCATGAGCGGACGGCCCGCCACGTTAACGAGCTGCTTGCCGCCTGGATTTCCAAAGCGCTGGCCGCTGCCGCCGGCAACGACCACGGCGCATACGGGCGCCATTATGCGTTCCCCTGTTTGGTGCCCTTCATGCGGTACAGCGAGTCCGCAAGAATGGCAGGGTTGTTGACGCCAAAGTCGCCCAGGCGCTCCGGGTCCTCGCTGATGTCGTCCATGAGCTCCTGCAGCGAGCCATACTCGTCGACGATCTTCTCTGCCACGCCGTCGCGCACGACGGACACGCGCGAAAGCGTGCGCAGGCCCAGCGGCGTCATGACGGAATCCTCGTCCAGGTCGTCATAGCCCAGAACTGCCGCCACGTGCTGCGGGTCGGACAGGTCCTTAGGCGTCATGCGGCTCAGCTCGGCGCGGATCTTCTCGGCGTTGGCCTCAGAGGAATCGCTTGCGTAGTCGCGGATCATCAAGTCGTATTCGGTATCCATGCTGGAGCCCGCGAGCTGCTCGAGCTGCATCTGCACGAGCTTGCCCTGATTACCCAGCTTGACGATGCAATCCTTAAGCTCGGTCTTTGCCTGCTGCATGATCTCGAAGCTCGAGAAGATGCCGGTGATGTCGGCGAGCGTGACGTAGTCGTCGAGCTCAAGGGCCGTCAGGCGCAGCAAGGAGCGGTCGAGCGACTGACGGGTGGTCTGAAGCGTGGCGACGAGCTGGTTGACCGAGCTCATGATGGTGGTGACGGGCTGGATCTCGTAACTCTTGCCGTGGACGTACACGTTGACGACGGCACGACGGGCCGAGACCGAGATCACGATGGCATCGGTGAGCACCGACATGCGAGCGGCAGTACGGTGACGCATGCCCGTCTCACTCGTGGCGAGCGAGGGATCGGGATTGAGATGGAAGTTGGCGCGCAGAATCTGGGTGAGGTCGCCGTCGATAACGATGGCGCCGTCCATCTTGGAGAGTTCGAACAGACGGTTCGAGGTGAACGAAATGTTGAGCGGGAAGCCGTCGTTACCAGCAGCGAGCACGTTTTCGGTGTCACCGACGCAAATGAGGGCACCAAGGTGACCGGCGATGATCATATCGAGGGCGGTGCGGATCGGCTGGCCAGGTGCCGTCAGGCGAATAGCCTGTTCCATACGCTTTTGCAGCTCGTTCTTATCCAAGGCATCGCTCCCATCGTGTACGCTCCATAAACGCTAAATAGTTTCTCACGGTTTGTCCCTGCGGCGCTTGCGAAATCCGATGCTTACAGAATGAGCGAACACAGCTTAGGTAGCTCATTTGGGACGGGGCTCCTTTGACTGCTCATGTGATAGCATTGGGTCTCATATAAATGAGGGAGTAGTCGCGTAATCGGGCTCGCCCGCAGAGATGGAGCCAGACTATGGGACTCGCAGAGCTCGTGTTGCTCGCCGTTGGCCTTTCGATGGACGCCTTTGCCGTATCCATCTGCAAGGGTCTCGGCATGAAAAAGATCAACCTTAAGGTCGCCGTGGTGCTCGGCCTGTTCTTTGGCGGTTTTCAGGCCGGCATGCCCGTAATCGGATGGGCGCTTGGCAGTCAATTCATGGGCATCATCGGCCCCATCGACCACTGGATCGCCTTTATCCTGCTCGCCTTCATTGGCGGCAAAATGCTGTGGGAGGCATTTACCGAGGACGAGGATGAAGGCGACGGCAAGGATGCCGAAAAGATTGACCTGGTCGAGTACCTGATCCTCGCCATCGCTACCTCAATCGACGCCCTAGCCGTGGGCATCTCATTTGCCGCGCTCTCGGTCGACATCGTGCCCGCCGTGTCGCTCATCGGCATCACAACCTTTATCTTCTCCATCGCCGGCGTGGCGATCGGCCACACCTTTGGCGCGCGTTACGAAAAGCCTGCCACCATCGTGGGTGGCGTCGTGCTCATCCTCATCGGGCTTAAGATCTTGCTTGAGCATCTGGGGATTCTCGCGATATAAAAAACGCCTCTCATAAGCTCAACGTCAATGTAGAGGTCTCATGCAGAGTTTTACATAATGCCTTTTCGTGCAGACTTTTGCATGTCATACTGATATGCAAAAGTCTGCACGTTAGGAGATCGCCATGGATACCCTTCCCATCACCACACCGCGGCAAGCTGGCATCTATGTGCGTCAGGCACGCGAGGCTCAGGGTCTCACCCGTGCCGCCCTCGCTAAAATGGCCGGTGTTTCGGAGCGCCTGCTCGCATCGCTCGAGCTAGGAGACGCCACTGGCATTCGACTCGACAAGCTGCTGACCGTCTTTAACGCACTCGGCATAAGTCTCTTTGTGCAAAGCGATAACGACCCAATCGCATCACCCTTTAAACATCCGACGACGATAGCGGACCTCCCTATCGCGAACTCGAATGCCCTGCCCAAGCCAAGTGTAGGCAGACGACCCGCCCGACAAGGAACGCCATCTTCCTATGGTGCCTTGCTGGCCCAAATCGCAGCCGAGCAAGGCCTTACCGACACTTCAGACCTCTCCTTTGGCTGTAAGGTTGTGAAATAAATGGCAGAGATGGAGCTTGCGACCCTCATTTGTGGCGAAATCGCAGGCACTCTCCGGCAAGACGAGCATGGACTCTGCAGCTTTGTATACGCCCCAACCTATCGCGGAGCACCGCTATCGCTAACAATGCCGCTTTCCAATCGCACGTATGGCCATAACATCGTCCGCCCGTTCCTATTTGGCCTTTTGCCCGACAGTCAAGAGCAGCGTCGCGCTATTGCCGCCGAGCATGACGTTGCATCCAACAACCCCGTCGCCCTCTTGTGCCATATCGGTCTTGACTGCGCGGGGGCCGTTCAGTTTTGTCGAACCGATCAATTAGACGCCGTCCGTGGCAGGGTCTCCGCATACCGCCCGCTTACCAATTCTCAAATCGCTCATAAGCTCAAAGCAATTCGCGATGACGAAAGAGAGACATGGATGGGCTCCAACGAAAGCTGGTCCCTGGGCGGCAATCAAGGCAAATTTGCACTAGCTTGACATGATGGCCAATGGTGCGAATGTCTAGGGTCATCCCCCACTACCCATATCTTCAAAAATGGTGTCGTTGGGTTCAAACATCAGGCCTTAAACGAATTCGTCTGCATGAAAACGGCTCGGCGTGTTGGCATTCCAACTGCCGACGTCTCCTATTGCACATTTGAAGACGAAGCCGCGCTCGTCGTTGAACGGTACGACAGAATGGTCAATAGCAGCGGAAATATCGAAAGGCTGCATCAGGAGGACTTTTGCCAGGCGCTCAGTGTATTGCCAAGCCAGAAATACACCGCCGACGGAGGACCAACCACACGAGACATCCAAGAACGACTGATTAAAACAGTCCCCCACCACATGAATCTTGTGCTTTTTACCTATATGTTGTTCTATAACGCCATTATCGGAGCGCCTGACGCACACGCTAAAAACTACTCGCTCGTCCTTGGCAAAGGCACAAACGCGGCGCTCGCACCCATGTACGATGTCGCATCGGGCTTGGCGTATGAGAGCATGCGACGTCGGGCACGCCTTGCTATGAGCGTTGGCGGCGAAAATCGTGTGGGACGCATCGGTCCAGGCGCTATCCGCCGATACCACGGTATGGGCGACCCCGCGCTGGAGGTGGCGCTCTCCGATGCCGGGCTATCCGAGAAGTTTTGCTTTGCGACCATGATGGACCTCGCCTACGAGGTACCCATTTGCATGGAAGAGGTCATGGACGAATACGCCGACCTGCCCGGCATGGCGGACCTGCGCGAGCATATGCTCGGCCCCGTCCGCGAAAACTGCCAGCGCACCCTCGACCTCATCAAGGCGGATATTGGCTAGACGCCCGCAATTTCCCATTTCCCAAAAGAAGAGAGGGGGCACCCGTCGCAAAAGCTCGGGTGCCCCCTCTCGTAATGTCATTTGCAATCCGCTAGCACGTGGCTCGGGCTGCTGCTAGCGCAACCCTTACGCGGCAAGGCGCTTGAGGACGTCGATGAGCAGCTCGTAGAAGCGCTCGGCAGAAGCGAGCTCCATGCTCTCGTCCGGGGTGTGGACATCGGAGAGCGTCGGGCCCACGGCGATGGCGTCCAGGCCGCGCAGGGCCTCGGCAAACAGGCCGCACTCAAGGCCGGCATGAATGGACTCGATGCGCAGCTCGGAGCCAAAGAGCTCGCGATAGCTCTCGACAAAGACGTCGCGGACCGGCGAATGTTCGGCATAGCTCCAGCCGGGATACTCGAACTCAAACTTGGCGTCGAAGCCCAGGACATCGGCCAGCGTCTGCAGACGATCCTTAAACTCGTTCTGCAGCGAGGTGATCGAGGAGCGCGGGGACAGCATGATCTTGACCTCGTCGTCAGAAGTGGCAACCACACCGATGTTGGAGGAGACCTCGACGGAGCCGTCGGTAGCGACGTTGCGGCGAATCACGCCGTTAGGGGCAAGACGCAGAGCGCGGATAAGGGCAAGCGCGGACTTCTGGTCCATGGCCTCGACCTCGGCATCGTCGGCAATCTCGACGGCGCAGGTAAAGCCGGGGTCGAAGACCTCGAGCTCGGCGGTGACGTCGGCGATGATACCCTTTGCGATCTGGGCCGCGGCCTCGGCGGCGGCGTGGTCGGCGTAGACCAGAACAGCCTTGCACTCACGGTTGATGGCGTTGTCCTTGGTGCCGCCGTTAAAGCTAACGATGGCGGGCTCGCCGGCGACCATCAGGCGGTCGATGATACGGGCCATGATGAGGTTGCCGTTGCCGCGCTCCAGGTGGATATCGCTGCCGGAGTGACCGCCCAGCAGGCCGGAGATGTCGAGCGTGAGGGTGCTACCGGTCTTGTGCTCGCGCACGATCGGGCAGGCGTAGGTAACGACGACGCCGCCGGCGCAGCTGACGGTGGCAACGCCCTCTTCCTCGGAGTCAAGGTTAATCATGGTGCGGGCGCTAATCTGGGACTTGTCGAGCGTCTCGGCGCCGACCAGGCCAGTCTCCTCGTCGGTGGTGAATACGCACTCGAGGGCGGGGTGAACGATCGAATCGTCATCGAGAACAGTGAGCATCAGAGCGACGGCGATACCGTTGTCGGCACCCAGGGTGGTACCGTTGGCGGTGAGGACGCCGTCCTTGACGACCAGGTCGATACCATCGGTCATAAAGTCGTGCTCAACGGAGCCCAACTTGTCGCACACCATATCGATGTGGCCCTGCAGCATCACGGTCGGGGCATTCTCGGCACCGGCAGATGCGGGCTTGCGAATGATGACGTTGTAGACCTCGTCCTGATACACATCGAGGCCGCGCTCCTTGGCAAACGCGACCAGGAAATCGCTGATGCCCTTCTCATTGCCAGACCCACGGGGGATCGCGCTGACCTCCTCAAAGAAATGGAACAGCTGGGCGGGCTCATAGCCGGTGATCTTGTAGTCCATGGTGCCTCCTTGGCGCAACTGGTTAGACAGTAAGATATGCGACTTGTATATTCCCAGACTTTGCGTGCATAAACCAGTCGAAAACGCCGAGCGCCCTTGCATCATCGGCTAACGGTGAGGAAACGCCACTTTATCAAGATAAAGCATCTTAGACGGGCAGTGCCGAAGGGACGTTGGACCCTTCAATCAACCTCAACACTTGATCAGCGTTTATGCATACGCCGTTGGTATGTTTAATGAGATTTACCTTGAACGAAGGGGCCTTTCCAACAGAAAAAGGGCGCTCCTTTGGAACGCCCTCGTGGACACAAGGTTTTTGTTACGCCCTACAGCGCGCCGGAACCGGCTTGCATCATGCCGCCGGGGCCCGAGCTCACGCCACTGCTCACAGGCGCGGCGTTCCCGATGTGCGGTGCCGCCGGGGCGGAATCGCCACCGAGCGTGCCCGCCGGACGCGGTGCCGGGATCTCGCCCCTGCCGTGGCTAAAGACAAACTTGCCATCGGCCACGTCGCACAGGACGGTATCGCCCTCGCCCCACTCGCCGGCCAGAAGCTCCTCGGATAGCGGGTCCTCGATGAGCTTTTGAATAGCACGGCGCAGCGGACGTGCGCCGTTGGTGAGATCAGTGCCCTCGGCCACGATCTTGTCGTAGGCCGCATCGGTGAGCTTGATGTTCATGCCGTTTGCGATCAGACGCTGGCGCAGATCGTCCACCAACAGGTGCGCGATCTTGGTGAGATTCTCGCCCGAGAGCTTCTGGAACACCACAATGTCGTCGATACGGTTGAGCAGCTCGGGGCGGAACAGGCGCTTGAGCTCGCCCATCGCGCGGCCCTTGATCTCACTCGACGTGAGACCCTGCTCGCCGGTGGTGCCAAAGCCAACGCTCGCATCCTGTGCGATCTCGCGGGCGCCCACGTTGGACGTCATGATGATCACCGTGTTGCGGAAGTCGACCGTCTTGCCCTGGCTATCGGTCAGACGACCCTCCTCCAGCACCTGCAACAGAATGTTGAAGATGTCGGGGTGCGCCTTCTCGATCTCGTCGAACAGCACAACCGAGTACGGGTGACGGCGCACGGCCTTGGTGAGCTGGCCGCCCTCGTCATGGCCCACGTAACCCGGAGGGCTACCGATGAGCTTGGAGACCTCGAACTCGCTGCCGAACTCCGACATGTCAAAGCTGATGAGCGCGTCCTTGCTGCCAAAGAGGTACTCGGCGAGCGTCTTGGCGAGCTCGGTCTTGCCCGTGCCGGTGGGACCCAGGAAGATAAAGCTGCCGCCGGGGCGACGCGGGTCCTTGAGCGGCGAACGGCTGCGGCGCACTGCCTTGGCGACGGCCTCGACTGCCTCATCCTGGCCGATGATGCGGGTCTTGAGCACGCTTTCGGTCTGCAGCAGGCGACGGCTCTCGCTCTCGGTGAGCGAGGAAACCGGTACGCCCGAAGTCACGGACACAATGTCGGCAATCTGACTCACGTCGATGGTGAGCGGGCTGGCGTCGAGCTCGGCGGCCCAGGCGGCCTTGGCCTCGGCGAGTTCAATCTCGGCAGCCTTCTGCTGCTCGGTGATCTCGGCGGCCTTGTTCATGTCGTCGCTCTCGGTGGCCTCCTGCGCGGCAGCCTTGAGCTCCTCGATGCGATGCTCGGCCTCGCGCACCGGCTCGGGCGCGCGATTCGCGGCGATGCGAGCGCGGGCACCGGCCTCGTCGATGAGGTCGATGGCCTTATCGGGCAGGAAGCGATCCTGGATGTAGCGGTTGGAAAGGTTCGCGGCGGCCTCGATGGCACCCTGCGTGTAACGAACGTGGTGGTGCTCCTCGTAGCGTGGCTTGAGCGCGGTCAGGATCTTGACCGTGTCCTCGACGCTCGGCTCCTCGACATCGATGGTCTGGAAGCGACGCTCGAAGGCCGGGTCCTTGGTGAGGTACTTGCGGAATTCCTCGGCCGTGGTGGCGCCGATAATCTGGAAGGCACCGCGCGCAAGCACGGGCTTGAGCATGGAGCTTGCATCGATGGAGCCCTCGGCGGAACCAGCACCGATGATGGTATGCATCTCGTCGATAAACAGGATGACGTCGTCGGCTTCGGTTGCCTCCTGGATCACGTTCTTGAGGCGCTCCTCAAACTCACCGCGATATTTAGCACCCGCAACAAGGCCCGGCAGGTCGAGCGTCCAGATGTTCTGGTTCATAAGGTTCTCGGGCACGTTACCGGCGGCGATCTGCTGTGCCAGGCCCTCGACGATGGCCGTCTTGCCCACGCCGGGGTCGCCCAGGATAAGCGGGTTGTTCTTGGTGCGGCGCGAAAGGATCTCCATCATGCGCTGGACTTCTTTTTCGCGACCAATCACCGGATCGAGCTTGCCGTCGCGCGCCTTCTGCGTGAGGTTGGTGGCGAACTGCTTGAGCGTGTCGGTGCCGCTCCCCTTTTGCTGTGAGGCGTCCGAGCCGCTAAAGAACGGCAGACCCGCACCGGGACGCCCGGCACCGGCGCCAGCGAGCGGGCGCTTCTTGTCCTGGTCCTTGGCGGTAAGCTTCTCGATGGCCTTCTTGATGGAAGCAGACGACACACCCAGGCGCATGAGGATGTCCATGGCCATGCCGTTACCCTCTTCGACAATGCCGATGAGCAAGTGCTCGGTCGACACATAGGTCTGGTTGTTCTCGCGTGCCACACGGAAGGAGCGCTCCATCACACTAATGACGAGCGGCGTAAAGGCGAGCTTGGCGGCCTCGGTTTCCTCGCTGGACTCGGGAACGGTAGTCTGGACCTCCTTGAGGGTGTCCATGATGTCGTCGTAGGAGATATCGAGCGAACGCAGCGCCTCGGCGGCAATGCCCTCGTCCTCCTTGGCGAGCGCGAGCAGCAGATGCTCGGTACCCACCTTATTTGAATGAAGATCGAGCGCCTCTTGCTTGGCCATGGACATGACCTTGCGCGCGCGATCGGTAAAACGGTCTAACATGCTAGTTCCTCTTAGACGAGCTAGTTTTTCAAACGCAAAGCGCCACTCGTGGCGGCGCTTTGGTCTCTTTACCCATATGGAGTATATGTTAACCGTTGGGACCTTTCCCACCCGTAGCCGCGCGACAACGTCTACAAAAAAGGAATCGCTCTGGTCCGCTTGGCGGTTTGGTTTTGCGCTGCTGTCTAGCAGACGGGCTCAACGTCCATGCTCTCGGCAACGTCATTGACTGCATCGGCAGCGGGAGCGCCCGGCATACGCACGAGCTCCATATGCTGCTCCTCAAAAACCGTGCCCATGGGGAAGGCTCGACGGAAGACATAGCGAGCAACCGGGCCGGCCACCAGCAGATTCCAAGGCAGGGCCATGACAAAGTTGCGCGGGATGTTGATGAGCCACATCATCGGCAGCATCTGCAGGTTGGCGAGCGGGCCGCCGGGCATGTGGAACAGGCCCTCACACGCACCGTAGAGCAACATGATGATGACCATAGGAACGACCATGCAGGAGCTAACGGCGAGCGTCATGGCAAGCGGCGAGCTCTTGCCTGGCGTGACCAAATACTTAAAGGCGAAACCCTTGGCAAGGGGGCTGGCAACAAACCAGTCGCAGCACATGGCAAAAATGTAGGCAACGGGGAAGCCGAGCCACGCGGCGGCAACAACCTCGCCGTTGATGGCCCCATGCTGCAGGGCAACGTTGTAGATGCTCATCCAGAGCACCATGCAAAAGCACATGATAAAGGTGAACAGCAAGCTCTCTCGTTTGTTAATAGGCATGAAGGGCAGATTCCTCTCTGTGTTGCGTCGCGGCGCCGCCAACAAAAACGGGCGGGCGAGATGGAGCTGTTGGGACTTCATCTCGCCCGCCCGTGTTACGTGCGTCTGCGACTACTTATGTGGTGGAACCAGCCTAGCACGAAACGCATGCGCTTCGTAAGCGTTGGGTTTATGAAGATGCCGAGTCATTCGCGCAGGGCAGCAGATGCGCCCGCATCGGCCCAACGAGCGTGGATTATCGGACACCCATTCCACGAGAGTGGATAATCTCCCGTTTTAAGTCCGCATACGCGCCAAAAGTGGGAGACTATCCACTCTCGTGCGTTGTAGTCGTTGGACGTTCTTAAATAACCAGTCGTTTAAGAACGTCCCCAACGACTACTCAACAACAATGGCAACGCCGATGTAATGGGACCAACAGCGAGCGACGTCCAGGGCGAACAAGTTGGCATGAAAAAGGCAAGGCGTAGACCTTCTGGTCATGCCTTGCCTTTTGAATGACAAATTGTCGCCCTGGGCGGCGCGCAGCGTCAACTGGTTACGCGGTTCGTAGAACCGCGTAACTCTTAATACATCTTTGCGCCGGCGGGGATGGAGGCGTCGAGCTGGATCAGGTTGAGGCGCTCCTCGCCCTCCTCCTCGTGGATGGCACTGATGAGCATGCCGCAGCTGGGGATGCCCATCATCTTGCGCGGAGGCAGATTGGTGATGGCGAGCAACGTCTTACCGACCAGGTCCTCGGGCTCATAGTAGCCATGAATGCCGGAGAGGATGGTGCGGTCGGTGCCGGTGCCGTCGTCGAGCGTAAAGTTCAGCAGCTTCTTGGACTTCTTGACGGCCTCGCATGCCTTGACCTTCACGGCGCGGAAGTCGCTCTTGGAGAAGGTATCGAAGTCGACGAACTCCTCAAACAGCGGCTCAACGGCAATCTTGGAATAATCAACCGTGGGCTTGAGCGGCTTGACGAACGGGCTCGCGGCGTTGCCGGCCTCGGCAGCCTTGGCGGCAGCGGCACCGGACTGGAAACCCTTCTCGGGCTTCATGTGCGGGAACAGCAGCACGTCGCGGATGGAAGCCTGGTTGGTAAGCAGCATAACCACGCGGTCGATACCGATGCCGATGCCGCCCGCGGGAGGCATACCGTACTCGAGGGCGCGCACGTAGTCTTCGTCATACTCCATGGCCTCATCGTCGCCGCCGGCCTTCTCGGCCATCTGGGCGGCAAAGCGCTCAGCCTGGTCGACCGGGTCGTTGAGCTCGGAGAATGCGTTGGCGTACTCGTGACCGGCAATAACCAGCTCAAAGCGGTGCGTCAGGCGCGGGTCGTCCTCAAAGCGCTTGGCAAGCGGGCTGACCTCGATGGGGTAATCGCACACGAATGTGGGGTTGACGATGGTGTCCTCGCCCAGCTCATCGTAGATCTCGGCGATAATCTTACCGGCGGTCCACTCGGGCTTAATCTCCAGGCCCTTCTCGCGCGCGGCGGCAGCAAGCTCCTCGACCGGCGTATCGATGGTGACCTGCTTGCCGAGCACGTCGGAGACGATGTCGGTCATGGGACGGCTGACCCACTCACCAGAAAGGTCGATGGTCTGGCCCTGGTACTCGATGACCTCGGGGTTGCCGATGGCTTTGTTGGCCGCCTTGATGACGCCCTGGGCAAGCGCCTTCATGCCCTCGAGGTCGGAGAAGGCGCGGTAGGCCTCCATGGTGGTGAACTCGGGGTTGTGGGTGAGGTCCATGCCCTCGTTGCGGAAAATGCGGCCGATCTCAAAGACGCGCTCAAAACCGCCGACGATGCAGCGCTTGAGGTGCAACTCGGTAGCGATACGCAGGTAGCACTCCTGGTCGAGCGCGTTAAAGTGGGTAATGAACGGCTTGGCCGTGGCACCACCCTGGATGGTCTGCAGGATGGGCGTCTCGACCTCCATGTAGCCGTCGGACTCCATAAAGCGGCGGAAGGTGGAGAGAATCTGCGAGCGCTTGCGGAAGGTCTCGCGAACGTCGTCGTTGGCGATCAGGTCGACATAGCGCTGGCGATAGCGGGTCTCCTTGTCGGAAAGACCGTGGAACTTCTCGGGCAGCGGACGAACGGCCTTGGAAAGCAGGGTCGCACTCTTTGGGGCAACGGAAAGCTGGCCGCGCTGGGTGCGCACGACCACGCCGGTCACGCCCAGGATGTCGCCCAGGTCGAGGGCCTTGAGCGTATTCCAGGCGGCCTCGTCCATGTCGTTGATGCGACAGAACAGCTGAATCTCGGCAGTCGCATCGCGCACGACGATGAACATGATCTTGCCCTGACCGCGCTTGGCGACCACGCGGCCGGCGATCTTCACGACGTCCTCGGTGTCCTCGCCATCGGCAAGCCCGGCGTACTTAGCCTCGATATCGGCGACGTAGTCCTCAAGCTCAGAGTGCTCGGGATAAGGGTTCTGGCCCACCTCGAACAGGGCGGCGCGCTTGGCCAGGCGGGTGGCGCGCTCGTCGTTGAGCGTCGATGCCTGATCGGCGGCGTTCTGGTTCTCTGCCATAAGTTAGCTCCTCAAATTAAAACGCTCCCCAGGATTCGGTCCCAGGGAGCGAAAACATACCTTTACGCGGGACCGTGGTCTAGCGTGCGATCTTGGCGATGGTGTAGACGCGAGTCTTGCCGGAAGGCGTAACGACCTCGACGGAGTCGCCCTCGCCGTGACCGATGATGGCATGGCCAACCGGAGACTCGTTGGAAATCTTGTGCTCGAGCGAGTTGGTCTCGGTGGTACCGACGAGCGTGACTTCCATGACCTCACCGTTGGGATCAATCAGAGAAACGGTGGAACCGATGGAGACGGTCAGATCGCCCGTGGTGGCAGCAACCTGAGCGTTGGCGAGGATGGCCTGGATCTCGGCAATACGAGCGGCGTTCTGGGCCTGCTTGTCCTTGGCGGCATCGTACTCGGAGTTCTCCGAAAGGTCGCCGAACGCGCGGGCTTCTTTGATGTCCTCGACGATCTCCTTGGCGTAATCGCCCTCACGCCAAGCGAGCTCCTCGACGAGCTTCTGGCGACCCTCAGCGGTCAGTACGATCTGGCTTGCGTCCATACGGATATCTCCCCAACTCTGATCAAACAATCAACTGTCAACAAAACGAAAAAGACCGGCTAGCCTGCGGGCAAGCCGGTCAGGTGCTCACCCCAAAGGGATGGGACTACTCTGCGTCCGCGTCGCTGTCCTCTGCCTGCTTCTTCTTGGCAGCAGCGAGCTTGGCCTCGAGCTCAGCGATCTCCTTGTCCTCCTCGGACTGCTCGACCACGACCTCCTCGGCCTGCTTGGTCTCGGCCTTATCGTCGCCCTCCATACCCTCGCGGATATTCTTGACGGTAGAGCCGAGGGACTTGCCGAGCTTCGGCAGGTTCTTAGGCCCGAAGATGATCAGGACAACGACGAGAATAATGATGAGCTCAGGAGCCCTCAGTCCAAACATGTAGACCTCCACAATACAGCGAGACAAGCTCGAATGAGTATACCGCGGGTATCGCGGTATCACAACAATAGCTAAAAAAAGGGACCGCAAGAAGCGGTCCCTCCTCATGCTCTGGTCGGGTTGACTGGATTTGAACCAGCGACCCCTGCGTCCCGAACGCAGTGCTCTACCAAACTGAGCCACAACCCGTTAGCTCGACTATAGTAACAAAGATTTCCGCCACGTGCTAGATAATTTTTTATTTCTTTGGCGCGTCGATCTGAACCGTGTTGGAAATGAGCTCCGTTGCGCAGGCCCACCAGCCATTTTGCTGGGCAGCGCCGGCAAGCCTTTCGGCCGTGGCGGCGGTGTCGCACATGGCAAACGAGCAGGCGCCCGATCCGCACACATCTACAGCAACGGCGCCGTCCTGTTTATGCAGCCAATCGAGAACCGTTTGAATCTGCGGCTCCATCTGTGCGGAAATGACACCCAGGTTGTTATGGATGAGCGCATATGCCGTCTCGGCATCACCAGCACGCAAGGCAGAAGCCATCGCGCCGGGCTTGTCCGCAGGCACCGGGGCCTCGTCAAAACGTCGATAGGCTTCAATTGTCGAAACGCTCGCCTCCCGCGGCTTGACCAGCACGACGGGTGTCGCGGGCAGCACGGGGTACTCGGTTGCCAGCACGTCTCCCCCACCCACGTAGAACGCAGGGCTCGCGTGCAAAAAGAACGGGACGTCAGCACCAATGCCCCGCGCAATATCGTCGAGCGCGGAATCGGTGCGGTCAATTCCCCAGAGCTCCGCCAAGGCGACAATGACCGCGGCCGCATCCGTCGAGGGGCCGCCCAAGCCGGCGCACAATGGAATGTGCTTCTCAATCGTCACGTAGATGTTTGCCTCGCGACCATAATGCTCGGCCATAGCAACCGCAGCCCGATACGCCGTATTCTTTTGCATGGGAAAATCTGATGCCGGAACCGTCTGGACGGTCAGCGCCTGTGCCGGCGTGACCGTCACGGTATCGGAAAGACCGATGGCTGCCATCAGGGAATCAACCCTGTGGTAGCCGCGGTCATCGCGCTCGGTATGAACCCCTAGGTAGAGGTTAATCTTTGCCGGCGCGGAAAGAGTCAGGGACCGATCGGTCACCGTTAATGCTCCTCGAGCTGATTGCCGAGCGGGGTAAAGATATGCTCGCCGCTCTCGGGGTCGAACAGCTCAACCTGACCGGTGAGGACATCGATATACTGATAAGACTGACGCGACTTGCGGCCGCGACGCTCGTCAACCTCGACGATAAAGACGGCGGGGTGGACGCTCTTGATGGTGCCCATGCGCTCGACGACGCGGGTGCGGCCCATGTTGGCCTTAACCTTGACGCGATCGCCCACCATATCGGTCAGCTTCTCGTGGATGTCGTCGACGTGATTGACTTCCATCTCTTCCATGAACAGGGCCTCCAGAAGGTGCAATTCAAAAAGGGGATAATACCCCTAAGATAGACAAAACTCTAATACTATAGCACCCTGCTGCCACCATACGCAAGTAGCTAAATAAGCCCCGTCCCAAATACGTACCAGACGACAACCTCGCATGACCAGTTGTTACGCGGTTTGGTAAAACCGAGTAACCTAAAGGTTGTCCGTGTCCAGGACGATGGTGAACGGGCCATCGTTGACCAGGTCGACCTTCATGTCGGCGCCAAAGATGCCATGTGCCACGTGCTCGACATCTTGGGCAACGAGCGTCAAAAAGTACTCGTAAAGCTCGTTGGCGACATCGGGCGCGCCGGCATCCGTAAACGATGGGCGGCGGCCGTGACGGCAATCGGCGAACAGCGTGAACTGCGACACCACGAGCACCTCGCCGTCGACATCGGCAAGTGCCAAGTTAGTCTTGCCGTTCTCGTCCTCGTTGATGCGCAAGCCGCGGAGCTTGCCCCACAGCTTATCGGCCTCGGCGCGCGTGTCGCCGTGGCCCACGCCCAGCAGCACCAGATAGCCGCTCCCAATTTTGCCCACGCACTTGCCGTCGACCGTCACGCCGGCGTTGAGCACGCGCTGCACCACCGCACGCACAGCCTACTCCTCGCCCGTCAGTTTGGCGGACAGATGCTCAAGCGCGTGGAAACGATGACTGATGGCGTTCTTCTCGTCCGCCGTCAGCTCAGCCATGGTCTTGCCCGGCGTGTCGACCGGCAGGAACAGCGGGTCGTAGCCAAAGCCGTGATCGCCGCGGCCCTCGTGTGCGATAACGCCCTCGCAGGCGCCCTCGCCATAGGTGACCAGACCATCCGTGTCGATGAGCGCGACGACGCTCATAAAGCGCGCGGTGCGGTCCTCGTCCGCCACGCCTTCCAGGTTAACGAGCAGCTTGGCATTGTTGGCGGCATCGTCGCCGTGAACGCCCGCGTAGCGCGCGCTATACACACCGGGCTCACCGTCCAGCGCGTCAACGACCAGGCCCGAATCGTCGGCAATGGCCATGAGCCCCGTCTCTTCGACGGCAGCCTGCGCCTTGATGATGGCGTTCTCCAAAAACGTCGTGCCGTTTTCCTCAGGGTCCTCAAAATCGCCCAGCTGGCCGAGCGCCACAAAGCGCACCTCGGGCATGACCTTGCCCAAAATGGCCTCGATCTCGGTGAGCTTATGAGCGTTTCCTGTTGCCACGACGATGGTCGCCGCCGGGTCGAGGGTGTCGATGTCGATCTTCTCAAGTGCCATGAGTGGTCTCCTTGTCTCTATAGCAATGCCGCGCCGAGGGCGGCGAGGGCCTCTGCCTCTCCCCTCTCAATCAACGGCAGTCTTGTGTCTAGACGTCTCCGCAGATAAAACCTACCAAAATAAATCTGTCCCTTTTTGGCTGGTTAGGCGAGGACTTGGCGCTGGAGCTCGATGAGCTCGGCGATACCCTTGTCGCCCAGGTCGAGCAGGGCGTTGAGGCGTTTGCGGTCGAAGGGCGCCTGCTCGCCGGTGCCCTGGAGCTCGATCATCTCACCGGTGTCGGTGGCGACGAGGTTCATGTCGACCTCGGCATGGCTGTCCTCGGAATAATCGAGGTCAAGCAGTGTATTGCCGTCGACAACGCCCATGGAGATGGCAGCCACCTGGCCGGTAAGCGGGATGCGCTCGATCTTGCCTGCCTCGACCCACATGGCGAGGGCGTCGTGCAGCGCCACCCAGGCGCCGGTAATGCTTGCCGTACGTGTACCACCATCGGCCTGGATCACGTCGCAGTCGACGGTGACGGTGTACTCGCCGAGCGCCTTCATGTTGACGACGGTACGCAGGCTACGGCCAATGAGGCGCTCGATCTCCATGGAGCGGCCTTTGCGGTTGGCGTGCTCGCGCTTGCAGCGCTTGCCGGTCGATGCCGGTAGCATGGCGTACTCCGCCGTTACCCAGCCGGCCTTGGCGCCCTTGCGCCAGCCCGGCACGCCCTCCTCGATAGTAGCGGCGCACAGCACGCGCGTGTCGCCGAACTCGGCCAAACACGAGCCGTGGGCGTGCTTCATGACGCCACGGGTGAGCTTAACGGGGCGCAGCTCATCGGCGGCGCGGCCGTTGGCGCGGTTGACCTGCATGTACTCCATAGAAATATCCTTTCGGCAAAAGGTGAAAGTGAGCCTTTGGTCGGTGGCCTTACATCTATTTCAGCTCATCGATATCGATATGTTCTATGCTCTTGAGCGGCTGTCCAAAGATAAAGCTGCCCGCCACCGCAAACTCAGCAATGTTATCGGCCGTCGTGGCAAAACGATGCTGCGGCTCGGCGGCGTCGCCCGCCAGCTGCTCGCGGCGCGTGAGGATATCGGTCAGCTCGCGGGTGGTTTCCTCGGCAGAACTCACCACGCGCACCCCGGACCCCAGTGCATGGCGAATGGGCCCCACCAGCAGCGGAAAATGCGTGCATCCAAGCACCACGGTATCGATGCCGCGATCGTGCAGCGGCTCAACCGTGGCGCCGACCAGCGCGCGCACGGCAGGCGTATCAAAGATATCCTCGTTCTCGAGCCACTGCTCCTGCAGGTGCGCACCCGACGCGAGCTCGTGCTCGACGACCTCGACAAAACTCGAGGCAGGGCAGCCGTACACGTCCACGCCGGCATCCAGGTCTTGGATGGCGCGCGTGTAGGCACCCGAACGGATGGTGAGGTTAGTGGCGAGCACGCCCACGCGGCGCGTGCGGGTGCTGTTGATGGCCGCACGCGCGCCCGGCGCGATCACGCCGATCACAGGAACGTCGAGCACCTGCTGGGCCAGACGCAACGCCGCGGCCGTTGCCGTGTTGCAGGCGATGACCATAATCTTGACGTCGTGCCTCGAAAGCCAGCGCCCCGCCTGCAGCGCAAACGAGCGCACCTCATCCTCGGTGCGAGTGCCGTAAGGGCAGCGCTTAGTATCGCCAAAGTAGTAAACAGACTCGTGCGGAAGCGCCGTGGCAATTGCCCGTGCGACCGTCAGGCCGCCCAGGCCCGAGTCGAACACGCCGATGGGGCGCGTGTCCCCGGCCAGATTCTCGATATCGGACATTACCTCACCAGATTCTCTCTCGAAA
Source organism: Collinsella sp. AM10-26 (assembly GCF_003472525.1). Lineage (NCBI taxonomy): Bacteria > Bacillati > Actinomycetota > Coriobacteriia > Coriobacteriales > Coriobacteriaceae > Collinsella > Collinsella sp. AM10-26. Next base: position 100,539 of record NZ_QRMC01000001.1, read on the forward strand.
AATGCGGCCACGCGTGATGCGTCGCGCTATGAACGGGCCGCAACAAGCAGCTCAGCCGTTGCCACCCAGCCGTCGACAATCTTGCCGCGGGTGACAAAGGCGTTGTCGCAGGCGTCCAGGAACTCGGGCGCGCCGGCGCTGGTCAGACCGTTCTCGACCAGGCAGAACGTGCCCACGTGGTCGGCCATGTAGAAATCGGACTCGGAATCGCCGAGCGCGAGCGTCTCCTCGCGCTCGATCCCTAGGTGCTCGCAGAAGCGCGCGACCGCCACGCCCTTGTCGAGACCCGCCGGGTTGATGTTAAAGGCGCGACCGTCCTCGACGCGATCGAGCTCGAGCGTCGTCGGCTTGGACAGATGCGTCAGGTAGCCATTGCAGGCCCAGACCAGACCGCAGCCGGCCTCGTCGAGAATGGCCTGGGCCTCATCATCGGGAATGTCGCCACGCATGCCGACGGTGACCTCACGGTATTTGTAGCCGGTCGACATGTCGTTGTGGTACTCGATCTTGTGCGGCCAGCGAGCAAGGATCTTCTCGCACACGCCGGTCTGCTCGATCACCTGGTGCGGAGTAAGGCCGCAGGCGGGGTCGTAAGGCATGTCGCCGGTCAGATACTCCCAATCGTTGGCTTTGAGGTCGTACATGACCAGGCCGCCCATCTCACCAATGTAGGAGTTGAGGCCGAGCACGCGCGCGTCCTCGTGGATCATGGTACGGTTGCGGCCCGAGGTGGGAACCACCTGAATACCAGCGCGAGCGAGCGCCACGACGGCCTCGACGAGTTTGGTCGAGGGGTTGCCGTCGTTGTCGCGCAGCACGCACGAGCCGGGCGCGAGCATGGTGGCGTCCAGGTCGGTAAAGACGTACTTGACCTTGGCCAAGCGCTCGCGCATCTCGCCCGAAAGCTCGGCAACGGTCGGCAGGGTGTTGTGGGACATGGTTACTCCGTTTACGTAGAAGGGTTTGGACTTGGACGGCATGTTTTGATTGAGGGAACACGCTTATGGCGACAGCGTACTCAGGGCGCCGCCGCCATCATGGTTCATTAGTCAAACTGGGTAACATCGATCAGGCGATTGGCCAGCGAAAGGTCGCTCTCGATGGGCACGAATTCGTCGCCCACGTGCATGAGCTCCTCGTCACCCTTTGCCAGCAGCAAGACAATGGTGGGAGCATCGGGGTTGACGTACTCCTCGCGCGCCGCCTTGAACGCCGCATGCACAGCGGCTTCGCGATCGAGGATGATCTTGTTCGGCGTATCGTCGGGAACATGTTCGGCAAGCTCGCGACAGACCTTCATCGGGTCCTCGTGAGCTGGATCCTCGTTCGTAAAGATCATCAGGTCGGAATATGGTGCGGCCTCGCGTGGCAATTGCTCGCGGCGCTCCTGAGCCTTGCCGCCGGCGGCGCCAAACAGCGCAATGACGGGGCTGGCGGGAAACGCACGCTTGACCGACGAGAAAAGCGAACGGAACGAAAGCTGGTTGTGCGCATAGTCAACGACGCAGATCACGCGGCCGTCCTTCGACTCCACGACCTCCATACGGCCCGGCACACGCAGTTTGGAGAGGCCCTTCTTGATGGCATCGATACCGATGCCGATCTCGCGCGCAGCGGCGATAGCGACCAGCGCGTTCTCCACGTTAAAGTCTCCCGCGATACCCAGCAGGACCTTCTCCCCCGCCTCGGACTCGTCGGCACACAGGCCATGCAAGTTGAACTCGATGCTAAAGCCGACCATGCGTACGTCGCTCGCCCACAGGCTTGCCTCGGGATGCTCGACGCCAACGGTCACCAAGCGCTCGGCCGTCGACGCTGCCTCCAGCACACGGTCGACCTCTTCGGTGCCCAGATTCACCACGGCGGTCTTTGCCTGGTCAAAGATCCTGAGTTTGCTCTCAAAATAATCCTCGAAGGTCGGGTGCTCGATCGGCGAGATGTGGTCGCGGCCGATGTTGAGGAAGCACGCCACGTCAAACGGCAGGTTCTCGACGCGCTGGTACTTGAGCGCCTGGCTCGAGACCTCCATGACCATGGACTGGCGACCGGACATGCGGCAGTTGGCGATATGGCGCCAGACCTCGGGGGCCTCGGGCGTAGTATTGGTGCTCTCGTAGCACTCGATACCATCGTCGGTACTCACCGAGCCGATCATGCCGCAGGACTCGCCCGCCGCTTTGATGATGGACTGGAGCATAAAAGCGGCCGTGGTCTTTCCCTTGGTGCCGGTGATGCCCACGATCTTGACGTCGTGGTCGGGACGGTCGTAGACCTCCGGCGGCAACAGGGCCATGGCCGTGCGAACACTATCAACAACAAGCATCGCAGCACCGCTCTCCTTCGCCAGCGGCTCCAGAGACTCGACCAGCGACTCCTCGCACACAAATGCGACGGCGCCCGCATCGAGCGCCATGCTCAAAAACGCGGGCTTAAAGGCAGCACCTTTGCAAAAGAATACGTCACCTGCCGAGACCGCGCGCGAATCAAACGAGCAGCCGGTCACGGCACGCTCGTCAACCTGCTCTGATGCGCGCAGCTCGCCGCACACATCGAGAAGCTTGGCAAGCGTATCGACCGTGGTCACGGTCGCGGAATCCGAATGGTGCATCTTTCACCTTTCTCAGCCATTTGGCAGGGACGGTTTTCATAGTAACTGAAACGCGCCCACGCAAAAACGGCTCCCGGAGGAGCCGTTACGCGCAGGCATTCGTAGGCCGAGACTAGGCAGCCTGAACAGAAGGCTGGCCCTCGTCGATAAAGAAGCGCTTGTACCACACTAGGAACACGAGCGGCGTATAGATCTTGCGCTGGAAATCGCCCTTGCCCGCAAAGTGCAGATCGAGCAGGTGCATGAGCTCGTCGGTATTGAAGAACTCACTTGCCCACGGCGCGGTGAAGTACTCCTTGACATAGTCGTACCACTTTTGCTCGCGCAGCCAGTAGACAATCGGCACCGGGAAGCCCACCTTGGGACGGGTGGCCCACTCATCGGGCAGCGACTTGTTGGCAGCGTGGCGGAGTACCTGTTTGTTGCCGTTCTCGTTGATGCGGTAGCGGTCGGGAATGTGCTCGGCGAACTCCATGACTTTGCGGTCCAGGAAGGGCACGCGCAGCTCCAGCGAGTGCGCCATGCACATCTTGTCGGCCTTGAGCAGAATGTCGCCCGGGAGCCACATGTTCATGTCCAGGTACTGCTTCTTGACCAGTTCGGGCTGACCCTTCACGCGTGCGTAGATGGGTGCAGCGAGCTCGAAGGCGCCGTCGCCGGTGTTGTACTCGGGCTTGAGCACGCCGTCGACCTCGCGCTCCGGCCATACCAAAGCCTGTCCCAGGAACGACTTCTCGGGGATCTCGGCACCCTTGACCAGGAAGTTGTGGCCCTTGAAGTACGGCATGTGCAACGCCAGGTTTCCGAGCGCGCGACGGATGGGCAGCGGCACCATCTTTTTGTACTTGCGAACCGGAACCGTGTCCTCGTAGTAGGCGTAGCCGCCAAAGAGCTCGTCGGCACCTTCGCCCGAAAGCACGACGGTGACGTCCTTGCGGGCCATCTCGGCCAAGAACCACAGCGGCACGGAAGACAGGTTGGACTGCGGCTCGTCCATGTGATACTGGATATCCTCAAGCGCACCGAAGAACTCGTCGGCGGTAATCATCTTGCGAACGTTCTCGACGCCGAGCTTATCGGAAAGCTCCTTGGCGTAGTTGGTCTCGTTGAAGTTCTTGTAGTCAAAGCCCACCGAGAAGGTCTTGTCGGGCATAAGGCAAGCGGCGATGTAGCTGGAGTCGACGCCACCGGAGAGGAACGACGCGACCTTGACGTCGGCGATGCGATGGGCCTCGACGCTCTCGTGCACGACCTCGTCCAGCTCGTCGACATACTCTTCGAACGGCTTCTCGACGGCAGAGTAATCGCAATCCCAGTAGCGCTCGATGTTCATCTTGCCGGTCGGGATATCGACGGTAAAGTAGTGCGCCGGCGGCAGCTTGTAGACACCCTCGAAGAAGGTCTCCTCGGTTGCCGAATACTGCAGCGTCATGTACGGACGCAGGGCCTTTTTGTTGACCGCCTTGTGGAAGTGCGGGTATTCCAGGAAGCTCTTGATCTCGGAGCCAAAGAGCACGCCCGGAGCGCCGTCGCCCGCATCGGCCATGGGATAGTAGTAAAGTGGCTTGATGCCAAAGATGTCACGGGCGCCAAAAAGCTTGTTCTTCTTTTTGTCCCAGATGACGAAGGCGTACATACCGCGCAGGCGATCGAGGACGGCCTCGCCCCACTCCTCGTAGCCGTGCAGGAGGCTCTCGGTGTCGGCGCCGCAATGGAACTTGTAGCCCTTGGCTTCGAGCTCGGAACGGAGTTCTTGGAAGTTGTAGATCTCACCGTTGAAGACAATGACGACGCTACCGTCCTCGTTGGCCATAGGTTGGGCGCCAGCCTCGGTCAGGTCGAGGATCGACAGGCGGCGGAAGCCGAGGGCAACGCGGCCGTCGATAAACTGACCGCCCATGTCGGGACCGCGATGGACGATGCGGTCCATCATCTTGGTGAGCACCTCGGATTGGTTATCCGTCCCACCGACAAAACCGACAAAACCGCACATATACTATCCCCTCTGCTGTTGCTGGGCATCAAATCGAATCAGTAGCTTTTGAGTATACCCGAGGGCGTAAAGAGGGGCGGAATGTTCAGGCAATCTCAACTGAATCAGCTCCGCTGTGACACGCGCGAGTTACCTTTAATGGATATGAGGTGAATGAGGCGATTGTTTTGCTATACTCTCTCCGCACGGGCGATTGGCGCAACGGTTAGCGCAGGTGCTTTACACGCACAAGGCTGGGGGTTCGAATCCCTCATCGCCCACCACCGATTTGATAGGCTCCCAGCTATGGGGGCCTTTCCTTTTTCAGGCCCATCGCAGAGGGATTCGAACCCGCAAGGGTGCGGAGCTGAGGAAACGCGTAAGCGTTTTCCAGCGCAGCACGCGAGGGCCGCAGGCCCGAAGCGGAAGCGGGCGGCGAAGCCGCACGCGACATCCCTCATCGCCCACCACCGATTTGATAGGCTCCCAGCTATGGGGGCCTTTCCTTTTTCAGGCCCATCGCAGAGGGATTCGAACCCGACAGGGTGCGGAGCTGAGGAAACGCGAAGCGTTTTCCAGCGCAGCACGCGAGGAGCGGAGCGACGAAGCGGGACGCGGGCGGCGAAGCGGGACGCGGACATCCCTCATCGCCCACCACTGATTTGATAGGCTCCCAGCAATGGGAGCCTTTCTTTTTTGGGCCCAGCGCATGGGATTCGAACCCGCCAGCACGTCTGTCACAAAGGCTGTGGCCAAAAAACGGCAAATATGAGTACTGCTACTTTGTTTGCAACATATAAAAAGATAGTATTTGCTTAAGTTACGCAACATATGTCCATTATAGGGACTAACAATTGGATCAAAATCGTGCATTCATCGCCATTTCGACTTGCTATATGGCCTTATTAGTCCAAAATTGCTGCTACCAAATCGGTAACATTACTCATATTTGATGTTTTTGGCCAGCAGGTCTCCCTGCCTTAGCAAATCTAAGGCAAAACGGGCTCCAGACCGTTGAATCGTGCCGCATATGGCACACCCGCAGTCCGGAACCCGGTCCAAATTGAGTTATTGCGCCGCGTTAGCCCACGACACCCGACAGGATCTCGATCAGACTGTCCACGTCGGCTTCCTCGCAGACGAGCGGCGGCAGGAAACGCAGCGTATGGGCACCCGTAGCGTTAATCACGGCACCGGCGGCCAACGCGCGGGCAACAATATCATGCGCATCGCCTGCTGCGTCATCCAAGTCGCAGCCGAGCATCAAGCCGCGACCGCGCACCTCGGTAACGTGCGGTAACTTGGCGAGCTTTGCCTCCATATAGGCGCCTACCTTGGCAGCATGGTCGGCATAATCGCCGCGCACGAGCGCGGAGAGCGTCGCGGCGCACGCCGCGATGGCCAAGCAGCTACCGCCAAAGGTCGAACCGTGATCGCCGGGCTTAAACACGTCGGCGATCTCTTTCTTTGCCACCACGGCGCCCATAGGAACGCCGTCGGCGATGCCCTTGGCAAGACTCATGATGTCGGGCTCCACGCCATAGGTCTGGTAAGCGAACGGTTTGCCGGAGCGGAACAGACCGCACTGGACCTCGTCGGCGATAAGCACGGCGCCCACTTCGTGTGCTAGGTCGCGCGCCGCCGCCATAAACTCCTCGGTCATGGGGTGCACGCCACTCTCACCCTGGATCGGCTCGAGCATCACGGCACAAATTTCGCTTCCCAGCTGCTCAAAGATTGCACGCAGTTCATCGACATCGTTGGGCGTGCAGGCCACAAAGCCACCCGGCAGCGGGCGGAAACTATCCTGCAGCCAATCCTGCATGGTGGCGGCAATGGTCTCGAGCGTACGGCCGTGGAAGCCGCCGCGCATGCACACGATAGTGTTGCCGCCGTTACCGGCACGCTTGGCGTACAGGCGCGCAAGCTTCATTGAGCCCTCGTTGGCCTCGGCGCCGGAGTTGGCAAAGAAGGTCTTCCACACCTGCTCGTCCGCAGCCGGGGCACCAAGAGCAGCTGCCGTGGTCTCATCGCCGGCGGCAATGGCATCGGCAAGCACGCGCGCACCATCTACGTCGTCGTTAGCAAGCTTAGACAGCAGCGCCGCGACCTGTCCACGCTGCTCGATGTAGAAGTAATTGGAGACATGCAGAAGCTTTTTGGTCTGAGCCTCGAGCGCCGAGAGCACAGCCGGGTTGCCATGACCTAGGCTGCACACGCCGATGCCAGCGAGAAAGTCAAGATACTCACGACCATCGTCACCGGTGAGCTTCATACCGTGACCTTCGACAAACTCGACCGGCGAGCGACCAAAGGTATGCATAACGTAATGGGATTCGAGCGATTGTTGAGTTGCAAGTGACATGGGATGCCTTTCGTTGGGCGCCGTACGGCGCAGGGCTATGGATGCAGGGACGCGACAACTGCGGGTCAGCTAGACCATCTGAAGCTTCTCGACCTCGTCGAGGTTCTCGGTCAGACGCGCAGCAAACGTCGAAAGCGGATGCGGATGCGTATCGAACTCGTAAGCCGTCTCGGTGGAATGAATCACGGTGCCGACGCCGGCATCGGTCAGCAACTCCAAGAGCAGCGAATGCGGCGTCGTGCCGTTGATGATGTGGGCTCGGAACACGCCAGCGGTAAGCGCGTCGACAGCCGCACGAAGCTTGGGGATCATGCCCTTATCGACCTCGCCGCCGCAGAGCATCTCATTGACCTCGTCGAGCGTCAGGTTGGAGATAAGTGAATCCTTGTCACTAAAGTCCTTGTACAGGCCGTCGACGTCGGTCAAGAAAATCGCCTTGTGCGCGTGGAGCGCTGCCGCAACGGCACCGGCGGCGGTATCGGCGTTGATGTTGAAGAAGCCACCGTCCTCCCCCGCCGCGACCGTGGCGATAACGGGAATGTACTCGCTGTCGAGCAAACGCTCGATATAGTCGGTGTTGACGTGCGTGACCTTGCCTACGCGGCCGAGCTCTGGGTCGAGTGGCTCGGCGATAAGGGTACCGGCGTCGCTGCCCGACACGCCCACGGCCAGGTTACCATGGTGGTTGAGCGCCGCGACCAGCTCCTGGTTGACCTTACCGCCCAGCACCTCGCGCACGATATCCATGGTGGCAGGCGTGGTCACACGCTGGCCGTTCTTAAACTCGACGGGGATGTCATAGTGGCTGAGCGCCTCGTTGATGGCCTTGCCGCCACCGTGCACGATAACAGGGCGCATGCCGATGATCTTGAGCAGGACGATGTCGCTCATCACGTCACGACGCAGCTGCTCGTCGACCATGGCGGCGCCGCCGTACTTGATAACGACCGTCTTACCGGTCAGATTCTTAATCCACGGCAGCGCCTCGAACAGCAGCTGCGCGGTAACTTCATTGGATTCGCTCGAGCGACAATCGCGTGCGAACTTCATAGTCTGCCTCGTCTTTCGTGTAGCAATCGCGCCGCACCTCGTTGCCCGCGATTGCAGCGGGACGCGCGGCACATCGGGAGTCTAGGAACGGTAGTCGCCGTTGATGGAGATGTACTCATGCGTGAGGTCGCAGGTCCACACGGTCGTTGCCGCGTCGCCTGCGCCCAGGTCGGCCGAGATTACGATCTCGGGCGCCTCGAAACGTCGCAAGGCCTCGTCCTCGTCAAAGGGAACAGTCAGGCCATCGCGGCAAACGGGCATACCCATCATGTCGATTGAAACGTCTTCCTGGTCAAACCGCACGCCGCACTTGCCGAGCGCCATGGCAACGCGGCCCCAGTTGCAGTCGTGGCCGGCGATGCAGGTCTTAACGAGCGGCGAGTTGGCAACGGCACGGGCGGCGATATCGGCCTCCTCGTCGTTCACGGCGCCGGTAACGTTGACCGTAACAAGCTTGGATGCGCCCTCGCCGTCAGCGGCGATGTTGCGCGCCAGGCTCTCACACACCTCGTGCACGGCAAATGCCAACTCGTCAAAGGCATCGGAGCCCTCGACGATAGACTCGGCATCTGCGGCGGCGCCGGAGGCAAGCATGATGCAGGTGTCGTTGGTCGAGGTGTCGGAATCGACCGTTACCTTGTTAAAGGTCTGCTTGACGGTCGAGAGCAGCAGGGCATGAAGTGCCGCCGGCTCGACGGGGGCATCGGTAGTGATGACCGCGATCATGGTGGCCATGTTGGGCATGATCATGCCCGAGCCCTTGCACATGCCGCCCACCGTATAAACGCTGCCCGCATGGCCCGCGGCCTCGCTGCGGTAGCGAACGGCGTATTCCTTGGAATGCGTATCGGTCGTCATGATCGCGCGAGCGGCATCGGCGCCACCGTGAGCGGAGAGCGCCTCGTAGGCAGCAGGAATGGCGGTCTCAAACGTGTCGATCGGCAGAATCTGGCCAATCACACCCGTGGAGGCAACCAGAATCTGCTGGGGCTCGCAGCCGATGACCTGCGATGCGATGCTGCACGTCTCGCGCGCGCATGCAAGGCCGGTCTCACCCGTGGCGGCGTTGGCATTGCCAGAGTTGACCGAAACGCCGGCGATGATGCCGTAGCCCTTGTCGGCACCGCCCAGGTTGGCGCGGCTCACCTGCACGGGCGCCGCGCAAAAGCGATTGGTGGTAAACACGCCGGCACCGGGACAGGGTTTATCGGGCACGACGAGGGCGTAATCCAGGCGCTCGGGATTCTTGCGGAACCCAGCGTGGATGCCTGCGGCTTTAAAACCAGCCGCAGCCGTAACGCCACCCTCGACAGCGCGAATCTTGATATCAAACAGCTCGGTATTCATCGTCTTTATGACTCCTTATGTCAAACAAAAAACGGACATCGGTTGGTGCGCCATGCCAGTCGTGATCATGAAACCAGCTTAAGAGTGGCGCCCCACTCGATGCCCGACTACCAAATCGTTAACAATCGAATGTGCTACACCGGGCACGCCACTGTGGGCAAGCCTCGTCGCTCGTCAAAACCAAAGACGATATTGGCGCACTGGACCGCCTGGCCTGCTGCACCCTTACACAGATTGTCGATGGCGCCCGTCGCCACCAGCACGCCGGCGCGCTTGTTGAGCGCGAGGCCGATCTGGGCGGCGTTGGTGCCGACGACCGAAGCCGTCTTGGGCTGCTGACCGGCATCGAGTACACGCACGAAGGTGCGACCGGCGTAGAACTGCTTGTAATGGTCGACAACGTCCTCAAGGGTCAAGGTATCGATAGCCTGTGGCGTAAGCGGCATCGTTACCGTAGAGAGTAGACCGCGCTTGAGCGGTGCCAGGTGCGGGGTAAAGACGACGCGATCGGTTAGGCCCAAGATCTGCTCAATTTCGGGCGTGTGACGGTGCTTGCCCACGCCATAGGCCTCCAGGTTTTCGTCCGCGCTGCAAAAATGCGTACGGGCGTTACAGGACTTACCGGCACCCGTCACACCGCTGATAGCGTCAACGATCACGGGGCCACTCTGGGCAACCCAGCCGGCGCGCACGGCGGGCGCGGCGGCAAGGCTCGTTGCGGTGGGATAGCAACCGGCGCAGGCGACCAGCACGGGTTTGCCATCGGCATGGTCGGATGCGGCGGCCTCCAGGTCCTGGCAGAACAGCTCGGGCAGACCAAAGGCACGGGTCTTGAGCAGCTCGGGGCTCGTGTGCTCGGCGGCATACCAGGCCTCAAAGGTGACCGGGTCGCTCAGGCGATAATCGGCCGAAAGGTCAAAGCAGGAGACACCCGCGGCGAGCAGCGCAGGCACCTGTGCCATGGCGGCAGTGTGCGGCACGGCAAGAAAGACCGCATCGCAGCTCTTGAGCTCGGGGGCGTCATGCGTGGTAAAAACCAGATCGCTTATGCCAGCAAAGCTCGGGTACACCGCGGACAGCGGCTGGCCAGCATCGGCGTTGGACGTAATGGCAACAAGCTCAAACTCGGGATGGCCGAGAATGAGGCGAATAAGCTCGGCTCCGGCGTATCCCGCCGCGCCGACGATTCCAACCTTCAAAGACATATCAGACTCCTTGTCTGCGATTTATGCACCGATGCGCATTTCTCAGCAGTCGTTATGAGGTGGGTTGAAACTTTAGCACCAAAAGATGCATGAACACATAAATGGCTTGCATATTCATGCATTGAAACATTCCCGACACATTCGCTTGAAGGAATTGACAAATGGAGCGGGCCCCGTATTGACCGGCGCTCCTAACGGCGCCGGGCAATACGGGGCCCGCCCATGCGAAAACCAAGTTGTTAGGATGAGCCAGCTGGCTAGAGCTCGACCGGCACCCATTCGTCGTGATTGCAGATAAATGCCTCGGAATCCTCGACGCTAAAGAAGACAAGCGCGGGGTCGTTAGGCCCCTCATAGTGCTCGCCCAGGTGCTCTAGATGCTTCCACCCGGCTTCGCGCATTTCGTCTAAAGCCCGGTCATCCAAGCCGGCACGCCCGCGCAAGATGAGCCAGCCATGGCCCGGCCACCAACTCGTGGCCTCAAAGCGCTGGTTTTGCAGCAGCTCTTGCCACACATCTTTGGTGCGCGCTGTTACAAACCACAGCTTGCCATCCTGAATCTGCGCAAACGAAAACGGACGCACATGAGGCTGTCCGTCAACGCTCGTCGCCAAATACCATGCCGGTACCGACGTCAGATACTCCAAAACCGTATTCAATCCGTCCACGTTTCCTCCTGTACTAGCTAGTTTGGGAGCCTGGTTTGTGTGAGCTAGAGCTCCAGACGCTCTTCGCTGCCGTCGATATCGCAGAAGCGCGCGGCAATGTTGCGGACCGAAAAGAAAGCAAGGCGGCCGTCGTTGGCACTCTCGTGTTCCTCGCCGATGCCCACCATGTGCTTAAAACCCGCTTGACGCACCTTGTCGCTCGCAACTGCGTCGTCCTCAAGTGCGGCCTCGCCGGTCAACACGATCCAACATTCCCCCGGCTTCCAGCCCGAGAGCTCAAACTTGGGATTCGCACTCAACTCCGCCCACACGTCTTTGTCGCGCGACGTGCAAAACCACAGTTTGCCGTCATCGACCATGGCAAACGAAAACGGCCTCACGCGGGGCTGGTGCCCGTCGCTCGCATCGGTCGTGGCAAGATACCACGCCGGAATGCGCCTGAGATACGAACAGGCGCGCTCAAGCTGAGCCGTGCGGTCGTTGTCGGTCATAGGGACCCCTTTCTTGCGCTCAAATCGCGCCTAAACAAGTTGAAGATTGATGACGATGACGCAGATGAGCAGCAACGCCGTCACCACCGCCGCCAACGCATCGCCGCGGCCAAATGCAAGCGCATGCAGACGTGTGCGGCCCTGCTCGCCATGATAGCAACGGGCATCCATGGCGGCAGACAACGTCTCGGCATGACGGAACACGCCCGTGAACAGCGGAATCGCCACACTGCCGAGCATGCGCACACCGCCGAGCGGACCGCCCGTCACGCGCGCGCCGCGGCTGGCCTGCGCATCGACCGTCTGTTTTATTTCGGTGGCAAATTGCGGCATAAACCGCAGCGCGATGCCCATAATCATGCCGAGCTCGTGCGCAGGAAGTCCCACACGCGCAAACGGCGCGAGCAGGCGCTCGAAGCCCGCGGTGAGGTCGAGCGTCGGCGTGGTGAGCGTAATAGCGCTCATACCGGCCATCATCAGGGTCAGGCGGCACGCCATAAACGTCGCAGAACGCAGCGAGCCCTCGCTCACTTGCAAAAAGCCAAGCTGCCACAGGACGCGGCCGCTCTGGTCGGAAAACAGGTTGAGCACCGCAACCATCACGACAATCGCCAGCAGCGGTGCCATCGACGATAGAACGCGACGCAGCGGCACCCGAGCCACAACATAGACCAGCACGACAAAGAATGCGACCGGAGCCAGTCCGCGGAAGCCACTGACCGTGAGCGTCGTGATCAGAAACACAAAGCCCAAGAGCAACTTGGTTCGCGGGTCCAGGCGGTGGATTGCACTATCGCCGGGATAGTAGCTGCCAAACGAAAACGCCTCCATCAGCAACCCTCCTCTCGCGTGACCGTTTCGGATTTGGCCTTGTCCGAGACGTTAGAAGAACCGTCCGAGCGACCGATCAGCAAATCTGCCAACTCGTCGGCCAACGACTCAACCGTATAGAGCCCGCCGCGACGCAGCGGCACGCCCGCTTCCGCGAGCGCCAACGCCATGCGCTGAGCAGCAGGTACGCCCAAGCCGATCGACTTGAGCTCATCGGCATGCGCAAACACCTGCTCGGGAGTTCCCTCGGCAAACACCGCGCCTTCGTTCATTACGACGATACGGTCGCAGCAATTGGCCAGGTCATCCATGCTGTGCGAAACCATGACAACGGTCAGGCCATTACGGTGAAGTCGATCGATAAGCTCAAGGAAATCCCTGCGCGCAGCCGGATCGAGCCCCGCCATGGGTTCATCGAGCACCAGAACCTCGGGTTCCATGGCAAGCACGCCGGCAAACGCCACGCGGCGCTGCTGGCCGCCCGAAAGCTCAAAGGGGCTCTTGTCGCCGACCGTGGAAAGGTCGAGGCCCACGCGCGAGAGCGATGACTCGACACGACGGTCGACTTCATCTTGCGGCAAGCCAAGGTTGTGCGGACCAAACGCCACGTCCTGCGCCACGGTTTCGGCAAACAGCTGACGCTCGGGATATTGAAACACCACGCCGACCTTTGCCTTAACCGCGGCGGCGTCTTTCTTGTTTGACAGATCGAGCCCCAGCGCGCGAACGGATCCCTCCTGGGGGCGAATCAAACCGTTGAGATGCTGGACCAGCGTCGACTTACCCGAACCGGTATGACCCGCAAGGCCCAGGAACTCGCCGCGGCGCACCGTCAGCGATACATCGCGCAGCGCCCACGGGCTGCTGGGGTCGTTTCCCCAAAGGGCTTGTTTGTTCGATTTGTCCGCGACAGCCGAACGCTTGCGCCAGCGACGACGCTCGCGGGCGCTCAGCGAATAGCTATACGAAACATGGGATAGTTCGATGACGGGCTCTGGTACGTCATCTTCGTTGCTTGCCGAAACCGTACCGCCAACGATTTCCGATTGGGGTGCGGAAGACTGTCCCACGGTGCCTGCCCCACTTCGCTCGGCATAAGTCTGCGCAATCTCGGCGACCATATCCACCTCGCGCACCTGCGCATGAACGGGCACGCCCTTCGCACGAAGCTCCATGCCCAAGCAGCACGACGCTGGCATATCCAGATTGAGCTGCGCAAGTTCGTCCGCCCGCATCAAGATTTCCTCGGGCGTACCGAGCATGGCAACGCGCCCCGCCCGAAATACCGCGACACGATCGGCCTCGGAGGCCTCTTCCATAAAGTGCGTAATCATCACGATGGTCATGCCGCGATCGTGCAACGCGTGGCAAGCCTTCATGAGGCCCTTGTGTCCACGCGGATCGAGCATCGAAGAAGCCTCGTCCAATATGAGCACGCGCGGTTCCATGGCGAGCACGCCGTCAAGCGCCACGCGCTGCTTTTGGCCACCCGAAAGTGCATGGGTCTCGTGGCGCTCAAAGCCCACCAGGCCCACGGCCTTCAGCGCCTCGCGCACGCGCTGTGCGATCTGGGCGGATTCCACCCCTAAGTTCTCGGGACCAAAGGCAACATCGTCCTCGACAAGCGTCGCCACGAGCTGGTCGTCGGGATTCTGAAACACCATGCCCGCGGTCGAGCGAATGTCGTAGACCAGCTCGGGATCGGACGCGTCCATGCCGTTGACGCACACCGTTCCCGCATCGGGCTGCAGTAGCGCGTTCAAATGCTTGGCAAACGTCGACTTGCCCGATCCGTTTCCGCCGAGGATGCAGAAAAACTCGCCGTCCTCTATGTTCAGATCGACGCCGTCAAGCGCCGGCACGGCACCGTCATAGCTAAAGGAAACGCCCCGACACTCAATCATGCGCGGCCTTTGACCTGGTCCTTTTTAGGCGTGATGAGATTGGAGACCGCCTTGTACACTGCAAGCGTGAGCACCGAGTTAAGCACGGTCTTGATGAGGTTGAACGGTAGCACGGCGGGAATCATGAGCGGGGCGATCACATCGACCGAACCATACCAGAACCATACGCCAATGGTAAGGTTTGCAGCCATAGACAGCGCCGTAGCGGCAATGACGCCAAGCACCAGGCCAATCACGGCACCCTTATAGGTATGCATCTTCTGGTAGACGATAGCCGCGGGGAGAATATAGCCCAGCGTAGCAACCAAGTTCATAAGCGCACCGACCCAATCGCCCGTGGTAAGCGCATGGATAACGATCGCCATGGCGGCAACAGCTGTGCCGGCACCAGGGCCATACGCAAACCCACACACCATCGCCGGCACCAGCGACGGGTCATACGTCAAAAACGGCGCCGAAGGAAGGATGGGCAGCTGCACGTACATAAACAGGGCGCCCAGGGCGCACATCAGCGCCATGGTAACGAGCTGTTTGGTGCTCCACCTATTCGTGTTCTCAAAATGGATATGCTGCGACTGTTCAGACATAAGATCACCTGCCTCTTTCATCCGGACTCTAACCGTTGGTACTGGGATCTCACCAGTTCAGCCGGCATGCGAACCAACGCACACACGGGTCGCGGACTCATCGGCTCGGTCGCAGGCACTTTACCTGCGCCACGGCGCCCCTTTGACACCGCCCGATTTACCGCCAGTGGGGAATTCCACCCCGCCCTGAAACAGCAATTGCAAGTGTAGCACCAGCAGGCTTTCGCGCAAGTATGCCGAGGGTAATTTGTGGCGGAGATCAGTTGCCGAAACAACCACGTTCCCCACCCACCCCAAAGTGGCGCGCCTTTCGCGCAAAGCGCGAAACAGCGACCGGGACACGCATCCCTATCAACCACGTCCTTCTCCGCGAGCCGACCTCAAGGCCGTAAACGCAGGGAATCCGGGGGCGTGACGGGGGCTTCTCTCCGGAACATTCCGCAGGACGCAAAGAGGCTCCGCAGCGCGAAGCGCGATGCGGAGCCTCTTTGCATGTCCGAGGACGTTCCGGGGAAAAGCCCCCGTCCCCCCCTGCCGGTTCCCCGGTGGGAGTTCTAGACCTTGTCGGCCTTAGTACATACCGCCGCCCTGCTGACCAGCGGTAGCAGCAGCGATAGCGTCCTCAAGCTGAGTGTTCTTGGGCACATCGGAGACGGTGGCCTCGGTGATGAGGATCAGGCTGGCGACAGAAGCAGCGTTCTGCAGGGTGACGCGGCTGACCTTGACGGGGTCGAGGACGCCCATCTCGATCATGTCGCCCCACTCGCCGTTGGCAGAATTTAGACCCTGGCCAGCGGGCAGCTCGGCAACCTTGTCGACCACGACAGCGCCCTCAAAGCCAGCGTTCTTGGCGATGGTGGCGACCGGAGCGGTCAGAGCCTTCTTGACGATGTCGACGCCGATCTTCTCCTCGGGGTCGTCAATCTCGACAGCATCGAGCGCGGGCACAGCGTCCATGAAGGCGACGCCGCCGCCGGCGACGATGCCCTCCTCGACAGCAGCGCGGGTAGCCTGAAGGGCGTCCTCGACGCGATGCTTGATCTCCTTGAGCTCGGACTCGGTAGCAGCGCCGACCTTGATGACGGCAACGCCACCGGAGAGCTTGGCCAGGCGCTCCTGGAGCTTCTCGCGGTCGAAGTCAGAGGTGGTGTTCTCCATCTCACCCTTGATCTGAGCGATACGGGCGTCGATGGCCTCCTTGGAGCCAGCGCCGCCGACGATGACGGTGTTGTCCTTGGAGATGGTGACGGACTTAGCGGTACCGAGCATATCGGCGGTGATATCAGCGACCTTCACGCCCAGCTCGTCCAGAGCGGCCTGGCCACCGGTGAGGACGGCGATGTCCTCGAGGATGCGCTTGCGGCGATCGCCGTAGCCCGGGGCCTTGACGGCGCAGACGTTGAGGGCGCCACGGATCTTGTTGAGGACCAGGGTAGGCAGAGCCTCGCCGTCGATGTCCTCAGCGATGATGAGCAGGCCGCGGCCAGCGCGCTGGACAGCCTCGAGAACGGGCATGATGTCCTGAACGCTGGAGATCTTCTGGTCGGTGATGAGGATGTACGGATCCTTCATCACGGCCTCCATGCGGTCGTTGTCCGTGACGAAGTAAGCGGAGACATAGCCCTTGTCGAACTGCATGCCCTCAACGGTGTCGATGGTGATGTCGAACGTCTGGGAATCCTCGACGGTGATGACGCCGTCCTTGCCCACGACCTCCATGGCCTCGGCGATCTTCTCGCCGACCTCGGGGTCACCGGCAGAGATGGTACCGACGGAAGCAATCTGCTCCTTGGTCTCGACCGGCTTGGCCTGCTTCTTCATCTCGGCGACGGCGGCGTTGACGGCCTTGTCGATGCCGCGACGGATGGCCAGCGGGTTGGCGCCGGCGGCGACGTTGCGCAGACCGTCGTTGACGATGGCCTGGGCGAGCAGGGTTGCGGTGGTGGTACCGTCACCCACGGTGTCGTTGGTCTTGGTGGCGACCTCCTTCACCAGCTGAGCACCCATGTTCTCGATGTTGTCCTCGAGCTCGATCTCCTTGGCGACGGAAACGCCGTCGTTGGTGATGGTCGGGGCACCGAACGTGCGCTGCAGTGCAACATAGCGACCCTTGGGGCCCATGGTGACGGTAACGGCGTCGGCCAGAGTGTTGACGCCCTTGGCAAGCTTAGCGCGGGCATCGGTGTTAAACGTAATGTTCTTTGCCATGGTAGGTAATCCTCCAAAAGAAATGCGACTCGCGTCGCCGCTTCCGAGTCCTATGCGGCGGGCGCGTTCAAAGACGAATCAGAGATTCTGACGAGACTAGGCCTCGACGACGGCGTAGATGTCGTCGGCGCGCATCAGCAGATACTTCTCGCCGTCGACCTTGACCTCGTTGCCACCGAACTTGCCGTAGATGACAACGTCACCGACCTTGACGTCCATGGGGATGCGCTCACCCTTGTCGTTGACCTTGCCGGCGCCAACGGCAACGATGGTGCCGCGCTGCGGCTTCTCCTGAGCGTTGCTGGCGATATACAGACCAGAAGCGGTCTTCTGCTCGGCCTCGTCGGGCTTGACCAGAACACGATCTGCAAGCGGCTTCAAAGACGACATGCTTGTCTCCTCCTTTTTGGGCCGCGCGGTTATACCACGCGAATTAACCCTTTTTGTTTGCGTACGCGTTGAATGGTACCCACGAATGGCGGGTTATACAACACGGAGTCAAAAAATCTTATTTTTTGGCACTTAGATTTTCTGAATGCCGGGGGATAACTTAGCGGTTGCTCCCGTGTGGCGCCGGAGGGGCGGGGCATAAGGTTTCCTGCTCGGGCAGTCCTGCTCGCACGAAGGCCACATTAAGTGGCCTTCGGCTCGTGCGGAACTCGCGATAAACCTTATGCCCCGCCCCTCCGGCGCCACACGGGAGCTGAGTCAACGTTATCGGGCCCGGTGTTCAGAAAAGTCAGTGCAGCAAAATGGCGATGCAGATGGGGTTAGCGCTCGTAAATCAAGTTGCCTGCCAGGTAGGTGGCCTGAACCTTGGTGGCTTGCAGTTCTTGGGGGTCGATGGTGAGCGGATTTTGGTCCAGGACTACCAGGTCGGCATACTTGCCGGGCTCCAAGCTGCCGAGGTTTTGCTCGTCGCCCGCTGCATAGGCGCTGCCCAGGGTGTAGTTGCGCAGGGCTGTTGCTGCATCGATGCGCTCGCTCGGCAGCCAGCCACCCTCGGGCCAGTGGCTTTTGGGGTCCTGGCGTGTGATAGCCGTGTAGAGCACGTTCATGCTGGTAACGAGCGTGATAGGGCTGTCGGTACCGAAGGCTTGGCGAATGCCGCGCTGCTTATAGGTCGCGAACGGCCACATGATGCGGCTGCGTTCCAGGCCCAGGTCGCGCTCCGGACCACCTGGGTCGAGCGTGATGTGGCAGGGTTGGCTCGAGGCAAGGATGTTGAGCTTGCGCAGGCGATCGATGTCCTGAGGCAGCAAATTCTCCAGGTGCTCGAGCGTGTTATGGCCGTGCTGGGGCAGGCCGTACAGTTCGGCCGCTTCCTCGAAGATATCGAGCGCGGCATGGATGGCACCGTCGCCAATGACGTGGATGCGCACGGTGTGGCCGCGCTCCGCGGCAGCCAGAACTAGCTTGCGCATGCGCTCGGCGGGAACCGTCAGACGGCCCTGGTCGCCCGGGAAGCGCGGATTGGTATAGGGCTCGGTGAGATATGCCGTGTGTTCGCTCGACACGCCGTCGAAGAACTGCTTAAAGCCCGGCGCCGAGAGCAGCACATTGTTCGCGTAACGTGCCTGCAGCTCTTCCAAACGCGATTGGTCATCCAGCAGTGTGGGGAACAGATGGGCTCGGATGCCCAACTTGCCGGCTGCCTGTAGTTTGTCGTAGACGTCGTCGCGGATAAAGTCGCAGCCCGGCATGGGCATGAGCGACATATCGCAGATTGAGGTGATGCCTTGCTCTGCCATACGCTTCATCTGGTCGGCGTAAGCGCTCGCGATGCAATCCTCGCCCAGCCACTCAAGGCAGCGCGGCAGCAGCTGCATGGCAGCCGCCTCGTGCGCAATGCCCGTGAGTTCGTCGTTTGCGTCCTTGTCGTAGCTGCCGCCCGCTGGTGGCTCGCTGTCGCGCGTGACGCCGAGCGCCTCGAGTGCGCGGCTGTTGAGCCAAAGCGTGTGCCCGTCGCCCGAATACATAACGCAAGGACGATCGGGGAATGCCGCATCGAGCGACGCCTTGGTTGGATGCTCGGGCGGGTCCCAACGGTAATCGCGCCAGCCCTGCGTCACAACCCAAGCGTCATCGGGCAGGTCCTGGGAAAACTCGAGCGCATGCTGTACCAGTGCTGCCTCGGACGTGCCCATATCCATGAGCATGTACGGCGAGGAGCCGACCGAGGTATGGAAGAAGTGCAAGTGCGCGTCGTGGAAACCGGGGCAAACAAACTGCTCGCCGTAATCGATAACCGGCGTGACGGCGGGAGCCGCGGCGATCACATCGTCAGGCTTGCCGACCGCGACGATACGGTCGCCCGCGATGGCAATCGCCAGCTCACGGGCATCATCGATGCCGTCTTGTGCGGTAAAGACGTTCTTGGAGCGGATTATCCGATCGATATGTTGCATGGGCATCCCCATCTCTGGCAGGAAATTCAACACCCCCGAGTGTACTCCCCCACTCTTGTTACTAAACCCCAAGCGGCAAACGGCTGCTTTGCCACGCCAAGTGGCAGGTGGCATACTGGAGGCAGCCTGTACGATTTTGCGATCAACCCAGCAAGGAGCAAATCGATCATGACGAAGACCAAGGCACAGCAGATTATGGCAGCGACCGGGGTGCGAGCGGCTGACGACATCACCGCAGCCATCCAAGATATCGCTGCCGAGTTTGAGCCCTACATCATCAAGCAGCGCCGTCACTTCCATAAGCACCCGGAGCTGAGCCTCGCCGAGGAGCGCACGACTTCTGACATCGCCAATCAGCTCGATGCCATGAATATCCCCTACGAGCGTCCCCTCAAGACGGGCCTGGTGGCGACCCTTCGCGGCACCGCGCCCGACGCCTACCGCGAGGACGGCACGCCGCGCCGCCGCATCCTGCTGCGCGCCGACATCGACGCCCTGCCCGTTACCGAGCAGACCGGCGAGGAGTTTGCTAGCGTCAACGAGGGCTGCATGCACGCCTGCGGCCACGACTGCCACATCGCCATGATGCTCGGCACGCTGCAGATTCTGCGCCATATGACCGACGACATCCACGGCGAGGTCCGCATCGTCTTCCAGCCCAGTGAGGAAAACGGCCAGGGCGCCAAGCTCATGATCGGCACGGGCGTGCTCGACGGCGTCGATGGCGCCTACGCCGCGCATATCTGGAGCGAGGTCGATGCCGGCACCGTAAGCTGCGAGCCCGGTCCACGCATGGCCAACACCGACTGGTTCCGCATCGACGTACGCGGCACCTCATGCCACGGCGCCATGCCCCAGCGCGGCCACGACGCCGTTATGGTTGCCGCCGAGATCGTCAACGCCTTGCAGACTATCGTTTCGCGCGAGATTAGCCCCTACGAGCCGGCGGTCATCACCGTCGGCGAGCTGCACGGCGGCACTGCGCGCAACGTTATTGCCGGCACGGCCTACCTCGCCGGCACGGTGCGCACCTACGGCGATTCGACCCACGAGGAAATGCCGGAGCTTATGCGCCGCATCGTGGAGCATACTGCGGCAGCCTTGGGCGCCGAGGCAGAGCTCACCGACTACACCATCGCCAACTACAAGGTCGAAAATGACGCGGCCTCGAGCGAGCGCTGCCGTCAGGCTGTAATTAAATGTCTCGGCCCCGCCGGCCAAGGCCATTATCGCGGCACGCTCTCGGGCGAGGATTTTTCGGAGTACCTGCGCCGCGTACCGGGTGTGCTCGCCTTTGTAGGTACGCGCAACCCCAAGATTGGCGCCACGTACGCCCAACATTCCTGCTTTTACAAGATTGACGAGACCGTACTGGCCAAGGGTTCCATGGTGGCCGCCCAGTATGCCATCGACTTTTTGGCCGAGCCCACGCAAGAGGAGCTCGACGGCCCCACGATCGCCGCGGTTGCCGAGACCAACCCCGACTTGGCCGCCAGGCTGCGCTCTGCCAAGGCGACTGCCGCTGAGGCGCGCGACGCCATGCACGATGCTCGCACCGCCCGCCATGCCGCGATCAAGGGCATCCACGAAGCTCGCGCCGCCGCTCGCCGCGAGGAGAAGCACGACGAGTAGTCGATTCGCGACTATCTCGCAGTCATAGCCGCATCGCGATGTCAAAGCGGGGGCGAACGCTATCTCAACGTTCGCCCCCGCTCATTTGTCAGGCTCTATTTCTACCATTTCTCCCCGTCCCCAAATGGCAGGCGGCAGGGCTACTCGTCCTGCAGGTCCTCGTCGGAACTCGACTCGGGTTCGGGTTCGGGCTCAGGTTCAGGCGTTGGCTCGGGCTCGGACTCGGGCGCCGGCTCTGGTGCGGGCTCGGAATCAGAGGCGGGCTCAGGCTCGGGTGCAGGCGCCGGCTCGGGCGCGGGCGCAGCATCCGGAGCGCTATAGCCCGAAGGAGCGGCCTTCTTCTCAAACGGCAGCACAAACGTCAGGACGTCGTCCTTGTCTTCGTCGGCCCACTCGCTTGCGTAACGCGCCACCCAGTAGCCAACGGCACGATGCTTGAGCATGCTGCCAAAGACCGTAAGAAATACGGTGACGAATGCGATCAGCACCAGAAACGGCACGAGCGTGACGCCGCCGCCGGAAACGATTGCCTCAATAACCGTGGGGCGGTAGTAGTAGCTATACATACCAACAGAGGCAATGGCGCCAAAGACGGCCGTCAAGATCCATGTGATGACGTTGGCGATCAGGCCCGTCAAAAACTCGGGAATAAACGAAGCGCAGAACAGCTTAGTCTTATTGTTCTTAAAGGCCGCCCAGACCTTATCGAGCGAAAACGCGCTCTCAACGCGACCGGTCACCGCAAAGTGCATCACGGCGATGTCGGCGAACATCTTAAAGAAGACGCCCAGGACCGCCGAAGCGATCAGAGCCAGGACAAGCAGGCCCAGCGAGCCAAACAGCGCGGCCTCGAGCGCATAGGAGCCGTAGTAAGAGTACGAACCTGCGGCGCCGAGCGCAACGCCTTCAATTACCGAGAGCACTACACCAATAACGGGAATGGCAGCAATGACCTTGAGCACGCTCGAGATGACGCCCGAAAAGACTCCGAGACCAAACGACGTGGAGCGCATCAACGGACGGTCGATGCCGTCATCGACCTTGAGCGACAGGTCGCGGCCCCATTCGATGCCAAAGCCAGAACCGCACGCGCTTGCCACACAGGCTGCCAAAAAGCCGATAGCAGCCGCGATACCGCCGATAACGGGAATGAACAGCACGAGCACCGACACGACGCAGATAAGCGCCGGCAAAAAGGCGATCTGGCACACGCGCTGTAGTACGCCCGGCATCTTGGTCATATCCTCAAACGCTTGAGCCACACAGCCCTTGGGCACGTTGACCACGGGCGGCTGCGTCATGACCTGCTGAGGCTGCCCCTGAGGAGCCGCACCGGCCGCTGCATTAGGAGCACCACACGCGCCACAGAACTTGTCGTTATCGCCCATGGGAGCGCCACACTGCGAACAGAACATCGAAATCATCCCTTCGTATCTTGAGCGAATCACCTGGATCGCAAACGATGTCTTGTCATCATTATCACCCAGTGTGAGGACAAATTCTCCTAGATGACGTTTTTGCAACGCGCAGGGCGTTATTTGATTGTTAGACGAGCGCGCTCGCGTTAGTTCGTTCCGCGGAAGCCCTTGCCGACGATCTCGGAGCTGTCAACGATCGTGATAAAGGCACCAGGATCGACCTCGCGCGCGTAGCGACGCAGCTGCACGGCCTCGCGGCGGCTTAGCACGCTCATGATCACCGTCACGCACTTGCCCGAGAAGGCGCCGTAGCCGCGGCTGATGGTCGCCGTACGGTTGAGATGCTTGACGATGAACTCCTCGACCTTAAGGGGTTCGGAGCAAATGATCGTGCAGACCTTACGAAGGTGAATGCTCTCGATGGCCTTGTCGACCACAAGCGTCTTGGCAAACAGGCCGAGCACGCAATACAGGCCGACGCGCGGGCCATACAAAAAGGCCGCGATAGTTACGATGCCGATATCGACCAGCAGCAACGCGCGGCCAATCTCGAGCGTGGTGCGGCGTTTGAGGATCATGGCCAGAATGTCCGTGCCACCCGTCGAGGCGCCAATATCGAAGACGATGGCGCTGCCGAGGGCCGGCAGAATCACGGCAAAGCACAGGTCGAGCCACATATCGCCCGTCATCGAGACATCGGTCGGGATAAAGAGCTCAAACAGCGAAACATAGGCGGAAAGCGCAAACGAGGCGAAGACGCTCCACAGGATTGCCTTACGCTCCAAAAAGATAAAGCCCAAGATGACCAGGACCGCGTTGATAATCCACATAAAGACGCCGACGGGCAGAGTCGGGAACAGCGTAGAAAGAATGACCGACACACCCGAGGTGCCGCCGAAGGCAAAGTGATTGGGCGTTTTGAAAGCCACGATGGCAAAGGCCGTGAGGATCAGGCCCAGGTTGAGCTCGGCAAAAAAGCGCGGAAAGCCTGGTTCCTGGCTGCGCTTGCGGCCGGCGCGTTCGCCTTGCTCAATAACATCGCGATCGACAACGCGCTCCATCGGCACCACCGGAGGACGATGCACCTCCTCGGCAGCACGCGATGCCGCCTCTGCCGCAGCGGCCTCAATCGCCCATGCCTTGCTTTCTGTTTCGTGCTCGTCAGCCATTACGGCAACTCCTCGTTAACAATTTGGAAACAATGCGCCCATTAGGGTAACGCGGAACGCGGCAATTGCAACCCTTAGTTAGACGAGCGGTATGCCCGCATCGGGGGCATACAAAGAACGGCCGGCCGCGCATGTTCCTGCGCGGCCGGCCGTTTGACGTTTTCGCAGATAAAACCTGCCAAAATAAACCTGTCCCTTTTTGGCAGGTTACTCGTGCTGGTTGGTGCGGCGTTCGTACTCCTCGGGGGTGATGACATCCTCGATGCGTAGGTTGACGCCCGCCACCTCAAGGCCGGTCATCGCGGCGAGGCGCTCGGTCACACGCGCCTTAACGTCGTCGAAAATCGCGGGCGCGTAGGCGCCATACTCGATAATGACGGAAATGTTGACGACCACGCGGTTGTCATCGGTGACCTCGACCGTCACGCCCTTGGTCAGGTTCTCGGCACCAAACTGCTCCTGTACAAAGTGCATGAGGTTGCCCTTCATGCCCAAGACGTGCGGCACCTCGCGAGTGGCCATGGCGACGATCTTCTCGATCACGCCGTTAGAATAGGTCAGCGAGTCCTCGGACTCGTCAGCCTCCTCGTCGTCCTCGTCAACCTCGTCTTCGGATTCGGCCTCGACAAGCGCCTCGTCCTCGAGCGTCACGCCTTCGGCCTCGGCGACGACGGTCTCGTCCGCCTCGAGCTCGGTATCGGTCACATCGACCTTCGTGTTAAAAGCCATGGTTCCTCCTTATGCCCACCGCATACGCGGCGGTCGAATACATGCTAGCGACCGCTAAACAGGCGGCCGAAGAAGTTGACGATCCCGTTTTCGCCATCGCGAATCTGGCCGATCACAGCCCCGATCAGCACGAAGAATGCGATGACCAGCGTGTCCCACAGGCCGAGCGTGAGCACCAGCACCGCGAGCACAAAACCCGCGACGGCGCCGAGCGTGGTGTTGGGATGGCGAACGGCATAGCTCCAGATAGCCGCCCCCGTGCCCTTAATGAGACCCATGGCCTCGTCAAAGTCGTCGACGACCGCGTCACGCGACTCGGTGCCCTCTACCTTGGGATCGACGACCTCGCTTGCCGGCGCGGCGCTCTGATCGATGGTCAGGCGCGGGGTGCGGACGGTCTTATCTTGATTGGTATCACTCACCGGAAACCTCCACGGTCTGGACGGTAGTCTTGGACGGCAAAAAACGGACGCGCGTAGTCGTACCCGGCGTACCGAGCATGGTGTCGCAAGCTTTCTCGATGCGCTGCTGCATCGCGGTAGCCAGAGATGCCACGTCCTTATCGTCAAGCGCGATAGCCTCGACCTTAAAACGGACGTGCGAATCGTCGGAGCCTTGGACGCGGGCCTCGACATGCTCGACCATCACGCGGTCGTCGCGCTCGGCAGCAGCCCTGGCGCACGAAGAAAGCGCCGCGAGGGTAACCTCGATATTGCGCTCCCCCGCCGGATGCACGCAGGACGGTTCGCGACGGGCGAACATCAGGCGGAAGAAGCTTACCAGCACGCCGATCGCCACGACGCCGGCGCACGCCGTGACGACGATGCGCGGCATGGGGTCGCGCATCAGCAACATAAAGCGATACGTATACGGCCCCCAAAACTGGCAGACAAGCGTACCCAGCGCCACGATGGTGGCGGCAAGGTACACGATCGCTAGGGCTCGTTTGAGTACGCGCACGCGGCGCTCCCTTCAAATCTCGGCTCTCGAAATGCAAAACGGTTCGCATCATTATAAAAGAGCCGGGTCCGGTGCTCTACGCACGCGGATCCGGCTCATCTATTCCACGAGGCTTGCATGCTCGCTTCATTATGCCCAGATATGCACGGCTTAACCCGTGCGGGCGCTACTCCTCCTCGAGGGCAGCGATGACCTCGTCGGTCATGTCCATGGTGCTGTAAACATCCTGGACGTCGTCGAGCTCCTCAAGACGGTCGATGAGGCGCTGAACCTTCTTGGCGTCGGCGCCGGAGACCTCGGTCGGGGTGGTCGGGACCATGGTGGTCTCGGAGCCCTTGACCTGGACGCCCTGCTCCTCGAGCGCCTTGGAGACAGCCATAACGTCGTTGGCAGCAGTCCAGACGATCCACTCCTCGCCGGCGTCCTCGTAGTCCTCGCCACCGGCCTCGGCGATGGCCATCATGAACTCATCCTCGTCACCGGCAGCACCGTTGGCGATCATGGTCTCCTTCTTGGCGTTCTCGTCCAGGATCTCCTTGGCGACGACGATCTGGCCCTTGCGCTCAAACTGGAAGGCGACGGAGCCGGAGGTGCCCAGGTTGCCACCAGCGTGGGAGAAGGCGGAACGGACATCAGCGGCAGTACGGTTGCGGTTGTCGGTCAGGCAGTCGACGTAGACGGCAACGCCGGCGGGACCGTAGCCCTCGTACACGATGTTCTCGTAGACGGCAGCATCGGCGCCCGAACCAAAAGCCTTGTCGATAGCGGACTTGATCTTGTCCTTAGGCATGGACTGAGCCTTGGCCTTGGCAACGGCAGCGGCGAGGCTGGCGTTGTTCTCGGGCAGCGGGTCACCGCCGAGACGGGCAGCAACGGTGATGTTGCGGCTGAGCTTGGAGAAAAGGGCGGAACGCTTGGCGTCCTGCGCGCCCTTACGATGCTTGGTTGTGGCCCACTTAGAGTGTCCGGACATACGTGTCTCCTATCGGTTTCGACCTAAAGCCCAGCGCAGATGCTCGGGCAATATAAACAAACGTCGTTATGATATACCTACTGGCCTGCGAGATAAACCCCAAAATGAAGGCGTCGTGATGATGCCACCCTTTGGTGCAAAGTAACCTGACCCCAATGCACCAAGTTAGGACCAGAGGAAGTCGCTGCGGGTGACGGTGGCGCCGATGGCGAAGGGCATGCAGGCGATGGCCGGATACAGGTAGCGCATGTAGGTCGACCCGTTGCACGGGCCAATCAGGCACACGGCGAGCACACCCATCAGTGGCACCCAAATCGCCAGCGCACGCCATGAATGACGACGCAGCAGGTAGACCACCGCGGCGATCATGATCCACACATAAGTGGCCGAGCTCATGGTGAGCGAGATAAACGGGATGCGCTGCACCGCCACGCGATACAGGTTGATCAGGTGGTCGCACCAGCGCACAACCTTGCTATCGACCGGATGGAAGTCGAAGTACTTGAGATTGTCGGGACGCGCCATAATCTCGGCACTGCGCGCCGTGCTGTAGACCCACGCATCGCGGGCACTCGGATAAAAGTAGCCGTAATAGTTATTGATGAGCGCCGAGATATAGCACTCGGGATCCTTTTTGAACATCTGGGCCCACACCTCAAAATAGGCCTTGATGTCCTCCTGCGAGGCGTATTCGTTAAAGCAATTTTTGACGGCATCCGACTTATCCGGGTTATAGCGGCGGCCCAGATTCTCGTACTTGAGCACACGGTCGATCACGGCACGCTCTTCGTCGGTCACCAAGCCGTCGCAAGGAGCCTCCACGATGGTGCCGTCCTCCTTAACCGTGGGGTTGACGCCCGAGTTGAGGCCGTCGTGCTTTTGGACGAAACGAGCGGTCTGCTGAAACGGAATCGAGAGGATTTCGCGCTTGGAACCAGGAGTGATGTCGTGCGCCGGCATAAAGACCTTGGTGAAGCACATATTAAAGGCAAGGCAGAGTGCAAGCACCGCAAGAACTCCCACCCAGCGGAAGCGCGAGATGGCGCCCGAAGGCGCAGCACCAGCCTGCTTGGCTGCACGACGAGCCACATGCGCGTCCCATGCGCAAAACGCCGACGCGATTACGCATGCCGCCAGGGGAAACACCAGGCCGCCGTTGCGCAGAAACGTGGAACCCATGGCGCCCAGAGCGAGCAGCAGCCAGTCGTGGCGCGCAAAGAGCACGGTGGCTTTCTCGCCCGCTCGCTCGACATTGGCATCACGACGGGGCAAGCCACATGCCACGAGCTTGACGGTCTGCACCAACAGCACTAAAAACGCGTCGGCAAACAGCACATCTTTGGTGAGCAACGCCGCGTAGTTAGAGAACATCGGCATAAACGCAAAGAACAGCAAGATCACGCCGCGGACCGGCAGGCTCACGCCCAGTTTGCGCAGCGACGAGATGGAATAGGCCATGCAGGCAGCCGTGATGACAAATTGAGCGCAGGTATAGATGATGAGGCCCGCGTTAGCGCTGTTGAACAGCGAAAGCCCCAGCTGAACGCACGAGCCGATAATGGCCGTGTGCACCACGGGGTGATGTCCGTTGAGCAGCACGTTGGGGTTGAGTAGGCGCAGGTAGTCGCTCGTGCCGTTGGGATAGTTGAACCACTGGCGAATCTGCGCACCCGTATCTCCCATAAAAAGGCCGGGCAGCGAAGCGATGAGCGTGGGCGCCCAGGCGATCATAAGCACCAGGAAGGGCCCGGCAAAGGGATGGACCGAGAGTACGGCGTGAGCCACACGCCATATGCGGCCAAAGTGCGCTTCGGAAAACGGAATGCGCCGAGAGCTCAGCCAATCTAGACACTCAAAGGCAAGGTAGAAGGCAACGATCGCCAGGAGCATCCAGCCCGCGCCGCCAATCCAGGCGCAGATGATGCGAGCTTTGTCGCCAAGGACGATCTCGGCCGAGTCGGTGAGGTCGTAGCTGCGGCCGAACACCATGCAGATGGCGAAAAACAGCGACGGCAGAATGATTGATGGGCGCCAGGTGTCGCCGCGGCCAAAGAACACGTAGCGAAACGGCAGCGTGAGCAGGCAGGCAAGTGCAAGCAGCATGACCGCGTCGGTATGGCCGGCAAACGAGAGGAGTACCTCGTAGCACACGTACAGCATACCTGAGGCTTTGGGGTCAATCGCCAAGACTGCGTTGCTCGACACCGGGGCGGGATCGATGGAAAACGCCGTGGTCGCCAACAGCGCGAGCAAAAATGCGATGAGCGTCTGCTTGGCGGGGTAGCGCTTAAACCAGACGATGCGAGCGGCATCGCGCGCAGCCGTTGTGGAGAGGTCGGAATCCTTCACGGTCCAAAGAGCCTTTCTAGAAACCTATCAAACTCGGCAAAACCACCACAAAGGTGCCTGTCCCCTTTGTGGTGGTATGTGGTGGTTAGGCGTCGAGGTAGATGCGCTGGGGGCGATTGCGGTGTCGGGCGAAGATAATGAGCGCCAGGCCGGCGATCACGAGCGGCAAACTCAGCAGCTGACCCATGGTGATAACGCCACCCAGCAGATAGCCAAGCTGGGCGTCGGGCACGCGCACGAACTCGACGAGGAAGCGGACGATGCCGTAACCCATCACGAACACGCCCATAAACGTGCCTTGGGGCAGTAGCGGCTTTTTGCGGCTGAGCACCTGCAGAATGCAAAAGAGCACGATGCCCTCCAGAAATGCCTCGTAGAGCTGGGAGGGGTGACGAGGCATCTCGCCCGCAGTCCCGCCAAAGACCACGCCCCACGGCAGATCGGTCGGCTTGCCCCACAGCTCTCCGTTGACAAAGTTGGCACAACGGCCCAGGCACAGCGCCAGCGGAGCACCGATAACTGCAAGGTCGGCAATGGTCCAGGCGTCGAGCTTATACATGCGGCACACGATGATGCCGCCGATAATGCCGCCGACCAGGCCACCGTGGAAACTCATGCCGCCCTCGTTGGTGGCAAAGATCTCGAGCGGGTGCGCCCAGTAGTAGCCATCACCGTAAAAGACGACGTAGAACAGGCGCGCACCGATAATGAGGCCAAAGACCGCGCCGACCACGACGCTCGTCAGGTCATCAATCGTAATGTCGAAGCCCCAACGACGCTGCGTGCGGTACATAACGACCGCCGTGAGCAGAGCACCGACCACGTAGGCCAGGCCGTACCAGTAGATGGTGATGGGGCCCGCCGAGATCGCGACGGGATCAAGCATATGGTAGAGGTCGTTGAGCATATCGATCCCCCTGCTCCCTACATACAAATGCGGCCGCGGGCCTTACGCTCGCAGCCGCATATTATGGCGTAACGTCTATGCGAAGCGTACCGTCCGCAGCTTTCGCATCTTAGAACGGCGCGTACTCGTCGTACAGGTCCTCGGCCTCGCCGGAAGCATTGACCTGTTCAACGCGGGTAACGCCGGGCACATGCTCCTTCAGGATACGCTCGATGCCCATAGACAGGGTTAGCGAGCTCATGGGGCAGCCGGCGCAGGCGCCCTGCAGCTCCAGCTTGACAACGCCCTCGTCGTCGACGCCCACATACTCCATATCGCCGCCATCGGCCTGCAGGTTGGGGCGAATCTCTTCAAGAACCTTCTTAAGCAGCTCTTCGTTAACAGCCACAGGGGCTCCTTTCTCACAATAACGCGGGCACGCCCGCGGACAGGGGCTATGTTACTACAGCCATGTACCCGCTTAGGCGCCAGCCATGCGTGCGGACACGACTTTCACGAGCAGTCAATTTGGGACGGGGCCATTTTAGCTGCTTTTTGTTGCCAGCTGGCGTTGCCACGCGCTACTGCCGAGCCTGCCCCTCGGTGCCGATGTGAACATCGACGATAACCTGGCGGTAG
Source organism: Collinsella sp. AM10-26 (assembly GCF_003472525.1). Classification (NCBI taxonomy): domain Bacteria; kingdom Bacillati; phylum Actinomycetota; class Coriobacteriia; order Coriobacteriales; family Coriobacteriaceae; genus Collinsella; species Collinsella sp. AM10-26. The sequence goes on from NZ_QRMC01000001.1 coordinate 130,938, forward strand.
CTGATGCCGCAGGAGTCGAGGATGCGGCGGCTGATGCGTCCGTCATCGGTGTCGGCGTACTTGTTGTCCAGGTAGACAACCTCGCCCACGCCCACCTGCGCCAAAATCTTGGCGCAGTCGTGGCACGGGAACAGCGTGACGTAGACCGTGGAACCCTCAAGATCTTTGAGCGAGCCACGGTAGTTGAGCACGGCGTTTGCCTCGGCATGCACCACGTAGTTGTGCTTGTCCTGCAACGGGTCGTCGCTCGTGCCCCACGGGAAAAAGTCGTCGTTGAGCGCCGAGGGCGTACCGTTGTAGCCCACCGAAAGGATGCGGTGGTTGGTGCTGGCGATGCACGCGCCCACCTGCGTGTTGGGGTCCTTGCTGCGGCGCTGCGCGGCGATGGCCACGCTCATAAAGAACTCGTCCCAGCTAATGACGTCCAGGCGCTTGCCTGACGAAGTTTGATGAAGATCGTCCGACATGGCAGACACCTCCGTAATCGCAATAGTTTGACCCATTGTAGCAGGTGAAAGGTAGGGCGTTTGTCCCACCGGCGCCCTCACATTTACACGCGGCGGGGCTTTTGGTTGATGCGGTACAGCTCGGCGAGACCCCGCAGCGTCAACGCGTCATCGACCGTCAGGCTATGGCCGACCAGCGCCGCGAGCGGGTCGGCATCGTCGCCGGTAATGACGATGGGCACATCGCCCTCCCCCGCGGCCTTGGTCGCGCGCATCTCGGCGAGCACCATGTCGAGCATGCCGTCGATGCGGGCCACCTCGCCCAGAACCACGCCCGAGCGCATGGCCTCGCGCGTGTTGCGGCCGATGACGTGCGTTGGCGCCGAAGGCTCAACCTGCGGCAGGCGCGCCGCAGCAGCCGAAAGCGAGCGGGCGCCAAGCGCCAGACCCGGCGCGATGACGCCGCCCACAAAGGTACCGCGCGCGTCGATGACCTCGATATTGGTCGTGGTACCCAAGTCGATCACGATACAGGGAGAGCCGTAGACGGCGCGTGCCGCCACGGCATCGGCGATGCGGTCGGGGCCGATCTCGGCCGGATCGTCGTAGTGCACGGGCATGCCGGTCTTGAGGCCCGGCCCCACGGTGAGCACGCGCCCCGTACAAGTGCGGGAAAGCGCCGTCTTCCACGGGCGCTCGAGCGCCGGCACCACGCAACTCAGCACTGCGGCTGCGGGCACAAGCGCACCCGGCATGCCCGCATCGGCCGCCAGTGCGGCCATGACCTGCACGAGACGCATGCGCGCCTCGTCTGCTGTGATGCTCGACGGCGTGGTGATCTCGCACGTCGCAAGCGGACATTCCTGCGCCGCGGCCGAATCCTCTGCAAACAGGCCAAAGCGAATGAACGTGTTGCCCACGTCGACCGTCAATATATATGCGCACCCATTAAGCATCGTCGGCGCTCCTTTCGTCTGCCCAGCAGTATATCGCCTACCCGAACCAGCCATCCCAGGTAGTCATTTTGGGACGGGGCCATTTTAGCTACCCCAATATGTCGGTTGATATTTGCCCCAATCCCAGATAATTCGTCGACTGTCAAAGGGTAGCTAAAATAGCCCCGTCCCAAAATGACTACCTTGCGGCTATACTGATGCGCGGTCGCGCGCGGGCTCACGCGGCGGCCCTTGGTAACCCGACTTCCCGCGCCGTATCCGTAGCGGCGCTCCCGGGGGAAGCGGATATACGCAAAGGAGTTCTATATGAGCAATCCCTCGAACCGCACCTCGATGCGCGGGCAACTCACGCTGCGCGGCGTCGTCATCGGCGTCCTTGGCTGCGTGATCATCACGGCAAGCTCGGCCTACACCGCCCTCAAGATGGGCGCGCTCCCCTGGCCGATCATCTTCGCTGCCGTCATCTCGCTGTTCTTCCTCAAACTCATGGGCAACGCCAGCCTCAACGAGGCCAACGTCACCCACACCATCATGTCCGCGGGCGCCATGGTCGCCGGCGGCCTGGCGTTTACCATCCCGGGCGCTTGGATGCTGGGCTATGCCGACCAGATCAGCTGGCTCGACATGTTTATCGTGGCGCTCGCCGGCACCATCTTGGGCCTTCTGGCAACGGCGCTCATCCATCGCCACTTTATCGTGGACGCCGCGCTGGAGTTTCCCACCGGTAACGCCGCAGCTCAGACACTGCGCGCCACCGAGGCCGGCGGCAAGACCGGCAAGCAGCTCTTTGGCTCCATGGCCATCGCAGGCATCTACAGCGTGCTTCGCGACGCTCTGGGCGTGGTGCCCAGTATGCTGTGCACGCTCAATATCCCCGGCGTGACCTTTGCCATCTATAACTCGCCCATGCTGCTCTCCATCGGCTTTTTGGTGGGCTTCGCCCCGGTTGCCTTCTGGTTTGCCGGTGCGCTGCTAGGTAACTTTGGCATCATCGTGGGCGGCACCGCTGCCGGTCTATTCGACGTTGTGACTGCGCAGGGCATCGTCAAGTCGCTCGGCATGGGCCTCATGATGGGCTTTGGCGTCGCCGTCGTCCTTAAGGACATCCTGCCGCAGGTCACCGGCATCGTCCGCGGTCTTGCCGCCGACAGCTCCACCGACACCGACGAGCAATCGCTCATCTCGGGCTCCCTTAAGCTCGACGCCGGCATCATCGGCCTGGGCGCTGCCGCCATCGCCGTGATCATCGCCATCGTGCTTGACCTTGGTCCCGTTCCGGCCGTCATCGTGACGCTGTTCACCTTTGTCACCACCATCATGAGCGCACAGAGCTGCGGCCAGACGGGCATCGACCCCATGGAGATCTTTGGCCTCATCGTTATGCTCATCGTGGCTGCCTTTGCACAGATTACTCAGGTCAAGCTGTTCTTTATCGCCGGCATCGTAGCCGTGGCGTGCGGCCTTGCGGGCGACGTCATGAACGACTTTAAAGCCGGCGCCGTGCTGGGCACCAACCCGCGTGCGCAGTGGATCGGCCAGGCCATCGGCGGCATCGTGGGCGCCCTGGTCGCCGCAGCCGTCATGGTCGCGCTCGTCACCGCCTATGGTCCGGATGCCTTTGGTCCCGACAAGAGCTTTGTGGCCGCGCAGGCAAGCGTGGTTGCCACCATGGTCTCGGGCATTCCGAGCGTGCCGTGGTTTGCAGGCGGCTTTATCGCCGGCATCGTCATGTACTGGCTCGGCATTCCGGCCATGATGATCGGCCTGGGCGTGTATCTGCCGTTCTACATGTCACTCACGGCATTCCTGGGCTCCTGCGTCAAGCTCGCCTACGACAAGTGGTCCGCCCACCGCGACGCCACCGCTGATCTTTCTGACGAGGAGAGGGCTGCCAAGGACGCCGCCTTCCAGGAACAGGGCCTGGTTGTCGCCAGCGGCCTGCTCGGCGGCGAGTCTATCGTCGGCGTTATCCTGGCATTTGTCTCCGTGGGCCTGAGCCTGCTGGGCTAGGCCCAACAACAACGCGCCAACGCAAAGCGCGGGGTCGGAGCCAATCCGATCCCGCGCTTTTTTGTATCTGCCAAAACCCTCGGCCGTATCCGCAGATGATGCGTCCTCATTTGTCTGCTCGCCTAAACTCCATGGCAGGATAACCGACCTGCCCGCCACGGTGTAGAGTTAAGACAACGGGCGCGTTGCGCGGCCCGTGCCAGAACGAGGTGGACATGGAACTCGACAAACAACAGATCAAGCGACTACGCGAACGCCATCACCGGCGCCACGGCATCCGCCCCGCCCATAGCGAGGCCATGGAGAACGCCGCCCGCTTCCTAAAGCGCGCATTCAACATTCGCGAGGGCCGCGCACCCTACCACGTGATCCGCAAGCGTTTTGTAAACGGGGCGCGCCTGACCGGCTCGCACCTGTGCATCCTCATCATCGCCATGCTCATCGCGAGCATCGGCCTCGATATCGACTCGGACATCGCCATCGTGGGCGCCATGCTCATCTGTCCGCTCATGGGATCGGTCCTTGCCATGGCATACGGCGTCGCCACGCTCGACCGCGAGATTACTGTCGAGGCCATTGCCGGCCTCGCACTGCAGATGGCCTTATGCCTGATCACATCCACGCTGTACTTTAAGCTCTCGCCGCTCGGCACCACCACGGCCGCCATCATCGACAATTCGACACCGACTGTATGGGACCTTGCCGTCGCGCTCGCGGGTGGCTTTGCGGGTGGCCTGGGCAACTCGCGCGACCAGGAACCCGCCACGCTCATCGCCGGTGTGGCCGTAGCGACCGCGCTGATGCCGCCCCTGTGCGCAGCGGGCTACGGCATCGCCATCGCAAGCGGATCGCTGTTTCTCTCGGCGCTTTACGAGTTTGGCATCAACGTGGTCTTTATCGCACTGGCTGCCGAAACCGTGCTACTTCTATTGCGCGTGCCGCTCAAGCGCGACCTGAACGGCGACGGCGTCGTGACCGCCGAGGAAAACGCTGAGGTCGACGAGCTGTCACGCAAAGTGCGCCGCCGCATCATTGTGGGCACGATGATCTTTGCCATCCCCTGCATCGTCATGACGGCGGGTTCTATTGGCTCGGCGCAGGCCGGCGTGCAAGACGGCTACGGCGTCACCGAGACCACACGCGAGCTTGCCGCGGTGCTGCCAAGCTTTAAGGATTACACCGTCGCCGTCGAGACCTCGGCTACCGAGGGCGACAAGGACAGCCTTGTCGAGCGTGAGATTGTCGCCCACGTGACGACAAGCGAGGCGCTCGGGGCACACGACCGCCACGTCGCCCGCAAACTCATCGACCTCAATGTGCCCGAACTCGACCGCGTAGAGTTTGACGTGAAGTAATCCGAGCGCAGGATGGATGCGCACGGGTGCAAGTCACGATGAGGCGCAGACGCGACAAGAACACGCGCAAAAAGCGGGGCGCAGTTCACGACCACGCCCCGCTCGCTGTTTTATTGCCGTGAATCAACTGTCCACATCGACATCGCCAGACTCCACCATAAACGCCGGTTTGGTGCTCACCAGATAAAAACGGGTCACCTTGGTATCTCTAAATAGGTAAATCTGCCCCTGATTGCGTCGGCGCGATATATACGCCACGTGGACCGTACCGATTTTTTCGCCGTATTCCCTCGTTAATACCAAAATATTGGGGTCGTCCGTACGCTTAAACTGCCCGTCAACGCAGCTGCCGTCTTTGTCGACCAGTTGCCAACGATGGTTATCCTCTTCATGAAAGGCCAGAGTTTCCAGACTTGTTTTGTCATCCCGATAGTAACCATCAATGGCAAAGCCTTCGGAAACGCATTCCTGCATATAGGATGTTTCTCGATTTATAGCAAACTGCCCTGCAGCGCCCAGGAGCACAGCCAGGCAGACCACTGCAAGGGCTATCGAGATAGCACGGCGGCTCATGTTAACCAGCCCGATACTTGTTTAACGGAGTGCAAAACATACTTGGTACCTCCGATATCAAAGCAAACGTCACCCGCGGCCCGCCGGAAACTATGTGTTTCTAACATCAAACCATATGGCAACCACTCGCGAGAGGAGTATCGGCGAACGGTGCATTTTTTTGCGTTCTATTGGGCAAACGTCAACGCGCGCCACAGCTCTTGCTCGACCTATTCAGATCTTGTCGCATACTACCGTAAACCCCCAATGCTTCCGCCCCCGAACTATTCAAGGCAGCCGCGATGCCGCTCAATCCAGTCCACGGCAAAATCGACAAGCTCGCGTTGGCGCATAAAGCGAATCATTCCGTTACCGAGAGGCGCCGTACGCACCGGGCATTCACGCTCAAAAGCAGCGCCGATCTCGTCGAAGTCCTCGCCGTCGACAAAAAGTGTGCGGTACTCCTTCCACACGCGCTGGCCGTTTTCCATGATCGCGCTGTGTTCCACGCAGTCGTGCTTGCCGGGGTACTGCGCACGGGCGTCTGCCAAATGCAGTGACGTATTCTTGTCATAGCCAACGCCCACCAGCAGAACATAGCCGTCCAAATCGTACAGACGCGCGATGGGCGATCCATCGCCAAAGATGTTGCTCAGGTCGTGGTTCTCCGTCAGGAATTGCGCATGCTGGCCGTTTGCCGCCACTGAACGCGCTGGGTGATCGCTGCGAAACGTGCCCGGCCACGTCCGGAACATCTCAGCCACGGCACCCATCGTGTTGGTGGGCGTAATGCGCTTGTCATAGACAGGCCAGTTATCGCGAATCAGCTGCCACCATTCTTGCGGCTCTTGCCAATGGACACCACTCTCGGGGTCCAAGTTTTTCCATGATTGCGTCGGCATCATGATGGTACCGGCCTCGCCCACCATCTGGAGCAGCGCCTCGATCACCGGCTGCGCGCCGCCGCACACATATCCAAGCGCGCTGAGCGAGCAATGGACCATAACCGTCTGCCCTGCGCACATACCGACGGCGGAAAGCGCGTCGAGGATATCCTGCTTAAGCACGATTTGCCGATTCATTACCGTTTCCCCTCTATCCCCACACATCAGTTTCTTTTGCGTCATGCGCCGAAATAGCACACGGGCCATGCGGCGCATGACGCTGCAAATGATACGTTTCCCAATGTTGCCGAGGGATCATTTTTTAGTACTTGAAGAAGCCCTCGCCCGAGCTTTCGCCCAGCTTGCCTTCGTCGAGCATCTTCTTGAGGACGGACGCCATAGCCTTAAAGTTGTAGGGCATCATCATCTTCTTGAGCAGCGGGCTCACCAGGCCCGGGACCTTCTGATACTGCATAACGATGTTGTACGCCGTCTGGATGCCCACGGTGTCGAATACGCGGAACGGGCCCTTGGGAGCGCCGGTGCCGCGCGTCCATGCGAGGTCGATGCTCTTGGGATCGCTCACGCCCGAGACATACAGGTCGAGGCCCGAAAGCAGCCATGGCACCAGCATGGAATTGAGCAGATAGCCGTTCTTTTCCTTGTTGACGGGAAGCGCCAGCATGCGGATGTCGTTGGCAAAGTCGACGAGTTCATCGAAATAGCGCTTGTCGGTTTGGCTTTGGGCCATGACCTCGGTCATGTTGTTCTTCCAGATAGAGTTGGCAAAGTGTAGCGATAGGTACTTCTCGGGGCGGCCGGTGTACTTGGCAAAGGTGCTCGGCAGCAGCGTGGAGGAGTTTGTCACGACAACGGTCTTTTGCGGAAGAACCGGGGCGAGCTTCTTGTAGAAGTCGATCTTTGCCTGGGTGTCCTCGGCCATAGATTCGATGATCAGGTCGGCGTCGGCCACTGCCTTGGCAAGATCGAGCTCCAGCTTGAGTGTGGAGTAGGCGCGCTCAACGGCGGCGAGTGCCGCCTCCCTGTCGAAGGTCTGGTCGCTATCGGCGATACCGGCGCACCACTCGCCCGTGCCATCCGCCATGCCCTCGATAGCAGCAATGTACTCCTCGCGCACATGATCGATTTTGGGCTGGGTGCGGCCGATGCTGCCCTCGCTGCGCAGCCAAATCGTTACATCAAAGCCGCAGTAGGCAGCCTGAAAGGCAATCTGGCTTCCCAGCACGCCGCCGCCGGCAACGCAAACGGTCTTGTAGCTCATGAAACGGTCCTCTCTTACGTAATTCCATAGATGTGTTTTATTCAACCGTATGGAGGCTACGAGCCGGGGGCTGGTTCTACAAACGGACGCTTTTACGCGGTGAACGGCTACACCTGTTCATTAACTCAGGGCTCCGAGGGCAATTTTTTGTGCCACCGAGACGTCGTTTTCGGAAGTGCGGTGAAAAAATGAGTTTCGTCGACCAGACCGACTTTTTTAACAACAAAACCGCAGGTAACGAGAGCCCAAAAGAGGAGTGTGCTCGGGAGGTTCGCGTTTTTCCCCGCACTTCCGAAATCCGAGTCCGCTGAAGGCGTTAACAAGCCCATTTACGCAACATATGTCCAGCAAAAACGGGTGGTAGCCGGCACGGCTGCCACCCGTTTGTCTCATATCCAGCCCAAAGCGGGCCGTTTACTTCTTAATGCCGCGTCCCAGGCGCTCAGCGACCGATGCCACGGCCTCCTCGCTGGCCGGTCCGCAGTTCGCGCAGCCGTCGTGGGCACGCATCTGGCCGGTGACCTCGTCCATCGCGAGCGGCGCCACCTTCTCGAGCTTAAAGCCCTTGCCGGCGCGCATGTTTTCCTTCGCCACGCTGATCATCAGCTTGATGCGATTGAGCTGGTTCACCTCCGACGCACCCGGGTCGTAATCGACCGCTACGATGTTGCTCTCGGGGTGCTGGCGGCGCAGCTCCTTGATCACGGCCTTGCCCACCACGTGGTTGGGCAGGCACGCGAAGGGCTGCGTGCAGATGATGTTGGGCGCGCCGTGGTCGATGAGGTCAAGCATCTCGGCCGTGAGCAGCCAGCCCTCGCCCATGTTGTTGCACACCGAAAGCACCGTGCGGGCCTTGTCGGCCATGGTGCCGATGCGCTCGGGCGCCTCAAAGCGGCGAGACTTCTCGAGCAGCTCTTCCACCGGCGTACGCATCCAGTCCACGAGCTTGATGAGCGCCTGCATGCCTGCGCGCGTCGTAGCAGAGCTGCCCAGCTCGTCCTTCTGCAGCTCGGCATTGCTCATGGAGTACAGGAAGAAGTCGAGTAGGCCCGGAACCACAGCCTCGCAGCCCTCGCGCTCGATGACATCGACCACGTGGTTGTTTGCCGTGGGATGGAACTTGACCAGGATCTCGCCGACCACGCCCACGCGCGGCTTGGTGCCCTCGCCCACGAGCGGCATAGTGTCGAACGCGCGGATGGCCTCGCGAGCAAGCTTGGTGTAGTTATGCCTGTTGAACTTGGGCGCGAGCTTGCGGGCGCGCGCCATGTACTCCTCGTAGAGCGCGTTGGCGGCACCGGGCGTGGCCTCGTACGGGCGGCAGCGGTAGAGCATCTGCATCATCACGTCGCCAAAGAGCACCGCGTACACAGCCTGCTTAAGCAGCGCCGGCGTAATCTTGAAGCCGGGGTTGTCCTCGCCGAGCGCCACGGCCGAAAGCGAGATCACGGGGATCTCGGGATGGCCGCTCTCGCGCAGGGCCTTGCGGATGAGCGCGATGTAGTTGGTGGCACGGCAGCCGCCGCCGGTCTGGCTGATGACTACGGCGGTCTTGGACAGGTCGTATCGGCCGCTCTCGATGGCCTCCATAATCTGACCGGTCACCAAAATGGACGGGTAGCAAATGTCGTTGTTTACGTAGCGCAGGCCGGCCTCGACGGCGTCGTGATCGGTCGAGGGCAGCAGCTCCAGGTTGTAGCCGGCACCACGGAACACCTCTTTGACCAGGTCAAAGTGGATCGGCGCCATCTGCGGGCACAGGATGGTGTAGCCCTCGTCGCGCATCTGCTCGGTAAAGGGCACCTTGGGCCATGCAGTCGAGGCGCTCTCACGCTGCGCTTCGAACCTGTACTTACGGCTCGCGAACGCAGGGGCATCCGTGGAGGGCGCCACCGGCGCGGCATCGCCCTGCTCGTAGGCCTCACCCGCAGCGGTTGCCTCGGCCAGACGCTCGGCCTCCTGGTCCTTGAGCGCCGCCATGAGCGAGCGGATGCGGATGCGCGCGGCGCCCAGGTTGGACACCTCGTCGATCTTGAGCACGGTGTAAATCTTGCCGCTGGCCTCCAGAATCTCCTGCACCTGGTCGGTGGTGAGGGCGTCCAGGCCGCACCCAAAGGAGTTCAGCTGGATCAAGTCCAGATCGTTGCGCATGGTCACAAAGCGGGCGACGGCGTACAGGCGGCTGTGGTACATCCACTGGTCAACGACGCGGATCGGGCGCTCGGGCTTCACCAGGTGCGCGAGCGAATCCTCGGTAAAGACCGCAAAGCCAAAGCTCGAGATAAGCTCGGGCAGGGCGTGGTTGATCTCGGGGTCGTTGTGGTAGGGACGGCCGGCGAGCACAATGCCGTGGCCGCCGTGGTCCTCGACCCACTTAAGGGCCTCCTCGCCCATGGTCTGGATGTCCTCATGAAAACGTGCATCGGCCTCATAGGCGGCATTGACGGCGGCATCGATCTCGGAGCGGGTGATCTTGGGTCCGCGCACGCGACCGCGACCGGCCTCGGCGTCGGCCACGCGGTCGACGGCGAGCACCTGGTACAAGCGGCGCTTGAGCTCGGTCTTATCGTGATAGGGCACAAACGGATACAGGAACTCGATGTTCTGTTCACGGATCTCGTCGATGTTGAGCGCCAGCGCCGTGGGGTAACTCATGACGATGGGGCAGTTGTAGCAGTTACCAGCCGTCGGGTCCTCTTTGCGCTCCCAGCGCACGCACGGCATCCAGATAAAGTCGACGTCACGGTCGATGAGGTTCATCACATGACCGTGGCTCATCTTGGCCGGATAGCACACGCTCTCGGACGGCATGGACTCGATGCCCGCCTGGTAGGTCTTCTTGCTCGACTGGTCGGACAGCTGCACGCTAAAGCCCAGGCGCGTAAAGAACGCATGCCAGAAGGGGTAGTTCTCGTACATGTTGAGCGCGCGCGGGATACCGACGGTGCCGCGCGGGGCCTCGTCGGGACTCAGGACCTCGCGGCCAAAGAGCAGCTCGTTTTTCTTTTTGAAGAGGTTGGGAGCCTCGGTCTTCTGCTTTTTGTGGCCGGCACCCTTCTCGCAGCGGTTACCGGTAATGAAGCGCCTGCCGCCGCCAAAGTCGTTGACGGTGAGCTGGCAGTTGTTGGAGCAGCGGCCGCAGCGGACGTGCTTTTGCGTCACAGTGAGGTGCGCGATGTCCTCGGCCGAAAGGATGGTAGAGGTGCCGTCGGCGCCGGCGCGATCGCGGGCGAGCAGGGCCGCACCATAGGCGCCCATGCAGCCGGCAATGTCGGGACGCACGGCGTGAACACCGGTGAGCTGCTCAAATGCACGCAGCGTGGCGTCGGACATAAAGGTGCCGCCCTGGACGATCACCTGACTGCCAATCTCCTTGGGATCGCGCAGCTTAATGACCTTGAACAAGGCGTTCTTGATGACGGAATAGGACAGGCCGGCCGCGATATCGCCCACCGTGGCGCCTTCCTTTTGCGCCTGCTTAACGCGCGAGTTCATAAAGACCGTGCAGCGGCTGCCCAGGTCGACCGGAGCCTTGGCATGGATGGCGGCATTGGCAAACGCGCGCACGTCCATGTCCATGGAGACGGCGAAGCTCTCGATAAAGCTGCCGCAGCCCGACGAGCAAGCCTCGTTGAGCATGATGTGCTCGATGACGCCGTCCTTCACGCGCAGGCACTTCATGTCCTGGCCGCCGATGTCCAGAATGAACTCGACGCCGGGCAGAAACGCCTTGGCGCCACGCAGGTGCGCGACGGTCTCGATCTCGCCGGAGTCGGCCTTGAGCGCCTCGATGAGCAGCGCCTCGCCATAACCGGTGGTGGTCACGTGGCCGATAGTGCAGCCGGCAGGGATGTGGTTGTAGAAATCGGCCATGATGACCTTGGCCGTGCCCAGGATGTCGCCGTTGTTGTTGCCGTACCAGGTGTGCAACAGCTGACCGTCCTCCCCCACGAGCGCGGCCTTCATGGTGGTGGAGCCGGCATCGATGCCGATGAACACGCGGCCGGTGTAGCCGTCGAGCTTGCCCTTGGGGACGACCTCAGTGTCGTGGCGACCCTTGAACTCGGCAAAATCATCGTCGCTGGCAAAGAGCGGATCCAGGCGCTCGACCTCGGCACCCTGCGTGTCGCCGAGGCTATCGATGGCCTCGATGAGCTGCGGGAACGTGCTGAGCTTGCTGGACTCGTGCGCCATGGCGGCGCCGCTCGCCACAAACAGGTGGGCGTTTTGGGGCACGATGCGGTGCTCCTCGTCCAGGTTGAGTGTGAGGTAGAAGCGGTGGCGCAGCTCGGAGAGATACTGCAGCGGGCCGCCCAGGAAGGCGACGTTACCGCGGATGGGGCGGCCGCACGCCAGGCCCGAGATGGTCTGAGTCACGACAGCCTGGAAGATGGAAGCGGCCACATCCTCGGGGCGGGCTCCCTCGTTGAGCAGCGGCTGCACGTCGGTCTTGGCAAAGACGCCGCAGCGGCTGGCAATGGGATAGATGGTGGTGGCGTTGGCCGCGAGCTCGTTGAGGCCGCTCGCGTCGGTGTGCAGCAGGGTTGCCATCTGGTCGATGAAGGCGCCCGTACCGCCGGCGCAGGTGCCGTTCATGCGCTGCTCGATACCGTTGTCGAAGTAGATGATCTTGGCGTCCTCGCCGCCCAGCTCGATGGCGACATCGGTAGACGGGATGAGGGTCTCGACGGCGCGCTTGCTGGCAATGACCTCTTGGACAAACTCCAGGTCGAGCCATTGGGAGAGCAGCAGACCACCCGAACCGGTAATGGCGCAGGTCATCTGGGCCGTCGGCAGCACGGTCGCAGCGCCCTCGAACAGGTCGCGGGCGCAGGCGCGGACGTCGGTGTGATGGCGCTGATACTTGGCGTACACGATCTCGTTGGCGTCGTTCAGCACCGCGAGTTTGACCGTGGTGGAACCCACGTCGATACCCAGGTGGAGTTGGCCCGTCGCGTTGCCCGGGTTCCAAATCGCGCCCTCGGGCACCGGAGCCGCACCTGTTGCATCCTTGATATTCTCTGCCATTGCTACTCCTCTTCCGTCTGTTTGGAAGCGTCGTTCATCGCGTTCAGGGTTTCAAAGTCACGCGCCGCACCGAGGTCGAAGTTGTCCACGTTCAACTCGAACAGCTTCATACCGTACTTCGGCACGTTGATCTCAATGGGCATGCCGTACAGGTCGCCCGGGCGGACGAACGCGATGACCGTCATGATGCACGCCATCGTCTTGGGCGACTCGCGCAGGCCCGTGGCGAACCAGCGCTGCACCACCCCCACCTCGGAGGCCACCACCGAGGTGAGGTAATAATCGAAGAACGATTTCAGTACGGCCGGGAAGATACCCGTTTGCATGCGCTGCGATACCTCGTTGCGCACAAGGTCGACGATTTTTTCAATAAACGCCGGGTCTCCGCCGGGCCCCAAGAGCGAGCCGATAAGCTCGCGGTTGTCCGCCAGGTATTGCAGCAGTTCAACAGCGCCGGGAGCAGGCTCGAGCTCATCGATGCTCGTATAGAGGTCGGGTAGGGTAAGTTCGCTGAAGCTGCGGACACGCGCGCCGATCTCGCAGAGCAGACCGTTTTCGACCTGATTGATGAAGTCGGGGATGTCCTTGTAATGGGAATAGAACGTACGGCGCGTGAGGCCCGCGCGCTCGGTGAGCGTGGCCACGCTCAGGTGGCCAATGTCCCCACCCGCGACGAGCTCCTGCGCGAGCGCACGCTGCAACGCACGCTGGGAACGCAAACTGCGCCGATCGCGTTTGCCGAACGGGGCCTCGGGCTTGCTGCACATGGCCACACCCGCTTGTTCCCGATTGTCCCCGCTAATCGGAGTGCCCGCTTGCGCCTCGAGTGCGCGGGCGTTTGCAGATCGAGACATAACGCCCCTTTCATGTTGCTATTACTCACACTGTGTATTATTACACGATGTGTGTATCAACATGAAAACGGCATGGCAAATGGCGCGCGGTTCGGTCTGTCGGAAATCGTTTTTCTGCTTCTCTACTAGGAGATGATCACGCGACCGCTCTGCTTGCGCAGCGTCCGCATCATGTGCTTGGGCACGGCATGCAACGCGCTATAGCCGATGGTCTCACTCGCGGCGGCCTTCGCGGCGTCGGCGGCATTTGCCACGGCGTACGAATGACGGAAGCGCTCCAGCATCACGATGTCGTTGCCACCGTCTCCATACACGGCGATCTCGTCCTCCTCGATGCCGTAATAGCGCCCCAGCCACGCCACGCTCTCTCCTTTGTTGCAGCCCTTGTCGGTCAGTTCGAATATCACCGGGTTGAACGGAGCATTCACCACCGTGTCGGAGTGGTCGGCGATATACGCCTTGAGCTCGCGCTCGAGATCCGGGTCGGCGATGCGCGCGTTGATCTTGCAGACCTCGTGCTCTTGAATGACGGAAAGGGGTTGCTCATAAAGGTGCATCGTGGTCATCTTGCCGCTCGCGTGCATGCCGCGCATGAGAATCTGCCTGAACAGACTGTCGCGCTTGAAGCCTGCTTGGTGCTGCTCGTGCGTTCCCGTTGAAAGGATGCCCTCAGGCGTGTTGCAATCAAAGCAGATTTGGGGAAAGGTCCTGATAATGTCCTCTACGAACACCGGATCCACCGGGTAGGTTTTGAGCAGCTCTCCTTCAACCCCGCGGATGATGGAGCCGTTGGCGCACACCGCATCGACGGCGAGGCCCCCAAAGCCGTCCTCGCCAGACGGAGGCGCGATGCGACCTGTTGCGGGCACCACACGAACCCCCTGGTCAAGCGCCGCCTGCACCGCCCTGCGGATCACGTCGTCCGTCTGATGCAGCAGGTTGAACAGCGTTCCGTCAAGGTCGCTGGCAAACATCTTGATCATGGGGCGGCTCCTTCCGCAGGCGCGTCGTGTATTCGACCTTATCACCCGAGCGCCACATCGAGCACCATCATGATCACGAATCTCGCAATAACCCCCAGCGTTCCCACATTGGAATGCGTTCCCAGATGCGCCTCGGGGATGAGCTCCTCAACCACCACGTAGATCATGGAACCCGCGGCAAACGACAGCAGCCAGGGCATGAACGGCGCGATCTGCCCGCTCACCAACACGACCGCCACGCCGAAAATCGGCTCGACGATGCCCGAGAGGCTACCGAGCAAAAACGCCTTGCGGCGGCTCAGGCCCTCGCGCATCAGCGGGAGCGAAATCGCCGCGCCCTCGGGGAAATTCTGTAGGCCGATGCCGATGGCCAGGGCAAACGCCATGCCCAAGTAGGCATTGGCGGCCTCGCCCACCGCCTGAGAGGCCATGGCGAACAGCAGGCCCACGCTCATGCCCTCGGGAAGCATGCGCGGAGCCAACGTCTCCATCGAGGCGCTCATCGAGTACATGCAGCTGTTTGATCAGGGCGAGTCGACCCTCGAAGCACGCAAGGCAATTCTCATCGAGCAACGTGAAGAGGCACAGAAGCGCCTCGACAAGATCAAAGCGGGACTCGATCGCCTTGGTTACAAGATCGCCAACTACGACAAGCGCATCGCCGAGCACGAACAGGACAAGTAGACTCCGTTCGTCGTTTTCGATGCGTGAAGGGGCGTCCCGGACCATCCGAGGCGCCCCTTCACGCGCTAAACCGGCAACAGCGCAATCTGACAACCGGTTCGGCCTAGCTCGTAAACCTCTCGAGAATCTTGGCAACTTTCTCGACGTCAATCGGCTTTGCCACGTGGGCGTTCATGCCGCAATCCAGGCAACGCTGACGGTCCTCGACAAACGCATCGGCGCTCATAGCGATGATCGGGATGCTCCGCGCGTCCGGACGCTCCAACCCGCGGATGGCCTCCGTTGCCTCGTAGCCGTTCATATGCGGCATGCGCAGGTCCATCAGGATGGCATCGTAGTAGCCCGCCTCGGACTTTTCGAACATGCCCAGGCAGATCTGGCCGTCCTCCGCCCACTCAAGCTCCATTCCCAAATCGGACAACAGCTCAGCCGCAATCTCCCAGTTGAGCTCGTTGTCCTCGGCAAGCAGGAGTCGGCGACCGGCCAGGTTTAACTCCTGCTCCTCGCTGGCCTCTCCCTCGGACTCCTCGTCGCAGTACTGGCTCAACGCGTGGTACAGCGTGGACTTGAACAGCGGTTTTGGAATGAATCCGCTGATACCTGCCTCGCGCGCCTCGTTCTCGAACTCACTCCAGTCGTACGCGGAAATCAGCAGGATGGGGAACCCGGTGCCGAGCGCGTCGCGCAGACGGCGCGCCACCTGGATGCCGTCGATTCCGGGGAGCTTCCAGTCGAGCAAGATAACCTCGTAGCCATCGCCGCGCTGGTGACGGGCCACCGCGAGGCGAATCGCCTCTTCCCCGTCCAGCGTCCAGTCGGCGTTCACGCCAATCGAGCGCAGCGCATCGGACGTGGCCTTGCACACGAACTCATCGTCATCGACAACCAACATGTTCCAGCTCGGCAGCACCATGCTTGCCTCGCTTTCATTGGCTTTCTCGAAATCGAAGGTCAGGCGGAACTCCGAGCCCACGCCCAGGGCGCTCTCAATCTCAATGGAACCTTCCATGGCGTCAACGATGTACTTCGTAATCGCCATGCCCAGACCCGCGCCCTCGATCTTGTGCACGCGCTCACCGTCCGCACGGCTATACGACTCGTAAATCCTCTCGAGGAACTCCGGCGTCATGCCGATGCCGTTGTCCTTGACAACAATGTGGCTGCGAATGTAACCATCGCCCTTGGGAGACGGCTCCTCGCTCAGGCTGACGCGAATCGATCCACCCTCAAGCGTGTATTTCGTTGCATTGGAAAGCAGGTTGAGCAGTACCTGGGTCAGGCGCACGCCGTCGCACCACACGTTTTCCGTCTCGACATTCTCGATGTGCACGTCGAAGCTCTGCTTCTTCGAATTGATCTGCGGCTGCATGACGCTGACGATGCCATCGAACAGGTCCCTCAGCGAAATGCGCTCGTAGGAGAGCGTGAGCTTTCCGCTCTCGATCTTGGACATGTCCAGGATGTCGTTGATCAAACCCAGGAGCTGCTTACTCGAAAGCGCGATCTTTTTGAGGCAGCCCTTTACCTGCTCGATGTCGTCAATGTGAGCACGCGCGATCGCGGTCATGCCCACGATCGCGTTCATGGGCGTGCGGATGTCGTGACTCATGTTCGCAAGGAACTCGCTCTTGGCCTTACTCGCCTCGAAGGCCTCCTGACGCGCCACCTCGAGCTCCTTGAGGCGGTTGTTGCTCATGCGGTAATACTGGACAAAAATCCACAGCATGACGAGCAGGACCGAGACGCACGCCAGAATCGTGAAGTTAGTACGGTGGCTGTCCAGCTGCTCCATGATGGAATTCAGCTGGTTATACGGCATGAACGCGATAAGATTCCACTCGGAATGAGGCAGGGGCGTGCTGAAAAGCTCTTGCTCTTCCCCGCCGAATATGACCGTAGCGTCGTACGACCTTCCCTCCTCGAGCGCACTCGAAAAGTCCTCGGCAGAGTAGCCGGTGGAGGCGCTCTCGTGCAAGGCAGAGAGGGAATCCATGAGGCTCTCGTCGCCGCTCTCAACCGGAACGGCCGCTCCCGCAATCACAACACTGCTGTCATCGCGCACGATGCAGTAATTCATGGGCTGGTTCTCGTCGTTCAAGGCGAGGAGATCCGAAATGTAACTCAACGGGACCGCTGTGATCAGTCCAGAACTCATTCCCCCGTCGTGCATGGGGTACTCCGCCTTCACGCCAAACAAAACGACGCTACGCCCCTCCGCGTCGACGCCGATGGCCACACGCTGCTCGCCGGAAAGCACCGCCTCCACGAACGGGCCGGGCTTGACCGGCTGCACCGCGTCGCCAATAATCGTCTCGAACTCGCCCGTATTCGAGCAGAGCGCTACGTAATCGAAACCGCGCACCTTAGCTCGGTACGCGAGCTCCTCGTGAAGCTCCTCCTCGTCGAGCCCCTCGTACGACACCACCGATACCAAGCCCTGGACTTGGTCGAAACGCAGCTGGATGATGCTCTCGAAGCGCTGCGACATCTGCTTGTTCACGCCCGACATGTACACTTCGCCGATTTGATGGAACGCCTCACGGCTGCGGAAGTTCATGTAAAAGCCCAGCACGCCGAACGCGCAGACGCTGAACAGGATCAGGCTCACAAAGCTGCGGATCAAAAACTTCTCGGTGCGGGTTTTCTTTCGATTCTCAGCCACGGTGCTTAGACCTCCTTAGACGCTTTGTACGATTCGATGGCACGCACGACAGTCTGGTAATCATCGGTGAGCTGCGGCATCAACTGCACGGCCGCATCGTAGTCGCCTGCGCGGAGCGCCTCGGTCACCTGCACACTGCTGCCGTTCAACTTGGAGAACGACAGGTTCTGGCACACGCCCTTCAGCGTATGGGCAGCTCGGAAGGCCTCTTCGACATCGTGGGCTTCCATGGTCTCCACAAGCTGGCTGTAGCTTTTGTCGTTTAAAAACTTGAGCATGAACTTCTCGACGAGCTGCTCACGACTCAACCTGCCGAGCACGTTCTCGTAGTCTCCGCCCAGCTCTTCGTAGCACGTCTTCAAATCCATGATCAACCAATTCCTTTCATTGCGGCAAGTTCGTCGGAAGCCTCAGTGAGGCATTGCAAAAGCAGCGGATTGAACGTCCCGCACTGCCCCTCGATAATCATCGAAAGTGCTTTTTCGTGCGAGAACGCCTTCTTGTAGCTGCGCTCGCTGGTGAGGGCATCGTACACATCGGCCAGGGAAACCACCTGGGCGCAAATCGGAATCTCCTCCCCGACCAGCCCGTCCGGATACCCGCGGCCGTCGTAGCGCTCGTGATGCCAGCGGCAGATGGCGTTTGCCACACTAATCAACGGCGAGGCGAGCTGCTCCTCCGGAAGGTCGAGCAGCATCTGGGAGCCGATCGCGGAATGCGACTTCATGATGGCGAACTCTTCGTCGGTCAGCCGGCCCGGTTTGTTGAGAATCTCCTCGGGGATGGCGACCTTGCCGATGTCGTGCAGAGCGGACGCCGTGACAATTAGTTGGATGTCGTCTTCCGTCAACTGGTACTGATCCGTCATGGCAAGCAGATGTTGAAGCAGCAACTCGGTAATCCCCTTGACATGCTGGATATGCGGCCCACTTTCGCCGTTGCGGAACTCAACGATATGAGACAGGATCGAGATCATGAGGTCGTTGTTCTTCTGCTGCTCAACGACCTGCTCCTTAACACGGCGCTCAAGGTCGTCTTGGCGTGCGAACAACATGAGCGTGTTCTCAACGCGTCGATGCACGATCATGGCGTCGAATGGGCGACTGATGTAATCGAATGCGCCGAGGCTGTACGCACGGTTGATGTTCTCCGGGGAGCCATCCGAGGAGATCATCATCACGACAACGCGGTTGCTCCATTGATGCTCGCGAATGCTTTCCAGCACGCCGAAGCCGTCGATACCCGGCATGATGATGTCCAGCAAAACGAGCCAAAAGTCCTCGTCGTTTTGAGACAAAACCTCAATGGCCTGGGCGCCGTCCTCCGCCTCCGCCACGTCATAGCTCCCCCTCCAAGATGTCAGTGAGCAACGCGCGGTTCATTTCAGAGTCATCGACGATGAGCACCTTCTGCTTCGACATGTTCGTGTTTCGCCTCTTTCCTCAGCTCAACGGCAACCTAGGCAATCTCGCCGTAAATCGAATACCCGTCCTTTGTCGTCTTTGCCTGGTAGAGCGCCCGATCCGCCTCGCGGTACAGTTCCTCGTACGTTTTGTCCCCGCACAAAGCCACACCCACCGACGCGGTAACAACGGCGCGCTCGCTTTCATTCCCGCAGTCAATCCGCAGCGCGCGAATCACGCGCTCCAGCACAACATGCAAATTGTCCAGACCGGCGATATTTTGCAAGAAAACGATGAACTCATCGCCACCAAGGCGCCCAACGAAGTCCTCGGAACGGAGGCACCCCTGCAGCCTGCGCGCTGCCTCCTGCAAGACGCGGTCGCCCTCAGGATGCCCAAAGCGGTCATTGACATCCTTGAAGCTGTCCAAGTCAAGCAGAACCAACGCGGATTCCCTCGAACCCTCGGGGTTCAAGAGCGCCTCTTGAATCTTACTTTCACTGCCGCGACGGTTGTTGACCTGCGTGAGCGGATCAGTCACCGACTCGTGCTGGGCCTGCTCCAACATCTGCTCCTTGAGGCGGGCATCGGTAACGTCCTTGCGTCGAAGCAATACGAACCCACGCTCCATGTCGAGTGCGCGATACGTGACCTGCATCGCACGGGTCTCGCCATCCTCCCCAAGCTCGTTCATGACAAACGAGTACTCGGGGTTTTCCTGCAACTTATGAAGGATGTGCTCCGGATTCATGCGGCGCAGAGCTACCTGCCGTTCCGCCTCGGGCACACATCGCTCGATGTAACGCAGGGTCTCCTGCCAGTAGTCGCCACCTTCTTGGGAAAGGCACCCGTATGTTTTTTCGTCCCCCATGAGCTGGAAAAACCAGCCCGTCTCAAGCTCTATGACATACGCGCAAGCGCTCGTGTTCCTGATGAAGAACTCAAAAATGGGATACAGACGCTCCCTGCGGTCCATGAGCTCAACCATAAGAAAGGCTTTCTGTTGTGAGAGCGACGAGGGGAACAGCGTTAGCTTCATCCAATCCCGGTCGCAGCCGTCCGCATCAAGGGGAACCGAAATCGACTGTCTGGCGCCATGCTCCATGCACAAGGCGATGTGCTCTTGAGATAGAAACTCCGATACCCGCTTCCAACCCATGCGCGCAATATAGCCGGAACAAAGCCTGTCCACCAGCTCAAATGAGGTAAGCTGCGCAAACGAGACTCCCGGTGCGTCCGCACGGAGCTCGCCCTTGAGCATGCGGAAGCAATCGGAATCTGCGTGATATGCGAAAATCGCAGCCTTCTCATGCACGAGGGAACTCAGGAGGTCATATACCTCGAGCTCCGAATAACCCGCCCAATGCTCGGGCTGAGTCTGTGTCGAGCGGTCCTGTTCGCAACGCTCCAAATCGTGTGACATGGGATCGCCTCCTCGTGCGGTAACCAGTTAAAACATGGTCAAATATAACGATGTAGGGCCATCTTGCCAAACATCTCTATAAGAGAGCTGTCAAACGGGCGCGTCACATGTTCATTATTGAGAATGCAACTCCGTTCGCTCCAGCTTGTCCCACCGATTCTTGTTCTTTCGAACGCCAATCAGGGCGACCATTCGCGTCACGGCCATGATAAAACGCAGCACGACGATCTCAAACAGGGAGAGCACCAACGCGCGCACCACATCTCGGCGGGAAAGGCTCAAGTCGCGCGTCTGTACGCGCGAGAAGAACGCGGTGAGGGACATAATCGACCCGTACACGGCGTAAATGCCCAAAAACATCAACATATAGGGGATGTTCACGAAGTTGAACATCGCGGCCAACACCATGGTAAAGATGCCGAACAACTCAATGGCGGGCGAGAACAGCTCGTAAATAAGGAAGTACGTATACGAGAGCGACCCCACCAGACCGTAGCGCAGCTTGCCGAAGATGATCCAGTGCTTGGTCATGCATTCGAACAGGCCGCGGTGCCAGCGCTTGCGCTGCTTGATCAAGTCGCGCAAGGTCTCCGGAGCCTGGCTCCAGCAAACGGCGTTGGGCGCGTACTTGATGAGGTAATCGATGCCGTTCGTCTTACAGAACACATGGAGCTTCGTCACCAGCTCCATGTCCTCGCCCACGGTGTCGGGGTCGTAGCCGCCAACGGCCACGACCATGTCCTTGCGGAACATGCCGAACGCGCCGGAGATAATCAGGTTGCCGTTGAACTGGTCGAGCAGAATGCGCGCCGAAAGGAACGAGCGGTCGTACTCGAGCACCTGCATGGCGGCGATGGTCTTCTTGGGAAGCGAGTAGCTCGTCATGCGGCCGTCTTTGAGCTCGACGCCGTTGGCCAAACGCACCAAGCCGCCCACGGCCACAACATTGTCGTTCTCAATCAACGGCGCCACGATCTCCTGCAGAGAGTCGTACTGGAGGACGGAGTCGGCGTCGATACCCACGAAGTACGGGTACTTCGACACGTTGATACCCATGTTCAGAGCGTCGGCTTTTCCGCCGTTGTCCTTACGCACCAGCGTGATGGGAACCGACCCGTGCCTGCCGGTCCAAATGCTCTTTGCGGGCTTGCACTTGATCTGCATACGGACGGGTTGATCGACCTCATGCAGGTGGAAGGTGTCGATGATCTGCTGGGCCGTATCGTCGGTTGATCCATCGTCCACCACGATGACCTCGTACAAGGAATACTCCAGCTTGAGCAGTGAGGAAATCGAGCTGACAACGGTGACGCTCTCGTTGTATGCGGGAACGATGACCGAGACGGGCACGTAGCAGTCCGTCATGATCTGGTTCTTGTAGTGGGTCTCGCGCTTGCGCCGATACAGGAACGACAATCCCACCGTTACCGAGAGGAACAGGAACGTCGAATAACCGATGAGGTACAGCACGAAGAAGACGCCCACACCATAGAGGAAGCCCTGAATCAACGAAACCGTAGCTGCCGATGCCGTTAGCATGATGCGATCATCTCCTCTCCAGCCTCAGTGTTGGAAAGCGGGACGCCCTCCAAGCTCCATCGGTACGCAAGCATCTCCCGTGCAAAGCGGTCGGACCCATCGAGAATATCCTTGAGGTCCCGCTCCGGCTGTGCACCCAAATCGTACAGGCTCTTTGCCGCATTGAAGCGGACATACCAAACGGGGCTGCTCAACGAGTTCTTGAGCAGCGCAATCGTATCCTCCCCCGGATACGAGGCGAGCGCCGTGTTGGCAACCGATGCGAACTCCCACTCGCCCCCGCGCGTGGAGGCGGCAAGGCGCATGAGCGGTTCACGAGCGGGCTCGTAGGGGTTGCTCATAAAGTAGCGCACGCATGCAATGCGAACCTCCTGGCTCGCGCTCTCGTCGACCATCTTGTCCAGGAACCACTGGGGGTCGCCCATGTGCTGCATGCGCAAAAAGTTTGTGGCCGCCACCTGCATAGAGGGCGTCAACCCGTCAATCAGGCCCGACAGGCGCTCCGCCAGCGCACGCTTATCCCCGGGGAAGGACATGAGCGTCTCAGTGAACAAGCGGGGATGATGAAACCTCTCAGAGGCGTCGATCGCCACAATGGCCTGGGCCATGGTATCCACGTTGCCCTGCCCGGCGATGGCCTCGAAGGCATTTTGGCGCAGATACACCGTATCGCCCTGTAAGAAGAGCATGAGCATGCGATCGATCACCGGGGACGGCTCCTCCGGACGATACCAATTCTTGACGATATAGCAAAAATACGCCTGGTTGAGCTCTTTGCGATTCATATACAGGGGAGCAAGGTTGTCAAAGACCTCGGAGATACCGAGCAGATACCTATCGCGTTCCGCCTTGCCCAGGTGCTCCAGATGGTCCATGCTCTGGTCGAACGCCTCCAAGCCGGAAAGGGTCTTTAGCTGGCGCTCAAGCTCGCTCTTGTGCTCGGGTGTAGGGAAACCGGCATTGCGCCTTATTTCCTCATATAGCATTTGCGCCATGCGTTCGTTGCGGCGAACAAAAACGGTCTCGCGCGCATGTTGAAATGCAGCGAAGCCCAAATCGAACAGGGCCATGGCAATGGACACCGCCATATAAAAGAATATGATCCATTCGACGTTCATGCGGCCCTACTTTCCGGCCTCGTCCAAAATGGCCTGCGTGCTGCGCCCGTTGGCCCACATTTCCTGGACGAGGTAGTAGCTTTTCTTCAGGCGCTCATGATAGGTCACCTTGGTTCCCCAGCCCTCAAGCGGCACCTCACTCATGTCGATGGTGCTGTTGCCAAGGCCCGCGCCGATGCGCATGGAGTCGATCTTCATGTTCTCAACGCCGTAATGCTCATAATAGTCGTCGTGAATCTGCATCTCGGAGGGGTTGCTGAAGTTCAGCAGCTGCCATGGCAGGCGCACTTCCACAAACCCGTCGCCAAAGCAGAAGTCCGCAAGCGAGTAATAGTCCTCGTGGTCGGGATTCGCGTCG
This sequence comes from Collinsella sp. AM10-26, assembly GCF_003472525.1. Lineage (NCBI taxonomy): Bacteria > Bacillati > Actinomycetota > Coriobacteriia > Coriobacteriales > Coriobacteriaceae > Collinsella > Collinsella sp. AM10-26. Next base: position 154,475 of record NZ_QRMC01000001.1, read on the forward strand.
CCGTACGCTAGCTTGCCAGTTTCGTAGTCAGGCGCATCCGTGATCAATGTGTCCTCGGAAAACTTGTATCGCAGTTGCAACTTAATGGGAAGGAATCTCGAAGAATCCTTCGCGGGCGGATTCGAAAATGCGTCTTTACCGGTGGCCAGACCGGAAGCCATGGGACGATACACTTCATAGCGCTCTTGCACCAGCACACGGCTATTCTCGCGTCCATTGATAGTGAGCAGGAAGTCCGCCGCGTCACTGAACGAAAGGCTCGGATCCTCACAAGTAGTTGAGCCGCTCTTAGGAGTCGTATCGATAGGCACGTAGAGCGGCGTCTGCTCATCGACGTTCTCGCCGGCGATTTTGAGGTATACGTATTTTTCGTCGTACTTCATCGAGAGCTCGAGGCCGTCCTTGTTCGATACCACGTCGCCGGCTTTCCATTCTTCATCATCACCGTCGACGTAAGAAACACTTCTCTCCGTACCCGGATCAAAGCTCAACAGCCCAAAAAACTGCTCGCTCGTTTGCGCGTCAGACCAATAAGGAGCCTTGAGCAAATCGACGTTCGCCATGGTGCTCCACGTATGCTTGAACCACTCGTCCTGCCAGGAAAAGATTATTCCACCGGAACAGCCGGCATCTTTGATGTCCTGCCAGCAACGCACGATTGCAAGGCCCTGCCCGGTCTCGTCCATATTTCCCTGATTGCGACCCGTATTGCTATCCTCTTGGGCCTTGCCGCGTGAAGCAGGAGTACCAAACTCCGCAACAATCACCGGCATTGAATGATGCTCGGCAAGGGTCTTGAGGTAGGCGTAATAGGTATTGACCTGACCGCTTGAATCCTGCGTCTGCGCAAGCTCGGGAACGTACTTCAAGTAGTCGGGATAGTACGGATAGATGTGGTATGAGGCAAACTGTCCCGACTGGACCTTGTCGGTGGAGACGATATGTTCCACATCGACTCGTGCAATCTTGCTGAAGAGGTCAATAACGTCATCGGGATACCAGAACGGATCAGTCGCGGGCCAGTTGGCAAACGATATCAAACGCTGTTCACCGTATCGAAGGGTTTCGTGCCGTAGCACGTCATCGCCAATCTCCGCGAGCATGGATTCAAAGGGTGAGGCATCGGGCGACGTGCAGAGGTACTCCCCCTCATACCCGGCTTTATCCGCATCCATCTCATCCGTGTATACCACGGTCGTATCTTCCCATTCAACACCAAGGATGTAGCCAATCACCCATTGCGAAATATCTTTGGTGTAGAATCCCGTTCCCGTGCCGCGACCGAGATTGACAAAGCGCCTACCATGAACAACATCGACGACTGTCAGCGCCTCGTTACGGAAAGCGCCAATGTAATCTTGATCAAACGCATCCATATGGGAATTCTGGCTGTAATCGTCAATCCACACACTGTGAATCAAATACAGTGGGTTCTCCCTACCTTGGTTGTACTCGTAAAACGCCTCGTAGAACGACGTGCCAAGCAATGTGTATACGCGGATGGTGTTGGCGCCCATCGCCTGGATTTGCTTAAACCAACGCAGATAGGTTTCCTTGTCGATGGCATAGTCGGAGGCAAAATGTCCCGGAACGCCCGATCCCAAGTCGACGCCTTTAATCTCGAATTCCTCGAACTTGCCATCTTTGTTCAGATAAATCTTATCGCCCTCCTGTTTGGCGGGCACATATTCAACCTCGGCAGAGGCGAATACATCGAACGGGTAAAAGCCATGGAATAGATAGGCGTATAGAACGCCCATGCACACAGCCAGCACGCATGCGCTTGCGATGATATAGCGCTTCATACCCTACCTCACTCGTTTACTCGTCCTGCACGCCCATTGCGCACGTGCTAATGGTTGTATCTCTTCACTGCAGACTCGTGGCAATACTGACGCAGGTGCTCGATATTGACATCGAGCCACGCCGTTCTTTCCAACAAAGTCTCTTTCAGCTGGGCAAGGGCCTCATCGTAGTTTTTCGGATTACGCTCATCGGGTGACAGTTTTTCATTTGCCGTCACCAGTTCCGGGTCAAACGAATATCCCCACACCAAGTAATTTCGATTCCGAGCGGGCTCCAAATAAGCCGCCGCAGAATCAATGGTGGAAATGAGAGTTTCGTCCGACAGAGCACCTTTGCGCAATTCTTTATAGCGATCGATAGTTCGCTCCACAAACCGCTCGTCTTTCAGCAACATGAAAAACAGGGGTGATCTCATCATTATGAAACCGTTGTAATTGGAATAATCATCAGCCATGTAATTGTTGAATGCGTTGTTGTAGTCCCACAGTGGACCCACTGCGAGCTTTCCGCCTAAATCGCGATAAAAATAAGTCGAAAGCTCGCCAGAATCCGCGTTAAGCGTCAACTCGTTGATAAGGAAATAGTCCACGAATGAATCAATGTCAATGTAATTCCAATAACCGTAGTCGCTTGTATCGTAATCGTATGAATACAGCGATTTCTCAAATTGGAAGAACTCCCTTTCAATCCAATTGCGCTGTGCCTCTGTCAGATTATCCTCGGACGGATAGACGATATCCAACGGTTGCGAAGTCTCACGAATCTCATTTAAGAAATCCCGGAACGTTCCGCTATCGCGCGAAAGCCAATCGCGCTTCACAATGAAACTCGTCGTAATCGAATTGGGGTCGCTTTTCTTAATGTCAACGCGATCATCACCACGGCGAACAGTCTCCATGAGCACGTACACGCCTTGGTATGTGTCATTTACGAATAGCTCAATAAGACGCACTTCCGGCGTATAGGGCATGATTTCACCAAACACGCTCATGGCAACATAGTTGCGCAGAAGCGTTTTATCTAAGAATGGACCGTGCAATGCCCAGCTCGAGCCATCGCCCATCCCCAGCAGGTCGTGATCCTCGGATGTAACGCGGTCCTCTTGAGTAAATTTTAACTGATAGCTCGGTTTACTAAAATAGCGAGAACTATGGCCGCGTATACGCATTTCCGCTTGAGCATCCACTTGGGGGTCATCGGAAAGACGAACGGCGGCGGGGTCGTCCTCGTCGGATGCGAACAACTCAAAAGATACGGGAATCGTCTCACGACCATCAGCCGCCAAAGAAGTAAGCAGTACGCCGTTTTCATCGTGCGACATTCCGTCGTTTTCATCAGTTAGGTACCGCCCCGGGATCTCCTGTCCGCGCGTATCGATGCTGATGACGGGCAGGTGCGACGCAAACGTATTGGGATCGATGTTCAGCGACGAAGCAGCCTCCCGATCCGCCTCGGGCAAATCGGCAAGCTGCTGCATGGATTCATGTTGCTGGTAGCGTTCGTATTTCTGGACCTGGTCGGAGGAGACCAAAGTCACACCCGCACAGAACAGCAGGGTAAAAACCGCGGTGACAACTGCGATGGCACGGTACTTCATGGCAGGTTACCTAGCTGCCGATCTCGTCCGACTGGGCAACAATGTTGACATACTCGATTCCACCCAAAGCGTACAGGGCCTCGGTAACCGGCTTCTCGGCGGCGCGCTCGCCCTTGTTCAGCATGCCGCGCGTCATCTCATACATGAGCTCGACGGATTCCTCGGTGGTGTTCTTCACGCGCTGCATGGCCTTGCCCTTGAAGTAATCGAAAACGATGCCCTCGATGGCGCGCTCCTGCGAACGGGCGCCGCGGATGACAAGCAGGGTGCGGACGTCGTTGCGCACGCGGCCAAGGACCAGAAGGACCGCGAACACGGCCACACTGCCAATGCCTGCAACCATGAACTGACCAACGCCGCAGCAGATACCGCAGATAATCGTCCAGAAGATGTACGTGGTGTCACGGGCGTCCTTGATGGCCGTACGGAAACGGACGATGGACAATGCACCGACCATACCGAGGGACAGCGCGATGTTGTTGCCGATGACCGTCATGACCGTTGCCATGAGCACCGTGAGCGTCACGAGGTTGATATTGAACTTCTGCGAGTAAATCGTGCCCGAATGCGAAAGCCAGTAGGACAGCGAGATGATGAGGCCCAGCACGATGGAAACGCCGATGCGAAGGGCGACGTCCTCGGGTGTGAGCGACATGCTCGACGTTTCAAATAGCTGGTAGATCTGCTCTTTCATGCCAGTTGCCTTTCTTAGAACTGATACGCCATGGTTGCGCTGCGCGCAAGACAGTACTTACTTACCGACAGTTCGCTTTTGTCCGCTCTATTGACGATGGAGCGGATATAGCTGAGGAGGAAGCCGTTGTACTTCACCTCAAGAACCACATTGAACGGGTCGAAAACCGAGGTCAGGCAAAGGTTTTCGTCAAAGATGTCAAAATACGTCTCGGTAGCGCGGATATTGCGGTCCAAAGTGATGCGCGTTGAGTTTTCCTGCGCGGTAAACGCCGTGCGGTCGTATTCGACAATCGCCTTGGGGCGGTACCCATTGATGGACATCAGCGCGTGCATCTCCGCCGCAAATGGCTCGGGACGCGTGGCCAAAAAGTCATAGGAACCGTTTATCAAGCTGCGGGCTTCGTCACGGGTGACAAAAAGCGAGCGTTTGCGCTGCACGTCGCCCTGCTTTTGCTTAAGCTCGAGCAACGCAAAAGACGCGTCCGGCGAATACGTGCGCAAACGCACCTTGCGGCGCACCGCAAGGCCGAACAGTTTTTCAACGTAATCATTCTCGTGCGGGGTATCAAACTACAGGGAGCGAACCATGTATCCGCCCGGACGGTTATGCTCATCGTGTTTGAGGACGGCCCCCAGCTGGCTTTCTAGCTGCAAAGCGGACGCGGCATCGAGAAGGAACTTCCTCTCTTTTCTGTCCACATTGCGCATCGACTGGCACCCTTTTCGGTTAGAACGCTCAATATCTGTCGCTCAGACCATGAAGGAACATACGGGCGAAACAGACTTGCTTGTCATCACAAAAAGCACATTAATTATACTCGTTCGTGACTATATGTAAAGCGCAGAACGGGGACCGTATCGGATATACGGTCCCCGTTCACGTTTGACCCCGCCCGCAATGTTTCTCCGCTCGGTCTACTCCTGCGGGTACACCTCATCGGTCACCGGCTCGAGCCACTCGTTCGAGCAACCCTCGCCCGGAACTTCGAACGCGATGTGTGCAAACCAGCTGTTAGCAGCGGCGCCGTGCCAGTGCTTCACGCCCGCGGGGATGTAGACCACGGTACCCGGCGTGAGCTCCTGCGGGTCCTTGCCCCATTCCTGGTACCAGCCGCGACCGTCGGTGCAGATGAGCATCTGGCCGCCGCCCTGCTCGGCATGGTGGATGTGCCAGTTGTTGCGGCAACCCGGCTCAAAGGTGACGTTCGACATACCAATGCCCTGCGTTGCGGGGTTGGTCAGCGGGTTGAGGTAGGAGTTGCCCGTGAAGTACTGGGCATATGCGCTGTTGAACGTGCCCACGCCGAACATGGGGGCGAAGTCGACCTCGCCCTCGGGCGCCTCGGCGCCGTACACCTTCACCGCCATGCGGAACGCCGCCCATGCGTTGGGCCAGCCGGCATAGAACGCCACATGGGTGAGAATCTCGGCCATCTCGGAGCGCGTCACGCCGTTGGCCTTCGCCGAAGCAAGATGGAACTCAAACGAGTTATCGACCAGGCCCTTTGCCACCAGCGTGGTAACCGTGATGATCGAACGTAGTTTGAGGCTGAGCTTGTCCTCGCGCGACCACACCTCGCCAAAGAGGACGTCATCGTTGAGCTGCGCGAACTTGGGCGCAAAGCTTCCCAGTTGATCGCGTCCCGCCGTTTGTTTCACCATGATCAGCTCCTCTCGCCTTGCACCACCGATCGAGACCCTGCCGCCCGAGTGCGGCGGACATGTGTGCCTTTATTTGAACTATGTTTCACCTTAAACCATGGAGCCGACTCCAAGACAAGCTTTTCTGCATACTTTACTCACTTAATTCATTGAGCTGAGAGTTTGGAGTTGTCTATGAAGCGTTTTGTTACCGAGGATTCGTTTTGGGAGCTCTTTCCCGGTGCGTCGTTTGGTATCGTTGTTGCACAGAACATGAAGTCGCCCGAGGAAGTCGACCCCGAGGCCGTTGCCGAGATCGCCCATCTGCTCGACCGCGCCAACCTGCAGGCCGAAAAGCACCTCGTGAGCAACGCGCTCTCCGAGAACGCGGCGGTGCGCGTGTGGCGCGAGGCCTATCGGCAGTTCAAGACCAAACGCGGCGCCCGTTGCTCCATTGAGAACCTGCTCAAACGCGTGCTCAAGGGTAATCCCGTGGGCTCCATCTCGCCGTCCGTCGACATCTACAACACCGTGTCGCTCCGACACGCCCTGCCGCTCGGAGGCGAGGACATCGACACGTTCCGAGGCGACCTGCGCCTCACCATCACCGAGGGCGGCGACGCGTTCACGCCGCTGGGCGAACACGCGGAAGACGACCCCACGCTGCCCGGCGAGCTGTGCTACGTGGACGACGCCGGCGCGGTGTGCCGTTGCTGGAACTGGCGCGACGGCGTGCGCACGGCTCTGACGGACAACACCCGCAATGCGTTCCTGATCGTTGAGTGCGTCGACCCGGAACGCATCGAAGACTGCCGCACGGCCACCGACGAACTCGCCGCAATGGTCGAGCAGTACCTCGGCGCAACGATCGCCGTCAAGGAGCTCGTGACTAGCGACAACCGCGAGGTCGTCATCAAGAAATAATTCGCTCGACGGGCCCGGCTGGCCATTTTTGTCAGTTTTGCGCGATGGGAGACCGCTCGAAAGCTCGATGGCCGAACTCTTGCGCTTTCAAAAGGAGCCGCGCTTGGATGTTTCCTGCGGTTTTATCAATCGGGGCAACGCGGGCACAAACAAAATGAGCGCAGAACTGTCGGCCAGCGAAGTCGCGTCGTGCAAAACTGGCAAAAAACGCCACCAGAGGCGATCTGCAAAGAAAAAAGCGGCCCGCGAATGTGAATCGCGGGTCGCTTCGTTTCATATGGGCGAGTGGTTAGCCACGCTTGCGGCGGAGCGCCGGGGCCATGGCCGCCAGGCCGAACGCCGCGCACGCCACGGCCACCTCGAGCTGCACATCGCCCGTCTGAACGAGCGCCTCGCCGCCCTTTTCGGGAGCCTTGCCGCCCGAGCCGGTGCCCTGACCGGGTTTGCCGTTACCCGAACCAGATCCGGGCTTGTTATGGCCCACGGCACCCGATAAGGGGTGCCAAAACCACCCCGCAAAGCCCTCGATTATGAAAGGAGTGCCGGAACAATGCCAAAGCGCGCCTCAGCACCGAAGAGCCGCACCCTCATGTATACGCAGCAGCTCTCGCATCTGCCCTTCAGCGACGTCGATTCCCTCTACGAGGCCATCGAGAGCAGGCTCGGCCCAAAACGATATGCGGGCATCATCCACGACCATGACATGAAGGACAACGGCTCGTCTGTAGCAGACCACGTCCATGTGATGATGTCGTTCAGCAACCCGCGCTCCCCCTCAAACGTCGCGAAGCTCTTGGGCGATAAGCCGCAAAGCGTCGAAATCTGGACGGGGAGGGCCGCGGAAAAGAACGGCTTCTCCTATCTCTGCCACCGGACCGCTGGCGCACGGGGAAAATTTCAATATCCACTCGATGCCGTTCGCGCGAACTTCGACTACGTCAAGGAGATGGAGGGCATCGAGGCCGACGTCATCCGCTCCACCAGCCATTCGAACATCAAGGTGCTCCTCGACGCGCTTCTCGACGGCTCCATCGACAGGGAGGCGCTTGTCTCGCAGCTCTCGGGTTCGGAATTCGCCCGCGCGCGGAAGCAGATCGATGATGTATACGCCCGCAGACTTCAGGTGCAGGCGGCGGAATGGCGAAAGCGGATGCTCGAAGAGGGCAGGGAAATCACCACCATCTGGATCTTCGGTCCACCCGGCGCAGGGAAGACGTCGCTTGCAAAGAAGTACGCGGAAGAACGGGGCACAGGCTACTTCGTGTCCGGCTCCACGCGCGACATCTTCCAGGGATATGCGGGGCAGCACACCGTCATCCTCGATGAGCTGCGACCGAAGTCCATCGGGTACGCTGACCTCCTTCGCATCACAGATCCGCATGCGCTGGAACATGAGGTCATGGCTCCCGCTCGCTATTTCGATAAGGCGCTTGCAGTCGAGCTCATCATCGTCACCAGCCCCTACGATCCCCTGCAGTTTTACAGCGAGCAGGTCGGCGGCGCGCGCCCCCTGCGCAGCTATGACGGATCGACGGCTTCGGGCAGCTTGAGCGCCGTCTGGGCCTCGTGGTCGAGATGCAGCAGAAGGAGATTTGCGAATCGCGCTTTGACGTGAAACTGGGTAGCTATTGGCCCGTCAAGGGTTCCGAGCGCCCGAACCCGTTTTCCAGCTTCGGGCGCGGCGCTCAATCCTCAAACCGCAGCAGCGAACAGCTCTACGAATCGCTGCTGGGTTAGGAAGCTGGCATTTCAACCGCCTCGCTACGGTAGAATGGGCCCATCGTTTGCGAGGCTCCCTTCATAGAGAAAGGGGGCTCACATGGCCGAAAGAAGAGACAGCAAGAATCACATCTTGAGGCCCGGAGAGAGCCAGCGCACTGACGGCAGGTACATGTACAGATACACCGACTTCAGCGGCAAACGACGCGCTGTCTACAGCTGGACGCTTACCGATAAGGACTTCGCTCCCAAGGGCAAGAAGCGGGGCACATCGCTTCGAGCCCAAGAGAAGCAGATCGAATTCGATATGCTCAACCAGGTCGTTCCCAATGGAAACAATCTTACGGTTCTCAGCCTTGCGGAAGCGTATACGTCTCTGCGAGCCGGGGTGCGGAGCAGCACCCGCGCCGGCTACAAAACGGTGCTCAACGTCCTGCGTAAAGACCCTTTTGGGTCTCGTCGCATCGACAAGGTGACGTTTGCGGAGGCCAAGGCGTGGCTCGCGCGTCTTCAAACCGTGGATGGTCGCGGCTACAGCAGCATCCATTCGATTCGGGGCGTCCTTCGTCCCGCCTTTCGGATGGCCGTCGAAAACGACTGGATTCGAAAGAACCCCTTCGACTTCGAGCTGGCCACGGTCGTGGTGAACGATTCGGTGACACGGGAAGCGCTGACACGGAAACAAGAGCGCAGGTTCCTTGAGTTCGTCAAGGCCGACCGTCACTACTCGCGTTATTACGAGGGCATCTTCATCCTGTTCAAAACCGGGTTGAGGATATCCGAGTTCTGCGGCCTGACAATTGCCGATATCGACTTCGGGGCGCGACGCATTCGGGTCGAGCGGCAGCTACAGAGAACAAGCGACATGCGCTACGTGATCCAGGCGCCGAAGACCGAGAAGGGCATCCGGTTCGTCCCGATGTCCGATGAGGTTGCCGAGTGCTTTCGCAAGGTCATTGCACAGAGACCCGCACCGGAAAACGAACCCGAAATCGATGGCCTGAGCGGCTTTCTGTACTTGGACAAGAACGGTATGCCCTTGGTCGCCTTGCATTGGGAGCACTACTTCCAGCGCATCGTCGCCAAGTTCAACTCGATCTACAAGGAGGAGATCCCCAAGGTGACACCTCATGTCTGCCGTCATACGTTCTGCAGCAATCAGGCTCGCGCCGGGATGAATCCCAAGGTGCTCCAGTACGTGATGGGCCACAGCGAAATCGGGGTGACGCTCAACACGTACACGCATCTTGGCTTCGAGGAGGCTCGCGAGGAGATGAACCGGCTATCCGTCTAAACATGCGTGGTGTACGGAGCTCGGTTTTACACCATTTCCTACACCGCATCGGGATGAAAAAACCGGTTCGTATATGAGAGGAAGCGTTTTACGGAGTATCGGAAGTCGAAGTAGGATATATGCTGTTATCTGCACTTTTGCTCATATATGAAAGGGTTTGGGACGATACATAGAATCCTGTTCGTCTGTCACGGCAACATCTGCCGTTCGACCATGGCGCAGTTTGTATTTGCCGACCTGGTTACACGAGCCGGGCGCGACGGTGAATTCGTCATCGACTCGGCAGCAACTTCGCGCGAGGAAATCGGCAACCCGCCCCACCGCGGAACCGTGCGCAAGCTGCGCGAGGTCAACGTGCCCGTGCTCGAGCACCGGGCACGGCAGATCATGCGCGAAGAGTATGAAAGCTGGGACCTCATCGTATACATGGACTCGAACAACGAGCGCAATCTTTTGCGGCTCCTCGGGGGCGACCCTCAGGGCAAATGCCGAAAGCTCATGAGCTTCGCAGGCAGCAGCCGCGATGTGGCCGACCCCTGGTACACCGGGGACTTCGACGCCACGTATCGGGACGTCCTCGCGGGATGCAAAGGGCTGCTCGCAAGCATCGACGAAAACGCCGCCATCTGACGGTTGATGGCGTCTCGACCTGCCGAAGCAGCTGCACCTCGGCGATAGTCCGCACGAAGGGGTATCGTAATGAAAGCGATAAACGCTAGCCTTGGGAGATCATCATGAAATTCGGAATGCGCACGCCCAGCATTAAGAAATCCATCAGCGCCCGCACGACGGGCAAGGCCAAGCGCGCGATCAAGAAGGCCATCATCCCCGGTTACGACAAGAAGGGTATGGGCTGGCTGCGCGACCCCAAGAAGGCCGCTTACAACAAGGTCTACCGCAAGACCACATTCGGGCTCAAAGACCTGTTCAAGTAGGCCATAAGAGACGTTGTCCGAGCGGGGGCATATAATGACCTCGAACACTGATAGCACGGAATCGGAGGGTGCATGCGTCTTTTCGGCAACATCATCTGGATGCTCTTCGGCGGCATCTTCACCGCGCTTTATTGGTTCCTCGTGGGATGCCTGTTCTGCATCAGCATCGTCGGTATCCCGCTGGGGCGCCAGGCGTTTAAGATGGCGTCGCTCACGCTGGCACCCTTCGGCAAGACCATCGAGTACGGAGGCGGCGCGCCATCGCTTGTCGCCAACATCTTTTGGGTTATCTGCGCCGGCCTGCCCATGGCGGCGAGCTACCTCATCGCGGGCGCGATCAACTGCATCACCATCATCGGCATCCCCTTCGGACTGCAGACATTCAAGATGGCGAAACTCTCGTTGCTTCCCTTTGGCGCGCGTGTGCTCGGGTAGAGCCCAACGTCGGGTGCGTAACCAATCGCGATGCGCGCCAACCCCAGCACCTACGTCACTGGCCGCAACGAGGATCCTTGGCGCCAGGGCGCGTGACGTTCGAAGCCCCTCGCCGCAAAAGAGCACTCGGCAATCACTGGAAGGCATCGAGGCCTGCACTCAGCGCGGACCCCAATACAAACAGCAGCACAAGAGACAAAAACGGCCACCACGGGCAGCGGCATTATCGCTCCATTCACGGATTGAAGCCGCCGCCCCGTAAAACGTCATTTCCTTCTGCGCCATACTCTTGGAATACTCGAAACGCCGCGACGCGCAACGACGGCCGCTCGCGCGAGGGGCGGCAATTTGAAACGAGGGTCCCATGCTCAACGCAAGTGATGAAAAGCTGGTACGACGCTACTACCTTCTCCCCAAGGCCGCTTGGTATTCCTTGGCGTCCCTTTTTCTTACGGGCGGGATCGCGATACTGCTGGTGATGATCGACAACATCGGCCTGGGCTCCAAGGGTTTTGGGGACTTGCAGATGGTCGTCATGATCGCCCTCATGGTGGCCGAGGGCGCAGCGTGCATCACCTGCGGAATCGCCGCCAGACGCGGATTGAGCGGCGAGCGCTGGCAGGAGCTCGAACGCGCAGCCATCGGAGGCAACGCGGACATCGAGACGAGCGCGGCCGTCGGCGGTGGCATCGGCATGGCGGCTGCGGGGCGCCTCATCGACACCCTGGACAATGATGACCTCGACGCCCTGAGCTCAAGGTTGGAAATCGCCGGCGGCGCGATGGCGGCATACGGCTTCTTCAACACCATGCAACGCATGAGCAAGGCCGCCGCCGCGGTGGCGCACGCGCACGGCATGCAGCTCCCCGGGCTGGGCCGCACGAGGCTCATGATGCTCGGACTGCCGCTTGCCATCCTGACCCTCGCGTTTGTTCCGCGCTTTATCGATTCGGCCGCTCAGTCCTCCGCCGCGCAGCAGGCATCCGCCCGCACCATCGCCGCGTTCAACAACGCACTCGAACCGATATGCAGCTACATCATGGCCGACGACCCGCTCGAGCACCGCCAAGACAGCGGATACCGCGTGAGCGGAAACATCACCAACGTCGACGGCGACATCATCGCGAACGTATCGGTCGAGACAAACGAGCTCGGGGCCGTCGACAGCGTGATCTACAACGCCGATGTGGATATCAACCGCACACCCGAGGAGAACCTCGCGTTTGCCGAGGAGACCTTCTCTCGCTTTCACGCGGCGCTCGCCGATGTAGACCTCCAAGCGGAAGGCATCGAGCTGCTCGATACGGGGCTTGTCCAGACCCCGACGCTACCCGAAGAGTTCCGCGACGCATTCCTCGCCGGCGACTACTACACCGCCATCGACACGGACCTCGACGACACCGGGACCCTCCGCGCGTGGGCGCTGTTTGACACGGACCCGGAGGAGGAGTTCGACGAGTACTCCATGCCGCAAATTTCCATCTTCCTGGTCGCCAAAAACAGTTAGACGCCGCGGCTACGGGTGGAGCGCTACCAAATTTGACTAACTTGTAACCGGGTGCGCCTCCTAGACTGCGGCCCATGCGATATGACAGCACCGACAAGCGATGTAAATGGACGATATGTCCATTATCTTGCCCGCAGTTTGATAGCGCGCTCGCCACAGAGGCCTAAAGTGGCATCGAACGCGCTCGATTTTGATTGTGCCGGTTACAAGTTAGTCAAATTTGGTAGCCGCCTCGCCGCAAGGGACAGTGCGGGCGCGCGAAAGCGCGCCCCTTCTCACATCGGCGGCGTGATTCTTGCCGATGCCCGAAGGGGCGCGCGTTGATTACAAGCAATATGAGTTACATCCAGCCACGAACCCAAGCAGCAAAATCATCTTGATGCGGGGCACCACCCCGGAGCCCCGCATCAAGTCGAGCTTGTTATCCCATCTTCTATTGGGCTCGATGCCCCGAACCAAATCGATCTCGTCGCCTCATCCCCGGTCGCGATCGGCGCCCCGCGCCCGACCAGACTCGCTGGCCCATCCCCAGCCAGGATCGGCACCCCACACCTGGCCGACCCCGTCGCCGCAGCTACTCTTCCCGATCGTTCTTGCTCGCGCGCTTCCAGTGCAAGCCGCGACCCAGGCGGTGCGCCACGCGCTCCACCTCGGCGTCACTCGTGAGGTGGTGTGGCTTCATGCGGCTCGTCACCGAATCGCGCCGCTCGAGCGCGATGGGCTCCATCACAAAACCCTTACCCGAGCGCATGTTCTCCTTCGCCACGCTGATCATCAGCTTGATGCGATTGAGCTGGTTCACCTCCGACGCACCCGGGTCGTAGTCGACCGCTACGATGTTGCTCTCGGGATGCTGGCGGCGAAGCTCCTTGATCACGGCCTTGCCCACCACGTGGTTGGGCAGGCACGCAAAGGGCTGCGTGCAGATGATGTTGGGCGCGCCGTGGTCGATCAGGTCGAGCATTTCGGCCGTGAGCAGCCAGCCCTCGCCCATGTTGTTGCAAAGCGACAACACCTGGCCGGCCTTTTCGGCCATGACGGGAATGGGCTCGGGGCGCTCGAAGCGCTTACTGTGCTCAAGCAGGTCCTCCACCGGCTTGCGCATCCAATCGACCAGGCGAATCGCCGCGTCCATCGTCGCGCGCTCGACGGCCGAGCTGCCCAGCTCGTTCTTTTGCACCTGCGCGTTGCTCATGGAGTACAGGAAGAAGTCGAGCAGGCCGGGGACCACGGCCTCGCAGCCTTCCGCCTCGATGACGTCGACCACGTGGTTGTTCGCCGTGGGGTGGAACTTGACGAGGATCTCGCCCACCACGCCCACGCGCGGCTTCATGCCCTCCCCCATGAGCGGCAGCGCGTCAAACGCGTCGATTGCCTCGCGCGACAGCTGCGTGTAGCTGCGGCGCGTGAACTTCGGGGCCATGCGGCGCGCACGGTCCATAAACTGCTCGAACAGCTCGTTCGCAGAGCCGGGGCGAGCCTCATAGGGGCGTGTACGGTAGAGCATCTGCATCATGAGGTCGCCAAACAGCACACTGTACACACACGATTTGAGCATCGCGGGCGTCAGCTTGAAGCCGGGATTTTGCTCATCCAGCTTGACCGCAGACAGACTGATCACCGGGATGTCGGGATGACCGCTCTCGCGCAGCGCCTTGCGGATGAGTGCGATGTAGTTCGTCGCGCGGCACCCGCCGCCCGTCTGCGAGATCACGACCGCCGTCTTGGACAGGTCGTAGCGGCCGCTCTCGATAGCCTCCATGATCTGGCCGGTTACCAGAATCGACGGGTAGCAGATGTCGTTGTTCACGTAGCGCAAGCCGGCCTCGACGGCGCCGCGATCCGTGGACGGCAGCAGCTCCAGGTTGTAGCCGGCCGTCTGGAAGACCTCTTTGATGAGGTCAAAGTGGATGGGCGCCATCTGCGGGCACAGGATGGTGTAGCCCGCATCGCACATCTCCTCGGTAAAGGGCACCTTGGGGAACGCCGCGCTCTTGCTGGCGCGTTGCGCCTCGAGCGCATATTTGTGCGTGGCGAACACCGGCGCGTCCGTCGACGGCTCCACAGGTGCCGCGTCGCCCGCCTCATACGCGTCGCCAGCGGCCGCGGCCTCAGCAGCACGCTCGGCCTCCTGGTCCTTCAGCGCCGCCATCAGCGAGCGGATACGGATGCGCGCCGCGCCGAGGTTGGACACCTCGTCGATCTTGAGCACCGTGTAGATCTTGCCGGAAGCCTCGAGAATCTCCTGCACCTGGTCGGTGGTGAGGGCGTCCAGGCCGCACCCAAAGGAGTTCAGCTGGATGAGGTCGAGGTCGTTGCGCATGGTCACGAAGCGCGCGGCGGCATACAGACGGCTGTGGTACATCCACTGGTCGACCACGCGAATCGGGCGCTCCGGCTTGACCAGGTGCGCCACGGAGTCTTCCGTGAGCACCGCAAAGCCAAAGCTCGAGATGAGCGAGGGCAGCGAGTGGTTGATCTCGGGATCGTTGTGGTACGGGCGCCCCGCCAACACGATGCCGTGCCCGCCGTGCTCCTCGATCCAGTGCATGGCCTCCTCGCCCATGGTCTGGATGTCCTGATGGAACCGCGCGTCGGCCTCATACGCCGCGTTCACGGCGTCGTCGATCTCGGTGCGCGTGAGCTTGGGCCCGCGCACACGGCCGTGACCAGCCTCGGCGTCCGCCACGCGCTCGACGGCAAGCAGCTCATACAGGCGACGCTTGAGTTCGATCTTGTCGTGGTAGGGCACGAACGGGTACATGAACTCGACGTGCTTCTCGGTGAGGTCGTCGATGTTGAGGCCAAGCGCCGTGGGGTAGCTCATCACGATGGGGCAGTTGTAGCAGTTGCCCGCAGACGAGTCTTCCTTGCGCTCCCAGCGCACGCAAGGCATCCAGATGAAGTCCGGGTCCTTGGCGATGAGGTTCATCACGTGGCCATGGGAGAGCTTGGCTGGATAGCACACGGACTCGCTCGGCATGGACTCGATGCCGCTCTCGTACGTAGCCTTGCTCGAGTTGTCGGACAGCACGACGCTAAAGCCCAGACGTGTGAAGAACGCATGCCAGAACGGGTAGTTCTCGTACATGTTGAGCGCGCGGGGGATGCCCACCGTGCCGCGCGGCGCCTCGTCGGGGCTCAGGCAGGGACGGTTGAACAGCAGGTCGTTCTTGGCGGCGAAGAGGTTGGGCGCCTCGGATTTCTGCTTCTTGTGACCGGCGCCCTTCTCGCAGCGGTTGCCGGTGATGAAGCGACGGCCGCCGCCGAAGTCGTTAATGGTGAGCTGGCAGTTGTTGGAGCAGCGGCCGCAGCGCGCATGTTTTTGTTCCACGGTGAGCGCGGCGATCTCGGGCGCAGAGAGCACCGTCGAGACGCCGTTTGCACCGGCGCGATCGCGGGCGAGCAGTGCCGCTCCGTAGGCACCCATGCAACCGGCGATATCGGGGCGCACGGCATGCACGCCGGTAAGCTGCTCGAATGCGCGCAGGGTGGCGTCGGACATGAAGGTGCCGCCCTGGACGATCACCTGGGTACCGATCTCCTTGGGGTCGCGCAGCTTGATGACCTTGAACAGGGCGTTTTTGATTACCGAGTAGGACAGGCCGGCGGCGATGTCGCCCACCGTGGCGCCCTCCTTTTGCGCCTGCTTCACGCGAGAGTTCATGAAAACGGTGCAACGGCTGCCCAGGTCAACCGGGTTTTTGGCCAACATGGCCTCGGCGGCAAAGGCACGCACGTCCATGTCCATGGACACGGCGAAGCTCTCGATGAAGCTGCCACAACCCGAGGAACACGCCTCGTTGAGCATGATGTGCTCGATCACGCCGTCGCGCACGCGCAGGCACTTCATGTCCTGGCCGCCGATGTCGAGGATGAACTCGACGCCCGGCAAAAACGCGCGGGCGCCACGCAGGTGCGCCACGGTCTCGATCTCGCCGGAGTCGGCCTTGAGCGCCTCGATGAGCAGGGCCTCGCCGTAACCGGTGGTGGTCACGTGGCCAATCGTGCAGCCCGCCGGGATGTGCTCGTAGAAGTCGGCCATGATGGTCTTGGCGGTGCCGAGGATGTCGCCGTTGTTATTGCCGTACCAGGTATGCAGAAGCTGGCCGTCCTCACCCACCATCGCGGCCTTCATCGTGGTGGAACCCGCGTCGAGACCGATGAACACGCGCCCGGTGTAGCCCGCGAGCTCGCCGCGCGGCACGACCTCCCGAGCGTGGCGCTCGGAGAACTCCGCAAGGTCCTCCTCAGTTGCGAACAGCGGGTCAAGGCGGGCGACCTCATCGCCTTGAGTGTCGCCCAAAGCGTCGATGGCCTCGATGAGCTCGCAAAAACGCACGAGCTTGGACGACTCATGCGCCATGGCGGCGCCCGACGCCACGAAGAGGTGCGCGTTGTCGGGCACGATGATGTGCTCGTCGTCGAGGTTGAGGGTGAGGTAGAAGCGGTGGCGCAGCTCGGAAAGATACTGCAGCGGGCCGCCCAGGAAGGCGACGTTACCGCGGATGGGGCGGCCGCACGCCAGGCCCGAGATGGTCTGAGTCACGACAGCCTGGAAGATGGAAGCGGCCACATCCTCGGGGCGGGCTCCCTCGTTGAGCAGCGGCTGCACGTCGGTCTTGGCAAAGACGCCGCAGCGGCTGGCAATGGGATAGATGGTGGTGGCGTTGGCCGCGAGCTCGTTGAGGCCGCTCGCGTCGGTGTGCAGCAGGGTTGCCATCTGGTCGATGAAGGCGCCCGTACCGCCGGCGCAGGTGCCGTTCATGCGCTGCTCGATGCCGTTGTCAAAGTAGATGATCTTGGCGTCCTCGCCGCCAAGCTCGATGGCGACGTCGGTAGCGGGGATGAGGGTCTCGACGGCACGCTTGCTGGCGATGACCTCTTGGACAAACTCCAGGTCGAGCCATTGGGAGAGCAGCAGACCACCCGAACCGGTAATGGCGCAGGTCATCTGGGCCGTCGGCAGCACGGTCGCAGCGCCCTCGAACAGGTCGCGGGCGCAGGCGCGGACGTCGGTGTGATGGCGCTGGTACTTGGCGTACACGATCTGGTTGTCGTCGTTGAGCACGGCGAGCTTGACGGTAGTGGAGCCCACGTCGATGTCCAGGTGCAGGTTGCCGCGGGCGGCCTCGGGGTTGAAGATCGCGCCTTCGGGGGCTTGGGCGGCGGTGGCGGCTGCGGGCTCAGCGGCGGTGGCGGGCTCGCTAGCGATGGACGTCTCCCCTGCCGTGTTCTTGGCATCGGCAACTGCCTCGGCGACCTTCTCGGCAGCGGCGGTCGCGGCCTTCTGCGCAGCGTCCACCACGGCGGGCGCGGCCTCGCGTGCGGCAGCGACCACACGGTCTTTAATGCCCTCGACGAGTTTGCTCATCTGTTTCTCCTCTTAGTTGTTGGACTTGACGGTTGCGGCGGTGTCGGCCGCGTCCTCGAGCTGCAGGTTCAATAACTTCATGCCGTATTCCGGCACGTTGATATCGATGGGTTGGCCATACAGGTCGCCGGGGCGCACAAAGGCGATAACCGTCATGATGCGCGCCATGGTCTCGGGCGATTCGGAAAGGTCACGCTCAAACCAGCGCTGAATCATGCCGACCTCGGCACTCACGACGTAGGTGACGTAGTAGTCAAAGAACGTGCCCAGCGCCAGGCCCAAAATGCCCGTCTGCGCACGCGGCGCCACGGCCTCACGTGCGGTGTCGATAATCCTTTTAATGAAGGCCTGGTCGCCGCCCGGACCCAGCAGCGCACCGATTAAGTCACGGTTGGCCGCAAGATAACGCAGCAGCTCAACCGAACCGGGCGCCGGCTCGAGCTCGTCAATGTTACGGTAAAGATCGGGCAGCTGAGCTGCGGTGATGAGCTCAATGCGCTCACGAATCTCGGCCAGCAAGCCGTCCTCGATTTGATTGATAAAGTCGGGAATATCGCGGTAGTGCGAATAGAACGTGCGGCGCGTAAGGCCGGCGCGCTCGGTGAGCGACGCAACGTTAATGCGCGAAAGGTCGCCGCTTTCGGCAAGCTCGCTGGCAAGTGCCTGGCGAAGGGCACGCTGCGAACGAAGGGACCGGCGATCGCATTTCTCGAGCTGGGACAAGCATCCTCCTTGTTACTCAGTCTGCGCGCTATTGCACAGTGCGAGTATTATTGCACACCGTGTGCATCAACACGTAAAGGCAATATTTGGAATGTGGCAGAGGGACTGTCCCTTTGTCACATTCACCCTTGTCGCAGAACCCCACCTACATTTTTCGAGTTATTCGGCCTCACTGCCAATCCTCCGTGAATGTCATACGGAATACTCGAGCCGCTTTGTTTTTATTTGGGCGTTTATTCGCTCACTTTTCACAGAATCGAACACCGTAAAGGACGCAGGCGGTTCGAAGAAGGCCCTTCTCGTCAGTAAGCACCCTCGGAAAGGCCGAATAACTCGATTTTTGCTGGTGGCGCAAACGGTGTTGCCAAAAACCGGCCTTGCTCGCCCGCAACGCGGCAAATTGACTATCTCAATGTCGTAGCGAGTTGCGACTTGATCCCGTTAATAGGACTAACAATGGCCCCACGCGTTGCATCATGCCGGTAACAATCGATAAGGAGGCCGACATGAACAACCACGCAAACGATAGCATCAGCGTTACTGGCAAGGACCTTGTCCTCAGCTGCATCAGAAGCAAAGAGCTGCGAGACCACATGCGCAAATACTTATACTGGCCGGCACCAATCATCGCTGGCTCTCTTAAGACGCTTGATGAAAAGCGCACCATGCTCGAGCAACTCCGCAAGGAGGTTTCGCCAGAGCTGACCGAAGATATCGATTCGCATCTCGCCCAACTTAACAGCGCGCTTGAAATGCTCGACAACATCGAGCGCGGCCGCGGAATCCTCCTGTTGCACGTCATGGTCTACAACGAGGAGGAACGCGGCGCCGACGCCCTTGACGGTCCCTTCCCCACCGCATCCTGGGAAGCCGCGCAAACGCTCATGAAGCGCTACATCGAAGAGTATCCTGAAGACGACTGGTCCGAATCGTACTGGAAGATCGACCTATACACCTCAGAAGACCTGCACGAACATCAAACGGCGCAGCCCTCCCTGTCGTTCGCGGCAACCAGGGATGGCGAGCTTATATTTCTCCGCGATCAGCGCAATAACCGCACTCGCAAATCGTATGTCGAAAGCGCCTGGCGAAACGATAGCAGGCGGTTCTGCGCGAACAACGAGCCTATCTACACGCCGTGGGTACCGGGCGACATCCTCAAAATCGACGGCCGTCCCTTCGACCACGGGCCTCGCTTTGCCATTGTGCTCGAAAACGACTACGAGCACACGCTCCGGGGACAGATCTGGTGTGCGGGCCCCAGCAGAGATCACGGCGTTAAGGAGGGTTCGCCTTCATCCGGCACCTTCAGCGACAGTCTCTTGGACCCCTTCATCCCCTCTGCCCTCTACACCGGCGAGCGCTATACCGGCGACTTGCCGGACGACTGCGCCTTTATGCTCGAGCTCTCGCAAAAGTTGCACGATGATCCCGACTACGGCAAACAATGGTCCGAGGGTTCCGTCGGACATGACTGCCTTCAGCCGTATCGCAAGCCCGCCAGCCAATGTGAGTTGGATATTCGTCCGGACATCTTTGAGTTTTTGGACTCGCGCAGCATTAAGGAGCATCTTCAACGAATCAACTACGAGCTCACCACGCCCGTAGCGGCTTTTATCGTCAATTGCTCGCATAAAGCAACGCTACAGCAAAAGCTCGAAGGCTGGCAAAAGATCATCGACAATATGCCCAATTGCGCCATGAGCCGCAGAAACGACACGATCAACATCCCGGACTTCCATGCCTTTCTGCGCAATGTCATCAGGCAGGAGCAAAGAAAGCTCGCGCACTTTAAAAGGACAGACGGCCAGAGTCTGTATTTCTTTGATGACTACTCATGGGACCGGCGCGGGCAGGGCGGTTGTCTTTACGGCCCGTACAGCAGTTATCAAAAGTGCTTCGATGCAACCTGGAAAGGGCTCGACGGTGACGATCCCAAAGCCATCAGGATCACTCGTCGTCCCATCGACCCAGACGAAGATCACTATGCCGACGACATGGTCTTACTCAATGCGAACGGCGAAGTAATGTCTTGCGATTATCGCAACAAAAGCGAGTGGGACGAGGCGGGCACCGCCAGCGATTTCGAGGACATGTGGTTTGATATCCCAACGCCCTTCCATGCCGGAGACATCGTCTGCAACCTCCAACGTCCCGACGAGCCGATGGTGCTATTTGACCTGCAAACTTGGGGATCCGAACGAGTCGACAAAGAGCTGGCCTCCTCCGTCTACAAAGAGCGCCTCGTGCAAAAGGCCGACAAGCTATTGCGTTGGCACCGATATGACGGCGACACCAGCGACATGTACGCCTACGGCTGCCAAGTCTCATCCGCCTTGCATTTCCCCTTCTACATTGGGGAGCCTGAGGGCTTTCTTTTGGACATCGATTATTACCGCAAGCCGCTCAAGTCAGAGGAGCGAATCCTTTACGGCGTCAGGGCATATGTCAAAGGCGACCTGGCGGTTGACTCACTCGCCGCGATGGCCAGCGCATGCGAGCTACAAGCACTGGCGGAGAAAAAGGTGCGTGGCTTCGAGGACGCAGACAGTTGGCTCAAGGACCGCTACCCGGAGCTGTTCGATGCGACGATAGACCCTTTGCTAAAGGGAGATAGTACCGGTTGCTAGGATTAAGGGGCCAACGCCTCAGCGGCGGTGACCCCTTCTGTTACGCTTCGATGCGCTGTTCATCAGCACATCAGCGGTACCATTCCTCCAAATTGCGCGACCACGCATACTCCCAAGTGATCTCTGCGGGAGGTTCGACGATTTGAAGATAGGCCTCCCACATGAGCATGGCTATTTTCTTGAACGGAAGAAATCCGCACGCTCCGCCGAACGCGGGAACCACGATTCGCTGACGTGAGGTTCGCATCGCTTCCATAAGCGTTGTCCTCATGCATTGATAGACAACCAAGGAGTCAACGATGGGAGTGGGGACCCGCATGGTTGGAGTGTGTATGAGCAGAATGTCCTCGTGCCCGGGAATTGGAACTGAAAAGCTCGTACCAACCGGCTGCTCGCCGTAAAACCGCTCCATAATAACCGTTCGCACTCGTTCGGCAAGCTCCGGTCCATACTTATCGGTTATCGCTAGGTCGTAATTGCCATCCATCAAGCCATATGAGTTCGCCGGCGATACGACGGCATCGATTTCAGGCTGCTGTTCGACAAACGCCTTAAAATCACAGCAATGCACCGCAATGCCTCTGTAGCCCCTAAATGTGTCCTCCCAGGCCTCCGCCATACCGGTGCTGTTCGTCACAAGATCCAGCATTATATTCTCCATGGCAATCCTTTCAGTACGCGCACCCCCCATGCACCAGTGCGTTTCCAAAAGTATGTTTGCCGCGAGATTCATATCAGACCCGTTAATGGGACCACAAAGCACAACCTCTGATGGATGCTAACGGCAACGACCGAATTGGAGGTTGCTATGGACAGCAAAGCAGATACCGTGATCACCGATGCCGGCAGGGAGCTCGTTTGCAGTTGCATCAAGGACGATGAGCTGCGTGTTCATATGTTCAAACACATGGGAATGGCAGATGGCTCCCTCTGTAGAATCATCGGCGGTTCCCTCAAGACGCTCGACGAAAAACGAGCCATGCTCGAGCAGCTTCGCAAAGAGGTCTCATCGGATTACGCTGAAGCGATTGACTCCGGCCTTGACCAGCTCAACAGCGCGCTCGATATGCTTTACAACGTTGACCGCGACCACGGCATCTTGCTGGTCTCCGGCATGTTTTACAGTGAAGAGGAGCGCGGGCACGACACCTTTGACGGCCCCTTCCCCGTTGCCTCATGGGGAGCTGCGCAAACCCTCATGAAGCAATACGTCGATGATGACCCCGATGAAGATTGGTCCGAATCATTCTGGCAGATTAAGCTCTATACCGCCGAAGACTTACACGACCGCCCGTGCGCTCAAGCCTCGCTGATATTCGCCGCGACCATGGCTGGCGATTTGGTCTTTTTGAGCGATCGCCGGAATCAGCGGACTCCGCACCAAAGCATCGATCACTTGCCGTGGAACAATAGCAAGCACTTCTGCGCCAATGGCGAGGTCTTTTACACTCCCTGGGTCCCCGGCGACATCATCAAGATCGACGGTCGGCCCTTCGATCACGGTCCCCGTTTTGTCATCGTGCTCGAAGACGACTACGATAGTTCGTTCAAAGGCCAGGTTTGGTGTGCCTATCCGAGCAAAATCTACGGCGTTGAGGAAGGCAATCTCCGCTTGAGGGATTTCACGGACGGCTTCCTCGACGACTTCACGCCCTCTGCCCTCTATACCGCCGAACGTTATACCGGCGAATTGCCCGATGATTGCTCCTTTATGCTCGAACTCTCGAAAAAGCTGCACGATGACCCCAGCTACGGCAAACAATGGTCGGACGGATCGGTCGTACACGACTGCCTGCAGCCATACCGCACATCGGCCGGTCCCAGTGCCAACGCTATACGTTCGGACATTCTCGAGTTTCTCGACTCGCCTGACATCAAGGAGCATTTGAGAGACATCGGCTACGAGTTCACCACGTCCGAGGCGGCATTTATTGTTGCCCGTTCGAACGAAAAGGCGCTACGGCAGAAGATCAAGGGCTGGCAAAAGATTATCAACAACATGCCCAATTGTGCGATGAACAGGCGATACGGCACGTTCAATATCCCCAACTTCCATGTCTTTCTTCGCGACGTCATCAGATGGGAGCGCAAGAAAATCGCCCGGTTCAAACAGCCTGGCAAGCACATGTATTTCTTTGAGGACAAGACGGGAAGTCCCCATGAGAGCGGGTGCAATTATGGCCCCTACACCAGCTACGAAAAATGTTTCGAGGCAATCTGGAATGAGCTTGAGGAGGAAAATCCTACCTCGATAGAAATAACGCGCCGCCCGATCGATCCGGACGAAGACTACTATGCCGCCGACAGGCTCATGCTCAACGCAAAAGGCGAAATTATGGACTGCCAGCTGAGCTGCATCGACATGGAACGCGAGGGCGAAGACCCCACTTTCGCTTTTGAGTTGATGTGGTTTGACATCCCGACGCCATTCCACGCCGGCGACATCATTTGTCGTCACGGCGACCCTGGCGACCCCATGCTGCTTCTCAATATGCAGACATGGACCACGCAGCGGGTCATGGATGAGCTTCCGCCTTCCACCTACAGGGAATGCGCCGCAAAAAATGCCGACGACCTGCTCAGACACCATCGGCAAAATGGCGATACGAGCGACATGTACGCCTACGGCTGTCAGATTGAATATCCCCTGGAGTACCCCGTCTATATCGGAGAGCCGAGTTGTTTTCTTCTCGACATGGAATACTGCCGCGTCCCGCTCAAGCCGGAGGCGAGAATTCTGTACGGCGTGCGTGCATATTTCGACGGCTACCTGGGTCTTGACTCGCTTATTGCGCTATCAAGTCTTTACGAGCTGCAGGCGCTGGTCAAGAAAAAAGCCGAGCTGTTTGAAAGGGAAGACGGCGGGCTCAAAACCCGCTATCCGGAGCTGTTCGATGACACGATAGCCCCGCCGGCACGATTCAAAACAAAGAGGAGCTAGCCATGGACATCTTGGATTTTGTTGACTCGCGGGACATTCGGGAGCATCTCCGCAGCATCGATTTTCGGCCTAGCACCGTCGAAGCCGCCTATCTCGTTTGGTTTTCGAAGACCGCCACGCTCGAGCAGAAATGCGAAGCCTGGCGGGAGATCGCCCGAACCATGCCCAATTGTTCATTGGAAGCTACTTATGCCGGTCTCGGAAGGCCGGCCATCCCCGATTTCCATGCTTTTTTGCACTGGACAATTGATTACAACAAGCGGTGTCTCGATGCATTTATGAGTGGGACGGGCTACGTTTATCAGTATGAAGAGGAGATTGTGCCCGACGGGCAACTTTGTGGGGCCTTCGGCGCGCCATTCAGCTGTTATGAGAAATGTGCCGAGGCGTTGCGCGGTGATGATGAACTGGCGAGCCGTCCAGAGACACGCGTACGCATCACCCGGTGCCCGCTCGATATCGATGAAGCTCATCGCCGGGAAGATTGGCTCATGGTGAACGGCAAAGGTGAGCCCCTTTCCGTTTATTGCCCTTCAGCCGGCCCCGTTGAGAACGATTGGGAGATCGCATTCGAGTTCATCTGGGTCGATATCCCCACGCCGTTCCATACCGGCGATATCGTCTGGACGCCGCCAGGCAGTGTCCGTGAGCCGTTCACGTTGTTCGATCTGCCCACGTGGGACCGGGCTCGGCATGAGGCAGAGCTTCGGCAGGCAGACCGTTCTGACGAATGGCTTGATCATGCGCAGCAGCGCCTCGAGCACTATCGCCATGCAGGGGATATCAGCAACATGCGTGCCACTGGCTGCTCGATTACCTACAACGAGACGTTTCCCCTCTACATCGGCGAACCAGACCCGCTTTACCTGAATCTTGAGTACTATCGCAAACCACT
Organism: Collinsella sp. AM10-26; assembly: GCF_003472525.1. NCBI lineage: Bacteria > Bacillati > Actinomycetota > Coriobacteriia > Coriobacteriales > Coriobacteriaceae > Collinsella > Collinsella sp. AM10-26. Next base: position 179,592 of record NZ_QRMC01000001.1, read on the forward strand.
CGAAGACGAGCAACGAATTTTAATCGCCGCCCAGGCCTACCTGCGCGGCGACCTGTATGTCGACTCACTCATCGCGTTTATCGACACCATAAGGATGGAGTCCAAGGCAAAGCGCAACCTGAAAGAGCTACGTCTGGATCAGGCACCGCTCAAGGAGAAGTACCCGCAGCTATTTAAGTAGAGGCCGTCATGTCCGAATCCACAAGAAGTCGCACCAACAACTCGGAGACTATCGTGCACGAAGAAATAATCAACCTGATCGAATCTCCGGAGCTGCGAGAGCATTTGCTGCATAATCCACAGCTGCTGAGCGGCGATGATTACTCACAGATCATCGGTGGCGCATCGATTGAAATCAACCGCAAACGGGAGATGCTCAGCAGGCTGATTGTTGCCGAGCGAAACTCGTCAGACGACACTTTTGATTGGTACGATCCAGAGGATTGTATCGATTACATCGACGACTGCTTGAACGTGCTAAAGGCCGTCGACGGAAACAAGAAAATGCTGCTCATCAGCGAAATTAGCTTTGTCGATAGCGAAGTGGGATCTGCCATCACGCATGGCCCCTTCCCCGTGGCATCGTGGCCGGCCGCCCTGACGGCAATGAGGACATACGCAGGCAAGTGGAGCGGAAAGACAGATTTATCGTCCTCATATTGGATGATTGAGCTGTTCAACCTTGCCAACGACCCAAGCTGTTCATACCCCTACGACGGCTTTCTAGAGCCGGACTACACTTACTACGCAAACGCCTCCGGCGAAATCCAATACATCTGCAGAGAAGAAGAGGGGGAATGTGGCGAGGCGCTCGATTGCATTGTGGGCGAAATCTTTGGACCGTGGTTTAAAGGGGCATACATTGGCCTGCCCACGCCGTACAAAAAAGGCGACATTCTTGAGATTGACTGCAGGCCCTGGGCACCAGGACCTTGTTATTGCCTGGTGGCGAACTCGAAATTGGACTGTCTGTACCTCGATCGCGATGGACAGATTTACTGCGGCTCTATCCCCTATGGCAGCTGCTTTGCCGGATGGGCACACACGAACCTGATGTTGTCGCCCGTGCTCAGAGCAAGGAAAGTGACACAACCCTTACCGGAAGAATGCGCTACCTTGCAAGCGATCGAGCTGGACCGGATAGAGGACTTGCTAGAAGAGTGTGCCGGCAACAAGGAGAAAGAGCCCGGCTGGCTGGATATATATCGGCATCGCGCGCGGTGATGGAGGCCACGGAGAAGCCATAGCGATCCCCCTTGGCAGGTCTCGTCCACAATCTCTACTCAGCATCTAAATCTACATAGATATGAAAGGGGCCGTGTCCAACAAGGCACGGCCCGTGAATGAGGACCAAGATAGCTTTGAGCGATATCAAGGTATTTTACGCCGCCCAAGCCCCGTATTTAATGTCGAACTTGGGCGGCGGCTTTCCCATTAATCAATCGAACGCCATGCTTAGGACGATTTTTTTCATCGTCTCCTTTGCCTCGTCAAGACGACTGCCCTTGAAGAAATACCAAATCATCAGGTCGACTTCATGGAAGCCAATATCTGGGGCGGAGCCGTTATTTGAACCAACTGTCTGGTTTTCCTGCTTTCGCCACTCATTAATACCATCAACGATATGGCTGTAAAGATCGAGATATCCCAGATAGCCCCGAGCGACCTGGGCGTCAGCGTTTTTATCACCCTCGTCAGGTGTGGCAACGAGTTTGTTAATCGTAGCTCTAATCCATGCATATCGGTTTCCATAGCGGCTCAATGGAGTGTCATTGTATTTCTTACACCATTCGTTAAGCCACTCACTCTCATTGTTGCCGTAATCAATATAAGCATCTGCAAAATAAGGAAGCATTGTGCCGACGACCGTGTCATAGATGCAGAAGTTATCCGTATCATAGATATAAGAGTCGTTCACCTCACGCCTGCTTAGATTGCGACAGCCATGATGGCAAAACTTTGTTGCAAAGGAAAAATTGCTTCGATTGCACTTAAGGTCGCTAGGGTCCTCGTCCGGCAATAATTTATAAGTCATATTAGTTGTAGCGCGCGCAATGCTGGCAACAAGATTCGCTCGAGACTCAGGATCTTTTCCCAACAGACTAGAGCTCAGCTCATTATTATTCGCGTACCGATTCACAAGATATGCCGCAGTTATTAGCGTCCCGCCAGTAAGCTCGACTTCGCCCTTATCCTCTTCGATTTCGCAAAGCCGTTTGAGCTCGGCATTCATCTTGGCCATTAGCTCATCTTGGCTACCCTTTACCGTCACTGCAGCCAAATGCGTCGAATTCATTTTATTAGTAAAATAAACAGCCTCCCGGATGGCGCAGGCATCGCCATTTGAGGCATCCACATACTTTTCGTGAATTGTGTCCTGATCAATCCACGTGTAATTCGAGTCGTTATTCACCAGGCCATTCACAAAGGCAATATTTTTATCGCTAAAAACTGGGAAACCTTTCTGGTCTAAGTCAAACTCGTAATACTTATCCGGATGAAGTGAAGCCTCAACGGAAGAAACGAGTCGCCTAACATTCCGATCTTTACGCGTTGTCATTGGACGCTCCTTTCTGGGCCCAGCAGAAGCTCGCTCGGCTTTGCTCTTAATTCGATGGTAATTCGTGGCTCACTTAAAAGCAGCTTCTTGGCTGCTGAACGGTTAGCTTCTGTTGGTAGACGCATCGCCGGGCTCTTTGCGAACTGCCATCCGCAGACATTAAACCCGACCCGTGGCATATGAGCGCCACGGGCCGGACTGTCGTTATCGGCTGCGGCCTCAGCCGAAAACTCGCATGCAGAATGGTTCCGCGCCATCGGGGCTCATGCGGACCAAGGCGTCCGCATTGCAGTGGGCCTCCGCGAATACCGCATCGTTGTTTCGATCCCCAGCCGCAAAGCAGCCCGCTAAGATCGCCGCCGTCGGGCTGAGCATGTTGCGCAGGTCGCGCAGGATTGCATTTACCGGGCGGTTGTCGTCTAGCATTTCGAGTCCATCGATTACGACCACGATGTTCTCTAGCACTGCTCTGTTCCACGTTTGATCCCCAAGCAACCAGCTCGTTAAAAGGTCCATGGTCATGTTGTCTTCGGCAAAGATGCCCAAGTTGCGCTGCTTGAGGCGCATCGTTGCACGGATTGTCTCAACCTGTTGTTCCTCAGGATCCTCTGACACCTTGCCATTCATCTCAGCGCGAACAAGTCGGGCAATCGCATCCTCTTCACGCTCCCGAATCGGCGCGTAAAGCACGGCGCACTGCTCACTCAGGCGCAAGGTCGCATACACCAGCACGTTCGAGACATCTTCATGCGCACCGCCAATCACACTGAGCTTGCCCAGCCCAATGCCGCCACCTAGGGCATCATCGACCGGCATACCGGTCTTCAACACTCTCGGGGCTTCAAGCACCGACGTCTCCATAACGCGATCGAGCCCAGAAACCAGCCGACTGTAAAACCCGCTGAGGTCAAAACCCTCATCATCACGCTCTCCACGATTCCCGCCACGCCGATTCGAGGACGGCGGCATCACACCCGGGAAGCTCACCATCTCGCCCATACTCACAGAACGCCCGATTCGACCGTCCTTAGAGTCCATCTTTAGCGTCATCGCAACCCTCCTAACGCCTACCGCGCTTACCAGTAGCCTTGAAATTCCAAATCGGCTTGAGTCGGTGAATAACTTCGACCGTCGGGTCCATGAGTCTCAGTACATCATCCGCAGGCTTATACGCTTCGGGCGACTCATCGAGCGTCATCTCGCATGCGCTCGGACAGTAGATGCCGGCATCGCGCATCTCGTTAACGAACGACCTGGTATCGAGCGTTTGGAACGCTTTGGTGCGGCTCATCGCACGACCCGTCCCATGCGGCGCCGAGCAGTTCCAGTCCTCGTTTCCCTTGCCGCGCGCAATAACGGCACCGTCGCGCATGTTGAACGGAATCAGCACCATCTCGCCCGTATGAGCGCTAATGGCGCCCTTGCGAATCATGCCGCCTTCCGAGATGTAGTTGTGCATGGTGGTAAAGCCGTCTCCGTCGAGTCGAATTCCCGTACGCTCAACAATCTGTGCGACAATCGCCTTGCGGTTCTGATTCGAGAAGCGTTGGCAGTTATGCATATCGACGAGATACTCGGCAGAAAGATCTCCCACGAGATACTTAAGCTCGTCGGGGATATCTGCCATGCACGTCTTCTGCGCCAGCGCCTGATGGTGCTCCGCCGTCTGTTTGCCCATGGAGCGCGAGCCGGTGTGCACGACCAGATATTGGCACCCATCCTCGTCCTCGTCGAGTTCAATGAAGTGGTTGCCGCCGCCCAGCGTGCCCATGGAGCGCTCAACCTTGCGTTTATCCTGCAACCAATCACGCGACTCCATGTCAAAGTCCGCGAGTGCGCAGGCAGGATCGCGATGAAGGCTAAAGCCCGTGGGCACCGCGCGCTTCACATCGCGATTGAACTGAATGAGGTCGTCGCGCGCAATGGTCTCCGCAAGCGGCACACAGTACATCCCGCATCCGATGTCAACCCCCACCAGGTTGGGAATCACCTTGTCGCCCAAGTTTGCCGTAAAGCCAATCACGCAGCCCTTGCCCTTATGGGAATCGGGCATGATGCGGATCTTGGCGCCTTCAAACGCCGGGCAGCTGGAAATCTCCTCGATCTGCTCCTTGGTTGAATCCTCAAGATTCTCGGCAAAGACTTTGATGTCTACCATCGCATTTCTCCTGTTCTGATCCCTGTAAACCGGAATCGACCCCAAGCCAATAGAGCGCATGTCACACCAACCAGCCAAACCGCCGATCTCCGTTTAACCACCTTTCGCCCTATTCGGGCTCTTATTGCTGCGAATACTACGGTCGCGCGGGCTACAATGAGTCCCAATAACGGGTCTTGTTTTAAATCTCCGGTTGGTACGATGCCGGCGAAAGGAGACAACGTGGCGAACAGGCCAAATCAAAAGCTCAGGCTTCTGTTCCTGCTTAAAACCTTGATGGAAAAGACCGACAGCACGCACGGGCTCACGACGCAGCAGATCATCGAGGAGCTCGCCTATCACGATCTCGAGGCCGAACGCAAGGCCATCTATCGCGACCTACAAACGCTTCGCGACTTTGGGCTCAACATCAACCAGCGCGGTGGCAAGGAATGGGCGCTGGTCTCACGCCCGCTCGAACTGCAAGAACTCATCATGCTTGTTGACGCCGTGCAGAGTTCGCCGTTTTTGACCGATGAGTTGACCGACCACCTCCTCGGCAAGCTGCAGAGCCTCGCCAGCCTGGGCGAACGCGAGCTAATGCACAAGCGTGTCGACGTGCCTTCGCGCGTGAAGATGCAAAACTCCGATGCTCTGCACAATATCGACCTTATCCAGCAAGCCATGCGCGAAAAGCGCAAGATCCGCTTCCGCTACTTCCACTACAACACCGCCAAGCAAAAGGCCTTCAACCATGACGGAAAGACCTACGAGCTCACACCCGTGCGCCTTATCTACTCCGACGAACTCTATTACATGATCGGGTTTCGAGATAAATGGGCCAATGCTGGATCAGGCCATCAGCCGTTCACGCCCTACCGCGTCGATCGCATGCTCGATGTTACGGTGTCCGAAGAGTCCGCGACCAAAGATCCGCGTATCGCAGGCTATGTCCTCGAAGATCACGTCTCGCCATCATTTGGCGTGTATGCGGCGGACAAGACCACTGTGGTGCTGGAACTCGATGACCGTGCGATGAACCCGCTCATCGACAAGTTCGGGCTCGACGCCGTTGTGTTTGAGAACCAGGATGGGCGCCTGTTGGCTACCGTCAAAGCCCCGCTGTCGCCGCAGTTCTTTGGCTGGCTGCTGCAACTCAGCACGTTCATTAAGATCGTTCAGCCCCAGAGCGCCATCGATACGTATCTCGACTATCTCGATAGCACGCGTGCGCTCTACCAGGAAGACAGGTAATACTGCCATGAACATGACCCCCAAATTTAACGTATCGTTCGAGCGCCTGAATCCCGAACAGCGCGAGGCCGTCGAATGCCTAGATGGTCCGCTGCTCGTCATTGCCGGCCCCGGCACCGGCAAGACGCAGCTACTGAGCCTGCGAGCGGCGAACATCCTGGCCAAGTGCGATGTCGCCCCGCACAACATCCTCTGCCTCACCTATACCGAGGCGGGCGCGGAGGCCATGCGTAAACGCCTGATTGAGCTCATCGGGCGCGACGCCTACGGCATCGAAGTCAGCACGTTCCACGGATTTGCAAGCAGCATCAGGTCGCGCTTTCCCGAGTACTTCATGCGCCCTTCGACCGACACGCTTGTTACCAGCCTGCACCAGCAAGAGATTTTTGATCGGCTGCTCAAATCGCTGCCCTTTGGGTCGCCCTTGGGCGGAGGGTCGCCCGATATGCCCGCGCAAAACATCGGCAAGATGATTGGCTTTGTCTCCAAGATCAAACGCAGTGGCCTGGACTACGACACGCTGGGCGCCATCGCGCAGCAGAATATCGACGCCGCTGCCTGGCTCACCGAGCATTCCGAGCTGCTTACGCTCGCCTGCGAAAGGGCAAGCGCCGCGTTGGCAGAACGCTTTGAGGAGGAGGTCGAGCGTGTCTGCGCCATGGCGCCCACAGCGCTCACCCGCCCGATCGACTGTCCTGCCGGCACGTATGTACCGTACATTCTTGAGTTGCGCGACACCGTTCGCCGCACCGAGCTTATTGACGAGAAGGGAAAGTCGTCGGGATACACCAAGGTACGCGACCAATTCTTTGGCGGTAGCAACTCCCAAGGACGTACGTTTAAAATTGCCGAGCAAAGCGAGCGACTTAAGGCTGCTTGCGACGTTGCACGTCGCTACCAGAGCGAGCTCAACCAGCATCATCTCTACGATTACGACGACATGATCGGCGACTTTGTTAACGCCGTCGAGCACAACGACGCATTGCGCCAAATCCTCCAGGACACCTATAGCTACATTCAGGTCGACGAATTCCAGGACACCAATGGTGCCCAGATGCGCATCATCGAGCTGCTCTGCGACGGCGTTGGTGCGCCCAATATCATGGCCGTCGGCGATGATGATCAGGCCATCATGCGTTTTCAGGGCGCCACGATCGAATGTGCTAACCAGTTTGCGGCCGAGTTCTCGCCCCGGAGCATCGTGCTCAAGACCAACTATCGCTCCACGCCCGCCATCGTTGAGCTTGGTCAAGCTATCGCACGGCAAATTGAATATCGCCTCGACGCCAGCTCGAATAAGTCAATCGAAGCCTTTAAGCCTCAAGGCGATCAGGTCAGCTTTAGCGAGAACGTCTACACCGGCAAAGCCGAGGAATACGCCGCCGTTGCCGCGAGCATTAGGCAGAGGATTGATGCTGGCTACCTCGATGACTGCGAAGATCCCGATGAAGGAATTGCAGTCATCTCTGCCAAACACGCCGCATTGCGCTCGCTGATTCCCTTCCTCGTTAAGGAGAACGTGCCGTTTTCGTATCGCGAGCGGCAGAATCTCTTTGCCTCCGAGCGTATGCAGACGACGTTGGCACTGTTGCGTTGCGTTACCGCGCTTGCTCGCGGGCAAAAAGGGCTGGCAAGCAGCTATCTCCCCCAGATCATTTGCGCCACCGAGCTGGGCGGAAATCATCCGTCATCCGTGGCGTTTGCGCTCAACGCCAAGCGTGAGCATCGCGGCGACTGGATGGCCGCCATGCACGAGAGCGATAACGTCCGCGTCAAAGAGCTGTACGACGGCCTTATGCAGTGGGCGGCCGAAGCCAGCACCTCCCCTGTCAGGCCACTGCTCTTTAGAATTGTCGAACGCAGCCTTGGCTATTATCAGAATTGCAAGGAACAAAATCCGCTGGGCGCAGCCGAATTCAATGCCGGCATCCGCGCCCTGCTCACCTTTGCCGAAGGTGAAATGGGAGATGCGCGCCGTATGGGACGTGCGCTTCGCCTGCCCGATATTGTCGACAAGCTCGATGCCGCTCAAAAGTTTGGCGTGAGTATCGACGCATCGATCGACCTCGGCACGCCGGGAGCTGTTCGCCTCACCAGCGCCCATAGCTCTAAGGGCCTGGAATTCGACTGCGTCTACCTGCTCGATGCCGACGACTCCACTTGGCACAAAGGCGCCGGCGGCATGAGCTTGTACCCGTCCAACCTGCTTATTCGCGAGGAAAAGGATGATGACGACGCGCGCCGCCTGCTGTTTGTCGCCATCACGCGCGCTAAACGACACCTCGAGCTGTACCGTGCCGGCGGGTCGGCACTGCAGGAGCTCACGGGGCTTATCGACTCTTGCGAGGTTTCTGCTGAAGCAGACCAGCTCAGCATTGCAATCGAAACCGAGTGGCGCGACAACTACGTGCTCGATACGCCCGAGCTCCGCGCGCTTCTGGATCCTCATACCGACGTGAAGTTTCTTTCTGCCACAGCACTCAACAACTTTGCGACGTACGAGCCTGGATGCGCAAATAGTCTGCACTTCCCTGAGAAGCAGATTGTGCGCCTGCCCACGGCGCCCACGATCCAAACCGAATTCGGCACCATCATTCACGCGATGTTCGAGGAGATCGTTAATAGAATGGAAGCCGATGGCGAGACGGCGATTGAGACAATTGAGGCCGAGTATCGCCAGCAGATTTCGTGGCTCGATTTTGCCCCCGAGGACGTCCATCGCTATTCGGAGCGCTTCGAACGCATTTGTCGTGCATTCGTCCCCTGGCTTGTCGAGCACGTCCATGGCTATCGCTGCGTCACAGAGGCGAATATGCAGTGCCTGACCACCGAAGGAACTCCGCTCTTTGGTTTTCTCGACCTGCTCCTCGTTGACGATGCAGCTAAAACGGTGCAGATTGTTGACTACAAGACTGGCTTTGGCAAAGAAGTCCCTGCAGGCTACCATCGTCAGCTCAAGTTTTACAAACTGCTGGTCGAAGCGTCACCCGAGTTTTATGGCTACACCGTCACTTCCATGGGCGACTACTATGTAGAACCCGACAAGACAACGGGCGAGCTCCGCCCGCCGTTCGCGACAACCGCCAACGCCGACGACATTGCCGAGCTCGAACAACTCATCGATGCCGTATGGTCGCGCATTGAACACGGTGCTTGGGATACCGGCGCTTTTGAGCAGAGCGATGCCCATGAGCTTGCTATCGAGGAGCAGAAGAGCTGTCGCAAAAAGGCCGACAAAGCCGAGATCGTGCAACGCGCTTACGAGCATTGGCTAGTCGAGAACCCCGGAATGTGACGAAGGGACTGTCCCTTTGTCACGCCCCGCCCACCTTTTGAATCGGCATTACCGATTGTCCGAAATGGCATTCGTGGGTAGAATAGTGTCGAGGGCAGCCCAAGTTGTAGCTGGCTGGGCAGCGCCGTTGTTTGCATTAGGGGGTCAACGCCTTAGCGGCGGCGACCCCTTCTGTTGCGCTTCGAACGCTGCTTGAGTGCCTCGGAAAGGCCGACAAGCGCTGTGAAGAACGAGACCAAAGCGGTCAGAAGCCTCACGAAATCAATCAGGCCGGTCATGGGGAATCACCTCCCATCAAATGGAGGGCGTTGCCCGGCACATGGAACTGCCGTCAACGATACCGATTCTATCAAAGCGCAGTTAGATATGCGAATGTTTGTTCGCATTTCAGAAGATCAAAGCTCGGGTATGGCGAAGGAACAGTTCCTTTGCCATACCCGAGCCTGTCGCCGAACTGCCACCTACATTTTTCGAGTTATTCGGCCACGCTACTGGTTCTGCATAAATGCACCGCCGGGATTATCTGAGGGTTTTTGTCCTTATTTGAGCGTATATATGCCCATTTGCGCACTTACGTCACCGAATCAAACACCATTAGAGGCATGAATGTTCCCGAGAGGGCATCTTTAGCCATTTAACGACCTCCGACAGGCCGAATAACTCGAAATTTGTTGGTGGCGAAAGCGTAACAGTCCTATACGCCAAAAGCCGGCATCTCCCATGCGACAAAGTGAGTGTCCCTTTGCCACATTATTCGATGACGGTGCGAGAGTTTTGCTTATGCATGGTGGCAAGCATGTGTTTGGGGACGGCGTGGACCATGCAGCTGCCGATGGTCGCACTAGCGGCGGCCTTAGCTGCATCGCTTGCGTTTTTGGTCGCGTAGCTGTGGCGGAAACGCTTGAGCATGGCGATGTCGTTGCCGCCGTCGCCGTAAACCGCGACCTCATCCTCGGCAATACCGTAGTAGCCCGCCAGCCAGGCCACGCTCTCACCCTTGTTGCACGCCACGTCCGTGATCTCGAACATCACCGGATCGAACGGCGCGTTGACCACGCGGTCCGATCGCTCGGCCAAATATGCCTTAAGGTCGCGCTCCAGCTCGGACGAGATCACACGGCAGTTGATCTTGCACACATCGTGGCGCAGGATGTCACCGATCGACTGGTCGAAATACTGTTCCTCGTGATAGCCGCCACGTGCACGCATGCCGCGCATCACGATGCGCTTGATAGGGCTGTCCTTCTTAAAACCCGCCTGGTGCATCTCGAACGAACCGCTCGAGAACATGCCGTCGGGCGTGGAGCAGTCGAAGCAAATGTCCGGAAACTCCTTGAGCAGCTCCTCGGTGATCTGCGGATCGATGGTCCAGGTCTTGAGCACCTCGCCATGACTGTCGCGCACGATGGACCCATTGGAGCAGCAGGCATCGAGCGCCAGCCCCGTGAAGCCATGCTCGCCGATTGGCAACGTCGAGCGCCCGGTCGCGGGAACCACATGCAAGCCAACCTCGGTCAGCTCACGAATGGCACGGCGGATGGTCCCGTCCGCCTCATGCAGGGCGTTCAGTAGCGTTCCGTCTAAGTCACTCGCAAACATCTTGATCATGGGCGTGCCTCTCCTTCGTCTGCACGATATTGTAGACGAGAACGAGCGCGCCCCAAGAGAGGCACGCCCGTCAGGCGAAAGATCGTCCTACACCGCGGCGGGGCCGTGTTCGCCGGTACGGATGCGGATAACCTCCTCGACCGGCTCGACCCAAATCTTGCCGTCTCCGACGGCGCCGGTGCGGGCGGCATTGCATATGATGTCGACAATGCCGTCGACGTGCTCATCGGCGCAGATAAGGGTGAACTGCACCTTAGGGATCGTGTTGACAAGCAACTCGTTGCCGCGCACGTATTCCTTCCAGCCATGCTGTGCGCCGCAGCCCTGCACCTGGTTGATAGTCATGCCGCAAACATCAGCAGCAAACAGCGCGTCTTTGAGAACCTCAAGCTTCTCAGCACGAACAATCGCCGTAATCTTCTTCATAGTGAATTCCTCTCTTCAATAAAAGAAATGAATTGCCATTCAATGACGCGGGTTTTCGAGGTGCCCGAGATTGCCCCGAAAGAGGAGCGCCGCGTACTTCGGTACGCAAGCGACGGTTTGAGGGGCAAGGTCGGGCGCCTGGGAAAGCCGCGCGACGGTCTGAACGGCAAGGTGCGGTGCTTGGGGAAGCTGCTAATCGAGTCCGGAGAAAGAAGGATATGCGCTCTCGCCGTGCTGGCTCGCATCCAGGCCCAGCGCCTCGTCGGCCTCGTCCACACGCAGGCTGCCGTGGAACAGTGCCTTGACCACTGCGGCGATCACCACGTCGAGCACCAGCACGATAACGACCGTCACTACAATGCCCAGGACCTGCGAAACGAGCAGCGACGCGTCGCCCGTATAGAACAGGCCGCCTTTACCGGTCCACGAGAGTTCCGGCACGCAAAACAGACCCGTGAGCACGCCGCCCAAAATGCCGCCGATGCCATGGCAGCCAAACGCATCAAGAGCGTCGTCGTAGCCGAACCTCGTCTTAAGATGGCTGATAGCCAGATAGCAGACAGGAGACACGATCAAGCCCATGACCAGCGCCGCCCATGGCTCGACAAAGCCCGCACCCGGCGTGACCACCACAAGGCCCGCGACCAGACCGGTGCTGGCACCCACCAGCGTGGGACGACCGGTATGCACGCGCTCCACGACAAGCCACGAGACCATACCCGCCGCGCTGGCCGTCACGGTGTTGAGGATAGCAAGCGCCGCAACGGCATCGGCCTTGAACTCGCTGCCGCCGTTAAAGCCAAACCAACCAAACCAAAGCAGGCCGGCGCCGAGCGCCACAAACGGCACGTTATGCGGACGGTAGCTCACCATGCCAAAACCGCGACGACGGCCGAGCATTAAGCAGAGGATCAGGCCGGTAAGACCAGACGAAATGTGCACCACGTCGCCGCCGGCAAAGTCGAGCGCGCCGATGATGTCGCCGATAAAAGAGCCATCGCCGCCCCAGACCATGTGGGCGAGTGGCGCATAGACCACGAGCAGCCAAATGCCCAGGAAAGCCGTCATGGCGCCAAACTTAACGCGGCCGGCCAGGCTGCCCGTAACGATAGCGGCCGTGATCATGGCAAACGCCATCTGAAAGGCGATGTTGATGATCTGGGGGTAGACGGCGCCGTCCGCGACGTTGCCCTCGGCCGCCTGCAGCACCTGGTTGAGCACCGGCAGGCACAGCAGCTGGTCAAGGCCCCCCATAAACGGACTCGAGCCGTCGCCGCCGTAGGCCAGCGACCAGCCGGCAACAATCCACAGCACACCGACCAGGCCAATGGCGCCAAAGCACATAAGCATGGTATTGATGACATTTTTGCGCCTAGACAGGCCGCCATAGAAAAACGCCAGACCCGGTGTCATTAAAAACACGAGCATGGTGCAGATGAGCATAAACGTTGTCGATCCTGTATCGTACATTCGCTCCCCCTTGGTCGCATGAACGTTGTCGGCGCCCATAATGCGGCCGAGGGACAACTGGTGTAGACCAGATACGGCGTTGTTAAACGCGGCGTTGTCGAATGGAAACGGCGCCGCAATCTTGGAAACGGCGCGGCAACGGACGCGAAACGAACGGGAAATACGCAAGCAAGGGAGCCGTGAGCGCATCCGTCCCGGCTAGCGCCGGAACAGCTCGCGGGCTCGGTCGCGAAGGTCGGTGGCTCGGATGACGCCCTCGTAGCGGTTGATGCGCAAGCGCGGGAAGGCATTGAAGAAGCGCAGGTCGCGTCGGCTGAGCGACACGCTTGGCACCGGACGGCTCATGCGCTTGCCGGCAAGGCGACGACTGAGCGACGGACGCGGCATGCTCGGCGCGGCACCGGCCACGCGGCGGGCGGCAAGCGCCAGGCCGCGAGCACCATCCGCGATAAACGTCGGCATCGAAGCCTTCTCGCGCAGGGCATCGAGCGCGGCGTCACCCAGCTCGGCCAGCCACGCGTTAACGGCACGGCTACGAATGTGCGTCTGTGCCACCGAGTCAATCGTAGAATCGGGAATACGTTCGAGCATTGAATCCGAGGCATCGGCAAGCGACTCATTGATGCGGTCGGCAAGGTCGGCCCGGACGCGCTCCAGCTGATCAGACAGGCGCCGCCAGCTCGCCAACGAGCACACCGCGTCGACCATCATCGCGACCGCGACGATAAAGGCGGACAGCCGCACAATCAGCACCGGCAGATGGCCGAGCAGCCCCAGCAATGCCGGCTCCACTAAGCGGCAAATACACAACGCACCCAAGCCAAACGCGCAGGCCCAGTACAGACAGATGCGTCCGTGCAAGTTAAACGGCAGGTGCGAGTAATCCCAAAAGCGCGCGCCTGTTGTTTTTTCCAACAGCACACCCACGCTGTACTCAATCACGCTGCATACGAGCGCTGCAGCGACAAACTGGCTCGACGCGTCAGGAATTCCGCGCAACAGCAGCCAGCAGGCAATGCCGCCCGCGCCATAGATGGGGCAGCACGGCCCCAGCAAAAAGCCACTGTTGGCAAATCGTCCGTGGTTGAGCATGGCGCAGACTGTCGACTCCCACACCCAGCCGCAAAAACCGTAGAAGGCAAACGAGAGCACCAGCGCCGAGAGCGGACAGGCGGCAAGCGTCGCGCCGTCAAATGCCATGTCGATCGCGGTCCCCACCGTCTACCCTCTCCTCTTTTCGCTCGAATCTTTGCTCGAGCCGTCACTCGAGCCCTCGTTCAAATCGTTCGCGCCGCCTTTGCGCGGCAGACGGCCGGCGACCGTCTCGCACAGAGCGCACCATTTATCGGCCAGGCACACAATCCATGCCTCGCGACACGTCGGTGGAACCGGTACCAGCGGAAACATATGGCGCACGATGGTATTCCGCTCGCGCGGCGTCAGCTCAAAATCCTCTTCGGCACGCGCCAGGGCAAAAAATGGATGCCGAAATCCGTGCAGTCGATGGCTCGGGTCGGGGTCATGCCAATCGTAGAGAAAGTAGTCGTGTAACAGGGCTCCGCGCAGCAGCGAGGCACGGTCGACCGAAATGCCAGCACGGCCAAGGCGCTCGGCAAAAGACAGGCTCGCCCGCGCCACCGAGGTCACATGTGCATAAACCGTCACGTCACCATGCTGAATAAACTCGTGCGTCAGGCCCAAGCGGCCCGCCTGGGCCAGCTGACGGGCGGCATTGTCGACCTCGCGCGCGATGCTCTTGGCACAAACGGTATCGGACATGCGGCCTCCTTCCAGCGGCTCTCGGCGGCAAGCCACAGCCTGCACGCAATGAATAAAATCATCATGGAACTTATCAGTATGGCATCGGGCAAAACGTTTTGCCCCGCCAGTTGGCGAATTACCGCGCCGCCGTCACATATCAAACGCCAAAATGTGCGAGACTGTCTTGTGCAATTGTGCCGGCCGAGGGAGCGCCGGCGCTCGATTCGCATGGAGTAACCCACAACGATGCTGCTTACGCAAACGACAACGCCCGAGGACGTCAAGGCTCTTAATCGCGCCGAGCTCCCGCAGCTCTGCGGCGAGATTCGCCACGCCATCCTCGAAAGCTCCGCCGCCGTCGGCGGGCACGTTGCCCCCAACCTGGGCGTCGTTGAGCTCACGGTTGCGCTTCATCGCGTGTTTAACTCCCCCATCGACAAGATTGTCTTTGATGTTTCGCACCAGACCTACGCCCACAAGGCGCTGACTGGGCGCGCGTACACTTATATCGATCCGGAGCGTTATGGTGAGGCTTCTGGCTTTGCCAATCCCGACGAGTCCGAGCACGACCTGTTCGCCATGGGTCACACCTCTACGTCGGTGAGCCTGGGCTGCGGCCTGGCGCACGCTCGTGACCTGGCGGGCGATGCGTACAACGTCATCACCATCATTGGCGACGGCTCGCTTTCGGGCGGCCTGGCGTTTGAGGGCTTTAACAATGCCGCCGAACTCGATAGCAACCTGATCATCATCGTCAACGATAACGACCAGTCCATCGCCGAGAACCACGGTGGCCTGTATCGCAATCTGGCCGAGCTGCGCGCCAGCAACGGCACCTGTGAGCGCAACGTTTTCCGCGCGATGGGACTCGACTACCGCTATCTGGATGCCGGTAACGATGTGTTGGCCCTGGTCGACACGCTGCAGGAGCTGCGCGATATCGATCATCCCATCGTGCTGCACGTCTCCACCGCCAAGGGCAAGGGCTTTGAGCCAGCCCAGAACGACCCCGAGCGCTGGCACCACGTGGGTCCGTTTGACATGGCAACTGGACGCAAGCTCTGCCCGGGCCATCCGAGCGAGCCTGCGCCGCGCACCTATGCCGACATTACGGGCGAGGCGCTCAGCGCCGCCATCGAGCACGATCCGCAGGTCGTGGGCATCACGGCCGCCACGCCCTACATCATGGGCTTTACACCCGAGCTTCGCGCTACCGCCGGCAAGCAGTTCGTCGATGTGGGCATTGCCGAGGAGCATGCCGTAACCTTTGCCACCGCGCTTGCGCGCTCGGGCGCCAAGCCAGTCTTTGGTGTGTACGGCACGTTTTTGCAGCGCGCCTACGACGAGCTGTGGCACGACCTGTGCCTCAACGACGCCCCGGCAACCATCCTGGTGTTTGGCGCCTCGATCTTTGGCACCACGTCCGAGACGCATCTTTCGTTCTTCGATATTTCCATGCTGGGCGGTCTTCCCAATATGCGTTACCTGGCGCCTTCCTGCATGGAGGAATACCTGTCCATGCTGAGTTGGTCGCTCGATCACCGCGAGCATCCCGTGGCGATTCGCGTGCCGGGCATTGGCCTGGTAAGCCGTCCCGATCTGGCGCCCGCCGAAGACGCCGACTACAGCGCCGTTCGCTACAACATGGTGCGCCAGGGCCGCGATGTGGCCGTGCTCGCGCTTGGCGATTTCTTTGAGCTGGGCGAGCGCGTGGCAAACCGCCTGGCTGCCGAGTACGGCATCGAGGCCACACTCGTCAACCCGCGCTTTGCAACCGAGCTCGACCGCGAGTTCCTCGACAGCCTTGCCGCCGAGCATCGCGTTGTCGTCACCCTCGAGGACGGAATCTTGGACGGCGGCTGGGGCGAGCGTGTGGCGTGTTACCTGGCCTGCACGCCCGTGCGCACGCGCACCTTCGGCATCGCCAAGGGCTTCCCCGACCGCTACGACCCCAACGAACTGCTCGCTCAGAGCGGCATGACGGTCGAGAACATGGCCGCCGAAGCCGTGAAGCTGCTGAACGAGTAAGAAAACCTCCGCAAGGGAAGCACCCCTGCGGAGGTTTTTATTTCCCCCAACTCAATTATCTCGATCTGTAACATCTAGGACCCGAATTCCCGTCTAACTGTTACAGGTCGAGACAAACCGTCTTTGCCCCTGACCTTTGTCTCAATCTGTAACAGATAGAGACCTTTTGGCCGTCCAGATGTTACAGATTGAGATAAAGCAGCGAGACATGCCGCTGCATCGGTCAGAACCACCACAAAGGTGCCTGTCCCTATTTGGTAGGTAGAATAACCCACAAGGTAAGTATGTTTCTAAGTTATTTCGTGTTGACCCATTTGAGCGCAATAGGGTATAACTCTACTCAACCACTAGGATTTTTTTGAGAAAGGTGTTCTCCCATGAGCAAGAACCTCTCCCAGCAGGTCGTTCTCGACCGCCGCGGCTTCGTTGCCGCCACCTTCGCAACCGTCGCCGGCCTTGGTCTTGCCGGCTGCTCCGACACCAGCGCCGAGGCCGACAAGGGTTCCGCCGCCGGCTCTTCCAAGAGCTCCAAAAATACCGAGGCTTCCACCACGCTCGACGCCAAGGCATTCGACAAGCTCGTCAACGACGGCCCCAAGGCCGATGACGACGTCATCGCCGCCAGCACCTGGGCTACGGCCGTCAAGGATGCCGGCGTCTTTACGATCGGTGGCGTCCAGACCTCCACGCTCTTCTCCCTCCTCAACGAGAAGGACGGTCAGACCCGCGGCTTCGACGCCGGTATCGCACAGCTCCTGTCCAACTACATTCTGGGCGAGAACAAGGTCGAGATCACCCAGGTGACCTCTGACACGCGTGAGTCCGTCCTGCAGAACGGCCAGGTCGACGCCGTCTTTGCCACCTACACCATCACTGACGATCGCAAGAAGCTCGTCTCCTTTGCCGGTCCCTACTACTACACCCAGCAGGCCATCCTGGTGCTCGCCGACAACGATGACATCAAGAGCGTCGACGACCTGGCCGACAAGAACGTCGCCGTCCAGTCCGGCTCCAACGGCCCTGCCATCCTGGAGGAGCTCGCTCCCAAGGCCAGCCAGCAGGAGTTCAAGACCGACGAGGAGGCCCGCCAGGCACTCCAGCAGGGTCGCGTTGACGCCTATGTCATCGACAACAACATGCAGCAGAGCGCCCTGGTCCGCGAGCCCGGTAAGTACAAGATTGCCGGCAAGCCCTTCGGCAGCAAGGAGCCCTACGGCATCGGCCTGCCGCTCGATTCCGACGGCGTCGCCTTTGTCAACGACTTCCTTAAGAAGATCGAGGACGACGGCACCTGGACCGAGCTGTGGCAGATCTGCATCGGCGACCGCACGGGCGACACCAATGTTCCCGAGCTGCCCGAGATCGGCGCCTAGGCAACGCGCCTAGTAACGGCCGCAACGAAACCATACGGAAACGCACGGTGCGCTTTATTGCGCTAAACTGTTTCCTCACTGAGTTGTCGGGGCTCCCGTACACGCGGGAGCCCCTTTCCTTATCGGCGGGAGGTCCGCATGAGTCTCTCTGAGCTCTGGTCGCTCTATGGCCAGAACTATATCGACGCGCTGCTAGCAACCTGGAGCATGACGCTTGAGTCGTTTGCCATCGCCATGGTGCTGGCCGTTGCCGTCACCGTGATGCGCGTGTCGCCGCTCAAGCCGCTGCGCGTCTTTGGCGACCTGTATGTTCAGGTCTTCCGTAACATTCCCGGCATCGCGCTGCTCATCATCGTCGTCTATGCGCTGCCGCCGCTCAAGGTCGTCCTGCCCTACCGTACCTGCGTTATCGTCGCCACGGTGTTGCTGGGCTCGGCCTTTGGCTCCGAGAACTTTATGAGCGGCATCAACACCGTCGGCGTCGGCCAGGTGGAAGCCGCCCGCTCGCTGGGCATGAGCTTCAACCGCATCCTCGCCAAGATCGTGATTCCGCAGGCACTGCGCTCGAGCGTGCTGCCCATGACCAACCTCTTTATCGCCGTCATGCTCACCACCGCGCTCGGCAGTCAGGTGCCGCTTAAACCGCAGGAGCTCACCGGCGTGGTGAGCTATATCAACACGCGCTCGCTCGGCGGCGTCGCCGCGTTCTTTATCTCGGCGCTCGGCTACCTGGGCACGGCCTTTGTGGTGAGCCACATTGGCAACTATATCGATAAGAAGGTGAGGATCCTCCGATGAGCAAGCACTCCTCCCCCGCGCTCACCATGCGCGATGCGCTCTACGAGGCTCCCGGCCCCAAGATGCGCGCCAAGATTCGCATCGGCACCGCCATCTCGCTGGTTGCCGTCGTCGCACTCGTTGCCCTTGTGTTGCAGCGCTTTTATGTGACCGGCCAGCTTTCGGTTCACTATTGGTATTTCTTTACGCACCTCACCACCTGGAAGTTCTTGCTTGCCGGCTTTGAGGGCACCGTTAAGGTCGCACTCACCGCCGGCGCCATCGCGCTGGTGCTGGGTCTTGCCCTTATGCTCGGCCGTACCAGCGGAATTAAGCCATTGCAACTGGTCTGCCGCGTGCTCACCGATTTCTTCCGCGGCGTGCCGAGCCTGCTGTTCATCTACTTCTTCTTTTTGGTGCTGCCCCAGTACAAGATTGCGCTGCCGTCGTTTTGGATGCTCACGCTTCCCGTCGCGCTCGCTGCGGCCGGCGTGCTTGCCGAGATCTTCCGTGCCGGCGTCAACGCCGTGCCGCGCGGCCAGGTCGAGGCCGCCCAGGCACTCGGTCTCTCCAAAGCTAAAATCACCTTCAAAATCGTGTTGCCGCAGGCGATTCGGTTTATCATTCCGTCCTTGATTTCGCAGCTTGTGGTCGTAGTCAAGGACACCACCGTTGCCTACGTGGTGAGCTACCCCGACCTCATGCAAAACGCCCGCGTGCTCATTACCAACTACGACGCCCTCGTGTCGGTCTACCTGGTTATCGCGGTCATCTACATCCTCATCAACGTCGCGATCAACAAGGCCGCTGTCTATGTTTCGCACAAGACCGGCGCGACCATCATCCGCTAACGCTTTACCATTTCGAGTCATAAGGAGCCAAGCACCATGGCACAGAGCACCTCTTCCACCGGCAATCACCCGCTGATCGAGCTCAGACACGTCGATAAGCACTATGGCGATCTGCACGTCCTCAACGACATCAATCTCTCGGTCGACCGCGGCGAGGTCGTCGTTGTGATTGGACCCTCGGGCTCGGGCAAGTCGACCATGTGCCGAACCATCAACCGCCTGGAAACCATCGACTCAGGCGAGATCCTCATCGAGGGCGAGCCCCTGCCGCAGGAAGGCAAGGACCTTGCCCGCATGCGCGCCGAGCTGGGCATGGTGTTTCAGCAGTTCAACCTGTTCGCACATATGACGGTGCTGCAAAACGTCATGCTGGGACCGGTCGATGTGCTGGGCATCTCCAAGGATGAGGCTCGCGAGCGCGCCATGGACCTGTTGAGTCGCGTAGGCGTTGCGGAGCAGGCCGATAAGGTGCCCGCACAGCTCTCGGGCGGTCAGCAGCAGCGCGTCGCCATCGCCCGTTCGCTTGCCATGCAGCCCAAGGCCATGCTCTTCGACGAGCCCACGAGCGCCCTTGACCCCGAGATGATCAACGAGGTGCTCGAGGTCATGGTTCGCTTGGCCCAACAGGGCATGACGATGATCGTGATTACGCATGAGATGAACTTTGCCCGCCGCGTTGCCGACCGCGTCGTGTTTATGGCCGACGGTCAGATCGTGGAAACTGGCACGCCCGACGAGTTCTTCGACCACCCCCAGACCAAGCGCGCCCAGGACTTCCTCAACTCCATCAAGGGCCACTAACCCCATTGCCACGCGGGACTAATTCATCACCAGCGTTTGTCCCGCGTCACCCCTGTGCTATGTCCACCCGGATTCGAAAGCCACACCCATGATCGGAACTCGCACCTCATCGTCCTATACCCCGCACGTCGACGTTGCCCCCGCCGACCGCCCGCTCATCCTCGTCGCGCCGCGCTGGGAAGAGGCGAAGCCGTTTTTAAGCGAAACGCTCTCCCCCAACGAGGAAATCGCAAGTGTCTTTGTCGATGCCATCCTTGCCGCCGGTGGCCTGCCGCTGCAGATGTCTATTACCGAAGACATCGATGTTATCCGTCATTACGTGGAAATCGCCGACGGCATTGCCATTCCTGGCGGCCCGGACGTCAACCCCAAACGCTGGGGCGACGAGCGTCCTTACGACCCCACGCTGTGCTGCGAGATTCGCGACCGTTTTGAGTTTAAGCTGGTTAACGAGGTGCTTCGCGCCAAGAAGCCGCTCTTTACCACCTGCCGAGGCACGCAGCTGCTCAATGTCGCCACCGGCGGCACCCTGTGCATGGACGTGCCGAGCCTGGGCGCGCGCGAGGGCCGCACGCAGTGGCGCCATACCCACGTGCTCAACGACCCTGTGCATCCTGTCGAGGTCGTGCCGGGCTCGCTGCTGGAGCGCGCGGTTGGCGGGCACAGGTTGATCCAGACCAACTCCGCACACCACTGCTGCGTCGATCGTCTGGGTAAAAGCACGCGCTTGGTCGCCAAGGCAACCGACGGCGTACCCGAGTGCATCGAGGTCGAGGGCCAGCCGTTCTGCCTAGGCGTGCAATGGCATCCCGAGTACACCTGGCAGACGCTCGAGACCGACTTTAACCTGTGGAAGTCGTTTGTCGAGGCAGCGGCAAAGGTTAAGCAGGCCCGTTAGTTCACGGACAGCACAACAAATAAGGGCGCCCCGCCGGCCACATGGTCCGACGGGGCGCCCTTTTGCCTATATGCATCCGGCGCGCATCAAAGCTCGCAAGCTCTTATTCAGCCGCCTCGCGTAAGGCCGACATCGTAGCTGTATATTGCTGCTGCAGCGCATGCATTCCCTCGCGAGCGCCGTCAACGGCATCGGCGCCGCGCAGCGCTTCGGTCACCACAACCGCCGGCTCGTACAGATTATCGAATCCCAGGTTCTGGCTCACGCCCTTGAGCGTGTGCGCCGCCATAAACGCACCTTCGGCGTCTCCTGCCGCCATGGCGGCCTCCAGCTTGTCCATGCTCTCGTCATCCAAAAACTTGAGGGCAAAGCGGGCAAGCATCTCCTCGCCCATCAGCCGAGCGCAAGCGTCATCATAATTGGCGCCGATCTTCTCATACGTCTCGCGCATGGAAATCATGGATTCAAACTCCTTTGGTCAAACTAAATCGTAGGAAGCGCAACGACCTCGGCAGGACGCGCCAATGTTTCGGCAATACGGTCTTGCACCTCGAGCAGACAGTCCAGCAGCAGCGGGTTAAAGGTGCCGCACTTACCGTCCAGGATCATCTGGATCGCCTCCTCGTGCGGGATGGCATCCTTGTACACGCGAACGCTCGTCAGCGCATCGTACACGTCGGCCACCGAAACTACCTGCGCGGCGATGGGGATATCGTCGCCCTTAAGGCCGTCGGGATAACCCTTGCCGTCCCAGCGCTCGTGGTGCCAGCGCGCAATCTGGTACGCATATTCCATAAGCGCATTGCCGGCGTGATGGCGGCCCAGCTCATGCAGCATGTCGGCGCCGATCGTGGTATGCGTCTTCATAATCTCGAACTCCTCGGGCGTGAGGCGCCCGGGCTTGTTGAGAATCGCATCGTCAATCGACATCTTGCCGATATCGTGCAGCGCCGAAGCCAGGGCAATCGTGGAGCGCTCCTCGTTGTCGAGGGAGATGTTGTCGCTACGGTGGGCCTGGCAGCCGAGCAGTAGCTCGGTCAGCTTCTCGATGTTCGTAACGTGCCTGCCGCTCTCGCCATTGCGAAGCTCCATGACGCCGGCCATGATGCCGATGAGCATGCGGCTGTTCTTGACGCGCTCGTTGTACTGTTGGGACAGCAGGCTCGTCAGACGACGCTGTTTGGCGTACAGGCGGATGGTGTTGCTTACACGGCGGCGCACGACACGGGAGTCAAACGGGCGGTTGACATAGTCCGAAGCACCCAGCTCGTACGCGCGCAGCACCACATCGTCGGAATCTTCGCTCGAGATCATGATGACAGGCAGATTGTCAATAATCGACCGGCGCGACAGATCGCCCAACACCTCAAAGCCGTTCATGCCCGGCATGACAATGTCCAGCAGCACGAGCGACAGCTCATCGCCACACCGGCCTGCATGCGGGCGCTGCGAAGCTTTTCCTCGTAATATCGGCGATTGCGCACACTCGTCAGCACGTCGGTGTAGACAAGGTCCTCTTCTGCGGCCTCCTGTTCATCAATCGGACGCACCATCAGCAGGACGTGAGGCTCGCCCTCGACCTTCAGAGGGCGCAGGCGAGCGCGGTACTCGGTACCATCATTGAGCAGCTGCTCCGATACATCATCGGAACCTGCCAAGGCCTCCAGACCTGACTGGCGCAGACAGGGACACCGATCGCCGGCGAGCAGGCAGTTGGGATCGCCCTTAATCTGGTCGGCCGACAGCAAACGCACCACGGGGTAGGGCTGAAGCCGCAGACGTTGGGTTTTGAGCACCCTTGTTAACACAGCCGAAACGTCTACGAAAGAAGCCCGTTTGATGATTCGGCCGCTAGAGCCCCAAGATGCCGCGGACAGCCTGGGCGGCCGCTGTCGGGCGATCGCGCAGCCCGTTGTGCGCGCCGGGAACTACTACGAGCGGACAATTCAAAAGCTCAGCCGCCGTTCTCGTGCCCGCCTCGCGGGGCGTGCCAATCGAGAGCTCGCCCAGAAACACGGCGGCCACCGTTTTCGATACGCGGACGCCATCCCAATTGGGAACGCAGGTCATAGTGATCTCGTATTCGTTTGCCATGAAACTGCGGCCGTTGCGCAGGGCATGCTTGGCTTCTGCCTCGGTTAACTTGGGGGCTTGAGGGTCCGAATCGCCGATGGCGCCCAGGAAGGCCCTTAGCGCCCTCGAGACCTTTCCCGCAGCAATCATCTCGAGTAAAACCGGGGCCGCACCCAGGCCGGCGCCTTCGTTTGTCACGGCGGGTTCATGCAGAATCGCACGCGAGACAATGGTCGGGTTTGTACGGAGAAGCTCCAGGGTCACCAGCGTACCGGCACTGTGCGCGAGCACGTTTGCCGGAGCGCCGATATGCTTGATAACGGCCTGCAGGTCGTCGGCCTGGGCGGCGAGGTCGTAGCGCCCGTCCGCGGCGTCGCCGCTCTCGCCGCAGCCGCGGCGGTCGTAGGCAACTACGCGGCACACTTGGCTGAGCTCGCGGGCGATGCCCTCAAAAAATGTGCCATCGACGCAGGCACCGTGCACGCATATCAAGGCAGGCGCATCCGACGGCACGCCCGACTCGGCAAACTCGCGACAGGCAATCGTAGTGCCCGCATTCTCGACCGTAAAATCCATGTTATGCCCCATCGTCTTGTGCCTTGTTAACACATGAACTGTACCCGACCCGAAACCTTTCATATCGCAGGCATCGAGGGCGGAATGAAAAAACGAAACCTAAGAGCACAAGCCCAAACCAGACTTTGGCGCCGATGCTATGCTTAGGCACAACTGTCCCAAGGAGCATATGCCTATGTCTACGTTTTTAAATGCCAGCCCCATCTTTGGACCGGTGCGCAGCCGCCGTCTGGGCCTTTCTCTCGGTGTCAACATGATGCCGGCATCGGGCAAGATCTGTACGTTTGACTGCATCTACTGCGAGAACGGCCTCAACGCCGAGCGCCCCTGCCATGAGCCGTACAACACAGCTGCCGTGGTACTCGACGCGCTCGAGGCAAAGCTGCGCGAGATGGCAGCCGAGGGCGAGCTCCCCGATGTGATCACCTTCGCAGGCAACGGCGAGCCCACCGCCGCACCGGAGTTTCCGCAGGCCATCGCCGGCGCCGTCGCGCTGCGCGACGAGCTTGCCCCGAACTCCAAGATCGCCGTGCTCTCCAACGGCACGCGCACCGATCGCCCCGAGGTGCACGATGCGCTCATGATGGTCGACGACAACATCCTCAAGCTCGATACCGTCGACCCGACATTTATCCAGCTGCTCGACCAGCCTGTTGGCCCCTACGACGTCGAGCACCAGATCGAGACGTTCGCGAGCTTTGACGGTCACGTTATTATCCAGACGATCTTTTTGACCGGCGAGTATCAGGGCAAGTCCCTCGATAACACCGGCGAAGCGTATGTCGGCCCTTGGCTCGCGGCGCTCGAGCGCATTCGCCCACAGGAGGCGACCATCTACACGGTAGCGCGCGAAACACCGATCGCCGGCCTTGCCAAAGCAGCGCCCGAGGCGCTCGATGCGATCGCCGCACGTGTGCGCGCCCTCGGCATTCCCTGCCAGGTGAGCTACTAGCGCGGCCGCCCGCCAGCAAATCATCCTCAACTGACAGGGTAGCTAAAAAAGCCCCGTCCCAAATGAGCTGGTCTGCGGGTGAGCTATACTAGCTGCAAATGAAAGGAAGTTAGCCATGTATGACAAAGGACCCGTGCCTGGCCGCAACGACGCTTGCTGGTGCGGCAGCGGCAAGAAATACAAGAAATGCCATAGCGCCTTTGATGAGCGCCTCGAGCGCTTGTGGGAAGAGGGCTGGGAGGTTCTGCCCCGCACGCTCTACAAGACGCCCGCCGATATCGAGGGCATTAAGCGCTCGGCCGCCATCAACGTGGGCGTGCTCGACTACGTGGGCGAACACATCGCCGCGGGCATGACCACCAACCAGATCGACCAGATAATCTACGACTACACCGTCGAGCACGGCGGCACGCCGGCCGACCTCAACTACGAGGGCTATCCCAAGAGCGTGTGTACCTCAATCAACGACGTCGTCTGCCACGGTATCCCCTGCGATGCGGATGTGCTGCACGAGGGCGACATCATCAACGTGGACTGTTCCACAATCTTGGACGGCTACTTTAGTGATTCGAGCCGTATGTTCTGCATCGGCGAGGTCTCGGCCGAGCGCCAGCGCCTGGTCGACGTCACCCGCGCCAGCGTGGAGGCTGGCCTTGCCGCCGTCAAGCCGTGGCTGCCGCTGTCCGTGATGGCCGAGGCTGTGCAAAAGACCGTCGAGGACGCCGGCTTTAGCGTGGTGCGCGAGTACGGCGGACACGGAATCGGTAAGGAGTTCCACGAGGACCCGTTTGTGGGCTTTACCACCGAGGCGCCCGATGTGGACATCATCATGGCTCCGGGCATGGTCTTTACCATCGAGCCCATGGTCAATGCCGGAGCGCCCGACATCAAGATTAGCAAGGGCGACGGCTGGTGCGTGCGCACCAAAGACGGTAGCGATTCGGCTCAATGCGAGGTACAGCTCGTGGTGACCGAGGACGGTTACGAGCTGCTGAGCTGGTAACCGTGGATGCGCCGGATGCTGACGGGCACGCTCGTCTTGCATCCGGCGTTTTTATTTGAACGTTTTGCCTGATAAAACCTGACAAAATAAACCTGTCCCTTTTTGGTAGGTCAAGCGGAGAGGACTGCTTGTGAACATCCTAGTTTTGCTGCCCGTCAACGACCGTCATCGAGCGATCCTCGAGTCGAGCGCTCCAGGCGAGGACTTTATCTACACGAGCGCCGACGCCATCACGTGCGAGCAGGTCGCCAACGCCGACGTAATCTTGGGCAACATAGACCCTGCCCTGCTTACCGCATGCGAGCACCTCCAGCTACTGCAACTGCAGACCGCGGGCTATGACGATTACTTGGCCGCCGGCACCGTGCCGGCTGACGCCAAGCTGTCTTCCTCGATCGGCGCCTACGGTCAGGCCGTAAGCGAGCACATGTTTGCCATGGTGCTGTCAATGATGAAGCGCCTGCCCGGCTACCAGGACCTGCAGCGCGAGCATCGCTGGGAGGACTTGGGCCCGGTCACCTCGCTCAAAAATGCCAATGTGCTGGTGCTGGGCGCGGGCGACATTGGCGGTCACTTCGCCACGCTCTGCCGCAACATGGGCGCGCACGTCCGCGGCATCAAGCGTCATCCGCTCGTCTACCCCATTGTGTTTGAGGACATGGACGGCATGGATGCCCTGTCTGAGCGCCTGGCGGAGGCCGACATCGTCGCATCCTTTATGCCCAGCACGCCCGAGACCCGCGGTCTGGCGAACGCCAAGTTCTTTGCCGCAATGAAGCCGGGCGCCTTCTTTGCCAACGGCGGCCGCGGTGACCTTGTGGTCGCCGACGACTTGGTTGCCGCCCTGGAGTCGGGACATCTTGCCGGCGCCGCGGTCGACGTCACCGACCCCGAGCCCCTGCCCGCGACAAGCCCGCTGTGGGACGCTCCCAACATGCTCATCACGCCGCATATCTCGGGCTGGTTCCACCTAGAGGCCACGCTCAACAACGTGGTCGACATCGCCGCCGAGAATCTACGCCATCTTCTGGCTGGCGAGACGCTACGCTGCTGGATTGAGCACTAGGTATTACGCCGTTCTAACGAACGGCGTAATGAGCCGACGCTACGAGCCCGTCTGGACGGCAATCTGCCTTTCAATCGTCGGGCATGGCCAGAAGGCCAATGCCCTCCTCTTTCAAGGCACCTTGCTCGCCCAGACGGGCTCTCGCTGACTTTTTCTCTACCCGCAAAGCTTTAGGGACTCAGCGGCTTGTAATGTCGCTGGCATTCGCCCAGATAAAACCTGCCAAAATTAACATCCCTTTTTGGTAGGTTTTAGAGCTCTACACTTTCGGCGCCGTTGATGTTCAGGTCGCGCTCGTAGAAAGCGGTGAGGGCGCGGATGGCGCACATCACATCGCGCACGCCGCCGGTCTCGTAGCTCGAGTGCATGGCCAGCTGCGGCAGGCCCACGTCCACAGCGTGCATACTCGCCTGCATGTTCGACAGGTTGCCCAGGGTGGAGCCGCCGGCCATATCGCTCTTGTTGGCGAAGGCCTGCGTGGGTACGTCGGCGTCATCGCAAATAGCCTGGAACACCGCGCGGCTAAAGGCATCGGTGCAGTAGTGCTGGTTGGCGGCCTCCTTGATGACGATGCCGCCGTTGAGCACAACCTGGTTGCGGGCGTCGCACTTCTCGGCGTGGTTGGGGTGCACGGCATGCGCGTTGTCGCAGCTCACGAGCATCGAAGCGGCAAGCGCACGGTGGTACGACTCGTCGTCGAAGCCCAGCGATCCGTTAATGCGGCGCAGCGCGTCGGCCAAGAACGTCGACATGGCGCCTTGCTTGGTCTCGGAGCCAACCTCCTCGTTATCAAAGCAGCAGAAGACCGAAACGTCGTGCGCGTTCTCAGCTCCCAAAAATGCCTGCAGCGAGGTGTAGGCGCAGGCCAGGTCGTCGAGTTTGGGCGTCGAGATAAACTCGTCGGCCCAGCCCCAAATGCGCGCATCCTGGCGGTTGACCAGGAACAAATCGCGGCCCAAAATCTGCTCGGGCTCAACATCCAGCTCGTCGGCGATCAGGGCGTCAAAGTCGCCCTGCTTAAGGTCGCCAGCGCTGATGAGAGGGCACAGGTCAACGGCTCGGTTGGGCGCAAAGCCCTCGTTAACGCCGCGGTTCATATGGATGGCAAGGCTCGGGATGATGGCGACTTCGCGCTCGGTAGCGAGCAAACGACTCTCAATACGGTCGCCCTCGCGTACCAACACGCGGCCCGCGAGTGCCAGCGGACGGTCGAACCAGGTGTAGTCGATCATGCCGCCGTATGCCTCGGTGTTCAGGCACAGCGTTTCGCCCGCGCCGTCGAGTTCAGGCACGGCCTTGACCTTAAACGTCGGCGAGTCGCTGTGCGACGCCGTAAGCTGAAAATGGTAGTCGCCGGCAACGCCGTCCTCGCCCCACGTAGCAGCCAGGTCCTCGCCCACTTTAAAGGCAACAACGCTCGAGGTATTGCGCTGCGTGTAATAACGCCCGCCCGGCTCGATGTCCCACGCCGCATTCTCGGGCAGGAAGGTAAAGCCCGTCTCGTCGAGCTCGGCCATAATGGTCGCCGCCGTATGGAACATGCTGGGGCATGCCTCGATAAAGTCGATGAGGTCGTTGGCGGCCTCGATATCGTCGGCCGTCACATGCGCGCGCTCGGGCGTTTCCTGATCCGTCATGCTCTCCCCTTTCACTGGGCTGATGGTCCCCTCCAGCATACCCCGCCGCGCCAGTGCCGTGCCTTTCATTCCATGTTTAATCCCGCGCCGCTCGCCAAGTTGAGCCATCATGCCCGCACTCCTTTTGCGACAATTACGCTAACAGGACGAAAGGAGCCGTCATGAAGCCACGTAACATTGCCATCGCCTGCGGTGTCGCAGGAGTCGCCGTCGGCCTTGCCGCTGCCACCGGCATCGTTTATCACAAACAAATCAAGTCTGCCGCGTCACTCAAACGCTTGACCGGCTACGCGGATGGCTATGACCTGTACGCAATCGACATTGCCTACGACTACGATCTTGATCGCATCATCGCCACTGGCGTGCGCGACGACCAGGCCTACATCGATGCCGTGGTGGCACAGGTGCTGCCCGGTGTGCCGGCACATGTCCAGGCGCCCCAGTTTGCCTGCAGCGCTTTTGTCGCCGTAGATGCCGAAGGCCGCGTGCGCACCGGTCGCAATTACGACTTTAAGGACGACACCTCGGCGCTGCTGGTGCGTAATCACCCGTGCGACGGCTATGCCTCCATCGGGTTTGCCGCCCTTAACAACCTGGGCGATAACACTCCGCTTGACTCCGTCGACGGACGCGCTGCGGCGTTGATGGGCCCGTTTGCCCAGCTCGACGGCGTCAACGAATGTGGCGTGTCCATTGCCGTGCTCACCCTGGATTCCAAACCCTGTGACCAGGACACGCAACGCCCCGTCATCAATACCTCGCTCGCCATCCGTCTGGTGCTCGACCGTGCCGCCACCACGCAAGAGGCCGTCAACCTGCTTTCTGCCTACGACATGCACGCCATGGCCGGACGCGACTACCACTTCTTTATCAACGACGCCGCCGGTGACGCGCGGGTGGTGGAGTGGGATCCGCGCGATCCTGACCGTGCATGCAAGGCGACGCCCGTACGCCAGGTCACGAACTTCTACGCCTGCTATGGTGACGAGGTGCTCCCCAACCAAAAGAACGGCGAGCTGGGCCATGGTAAAGAACGCGCCGTCGCAATCGCCGATGTCCTCGACGCCCGTGCCGGCGCCCAAGACGAGGCAGTCGCTTGGAAGGCCCTACGCGCTGCGGCGCAAGAGCCCAATCCGGAAGACATCACCAGCAACACGCAGTGGTCGGTCGTCTTTGACAACACCGAGCCCGCTGCCGCCATCACGCTGCGCCGCCACTGGGGCGACGTCGACGCCTTCGCGCTGTAAGGAGCCAGGCCCGTCGACCTTACGCTCGCCTGACGTTGCTTACATTTCTATACGCTTGAGCTAACACGTTTTACCCCTGTATCAACAGTGTGCGGGGGTAAACTTATGCGCATGTTATAACTTGCCCGGAAGGATTCATCATGCTTAGGATCGGTCTTCTTACCAGTGGCGGCGACTGCCAGGCGCTCAACGCCACCATGCGCGGCATTGTCAAAACGCTCATGACCAATAGCGAAGAGCCTATCGAGATCTATGGTTTTGAGGACGGCTACCAGGGCCTTATCTACAGCAGGTTCCGCGTTATGACTCCCGCCGATTTTAGCGGCATCCTCACCCGCGGCGGCACCATTTTGGGCACGAGCCGCACGCCGTTCAAGCGCTTGGACATTCCCGAGGCTGACGGCGTCGAAAAGGTGCCCGCGATGGTCCACACCTATCACAAGCTGCAGCTCGACTGCCTGTTTATGCTGGGCGGCAACGGCTCCACCAAGACCGCCAACCGTCTGCGCCAAGAAGGCCTCAACGTTATCGCTCTGCCCAAGACCATCGATAATGACACCTGGGGCACCGAGATGACGTTTGGCTTTACGAGCGCCATCGACGTCGCCACCAAGTGCATCGACGACATCCACACCACCGCCTCGAGCCACGGCCGCGTGTTCGTCATCGAGATCATGGGCCACAAGGTTGGCTGGATCCCGCTGTACGCCGGCGTCGCGGGCGGCGCGGATGTCATCTTGATTCCCGAGATCCCCTACGACATGGATAACGTCATCAAGACCATTGAGCATCGCATGGAGACCGGCAGCCGCTTTACCATCGTGGCCGTCGCCGAGGGCGCTATCTCCAAGGAGGACTCGGCGCTGTCCAAGAAGGAGTACAAGAAGAAGCTCGCCGAGCGTACGAGCCCGTCGATTGTCTACGACATCGCCAAGGAGATCGAGGCCAAGACCGGTCGCGAGACCCGCGTCGCCATCCCCGGTCACACGCAGCGCGGCGGTCAGCCCGACGCCCAGGACCGCATCTTTGCGACCCAGTGCGGCGTCGAGGCGGCACTGGGCTGCCTACGCGGCGAGTTTGGCTACATGATTGCCCTGCGTGACGGCAAGATGTGCCACATGCCGCTCGAGGATGTCGCCGGCAAGCTCAAGTTTGTCGACCCCCAGAGCGACCTGGTGCGCGAGGCCAAGGCATTGGGCATCAGCTTCGGCGACGAATAGCCTCGGCCGAAACTGCTCTCATCGGAGACCCCAGGGCTTACCTCCCAAATCGTCCTCGGACATGTCAGGATCCCGCCGTGCGCTCCGCGCGGCGGGATCCTTCCGTCCTGCGGAAAGATTTGGGAGGTAAGCCCTGGGGCCTCCTGCGGTAACTAGGGAGGTCGAGGCTATTCGTCTTCTTGCTGCAAGTGCGTGGGCTGAGATTTTGGGATGTTGCAGGCTCTTAGCTGAGAGTAGCACTGACATTTGTCCTGAAATGGCTGGTCGTTAGGGGTTGCTACCGGTAGTTGCGGTAGGGTTGGAGCAGATTCTAACTAGAAATGGTGGTCGCTACTGGTTGTTCTCGGCATACTCGGCTCACTCGATTACGGTCACCACATGAAAGGAACTGTTATGGATCTTGCGATGGCGCAGCAGCTCGTTGATTGCCGCAAGGCTGCCGGGCTTTCTCAGGAGGCGCTTGCCGCCCAGCTGGGTGTGAGTCGTCAGGCTGTCAGTAAATGGGAGCGCAGCGAATCCTCACCCGATACCGATAACCTTATTGCGCTCGCCGCGCTGTATGGCGTGTCGCTGGATGAACTGCTGTATGGAGAGGCGGTGGATAGCACTGATGACTCGCAGACTGATGATGAGGCACAGAACAGCAACGCCGGCACCAAAGCTCCAGATGGGGCTGAAGAGGCTGAGGCTTCTACTGAGCACGCTGATTGCAGCGATAAGCCACTTGTCGATATTTCCCTCGCGCGCGGCATCCACGTTATTGATCCCAACAAAGGCGAAGAGGTCCATGTTGGCTGGAGTGGCATCCATGTGGCTAACGAGCGCAAGGGTGAAGAGGTCCATGTGGGGCCAGGCGGATTGCATATCGATACGCTAGAGGACGATGGACATAACGTGCATACCAATGACGATGGCACCGTCACCATCGACGGCGAGACGTTTTCCAGCTGGAAGGAAGCACACGACAAGCTCGACCATCATGGCAAGCATTTCCACACCAAGGTCGGTCGTGCGTGGAACAAGTTTCCCTTCCCCGCACTTGTCGCTCTCGCCTATCTGGTGCTCGGCATTGTCTACGGCACATGGGGCATGGGGCTTTTCCTCGTCTTTCTGGTTCCCGTCTACTACGCGATTGGTGACTTCATCGATCGGCGCCACCTGTCTAAGCTGATCGAGGCCATCTACCCGGCAGCCGCCATCGCTTGGTTCCTCTACATGTGGCTCTGTTTGGGACAGCCCCATCCTGCATGGATCATCCTCATCACGATTCCCGTCATAAAGGCGCTCATGCGCTGGTGCCGCAAACAATGGAAGCACCGCAAACAGGCCTAACACGCTCCGACCCACCAGCACCCAACCACCCCCCGCCCTTCTCCTAAGTTGCGGTGAGATAGGGACTGTTTCGAAGTTCCAAAGCGCCAAACAGTCCGTATATCACCACAACTTACAAACAACTGGGTCAGTTCCGGCACGGAGATTAGCATTGAGCTGACCGCGCGCCAAGAAAAGGGCCTATTTACTACGTTTAACTCGAGAGGGCCGACCATACCCGCCTTTTCCGAAAAATGGCAAGCCCTCTACCTGCGGTTTTAATTTCATAATCTTTGTCATGGTCGAGGGTGTGGTAGCAAACGTAGTAGATAGGCCCGTTTTGTGGCATACGACCCATTCAAGCCCAATCTCGAAGGCTAAAGAGAGCCTCTCATCCACGCCTGGGAGCGAAAACCAAATAGAATGAAAGGCAAATGGAAAGCCCGTTTGACGAGCGGAGGACATATGCGCGACGTAGCCGAAAGCGACTGGAAGCTGTTTAAGAAAATGCTTCCTCAATGGCAAGAACGTTATATGGAAAAGCTCATCGCCCAGTACGTTGAGATGCTGAACGGCGACAGCGAAGCGTCCAGTAGATTTTGGGCATTAGAAGAGCGCCTCAATAGAGACAAGCTGTCCTCAGGCGTAATCGCAAACAACATTCGCCGCAGCACAATGCACCGCGAGATAGCCAATTTGCTTATCGACAGCGTGATCACCCTTGACGACCTTGACGGTTTTACCGAGGACATTAAGAGCTATGCGCAACGCTGGATTGG
Organism: Collinsella sp. AM10-26; assembly: GCF_003472525.1. Lineage (NCBI taxonomy): Bacteria > Bacillati > Actinomycetota > Coriobacteriia > Coriobacteriales > Coriobacteriaceae > Collinsella > Collinsella sp. AM10-26. The sequence goes on from NZ_QRMC01000001.1 coordinate 212,695, forward strand.
GCAGTAAGAGCACTGAACGACAGACCTCCCCAGCAAAACGGGGCAAACGCTGGGCCACCTAATGGTTGTCCGGCGTTCGCCCAGATAAAACCTGCCAAAATAACCCTGTCCCTTTTTGGCAGGTTACTCGGCGCTCTTGAGGGCGCCGACCATGTCGATCTTGTTGAGCGTTCGGTTGGTGGCGAGGTTGACGATGATCGTAAAGCCGAAGGAAAGCACCACGGCAAGCACGTAGCTCAGCGGCTCGACTTCGACGTCAAAGTACAGCGACGGCATCTGCAGGATGTACGTAAAGCTCTCGGCAAGCAGGCCACCCAGCGGCACGCCCAGCGCGGCACCAATCGCCGTCAAAATCAGCGTCTCCTTGTTAACGTAGTGGTGCACCTCGCCACGACGGAAGCCCAGCACCTTGATAGTCGCCAGCTCGCGTTCGCGCTCCGAGATGTTGGTATTAGACAACGTAAATACCACCACAAACGACAGGCACGCCGCCATAAAGGTCACAAGCACCACGACCGAATTGATAATCGTAAAGTTTGCCTCATAGTTTTCCCAATGCTCGGCGGTACTCGACAGCGTAATCCAACCATCGCTCTTAAGACGGTTGGTAAACGCAATCTGATCGGCCGACGAACCCTTAAGCAGCGCAAGGATGCCGTTGAGGCGCGCGCTTCGACCGAACGCGCTCTCATAGGTGCTCTGCGTCATATAGAGCGTGTTGCCCAGATAGTTAAGCGAAATGTCGCTGACTTTGACCTTGGCAACATTGAGCGACGAATCCTGGACGTGAGCCGTGTCACCCGGCTTGATCCCCAGCACCAGCTGAGAGCTCTTGCTCAAATACACATCACCGTCGCGCAGGGCGAGCGGTTCTTCGGACTCGTCCTCGAGACACACGTAGTCGTCCAGGTCGTTCGTGCGGTCATCGGGCACCACGATCAGTTGCACGGTCTCGCTCTTGCCGCCAAATGTAAAGGTGACGTTGTCGGTCATAATCGGCAGCGTCGAAGTCACGGTCACGTCGGAATCCTTGGCTGCGCTTCGCTCGTCGAGCGCCGCGCACGTCTGCGAAAAATCGTCGGGATTGGCGACCGCTAGCAGGTCATAGCGCGTGATATGCCCGTACTGCTTGGGCGAAAGCGCCACCGATGTATCGCGGATGCCCATACCGCAGATCACGAGCGCCGTGCAGCCCGCGATGCCAAAGATGGTCATAAAGGCGCGCTTTTTGTAGCGGAATAGGTTACGTGCAGCGACCTTATTTAAGAAGCCCATGCGGCGCCAGATAAAGCCGATGCGCTCGAGCAAGATGCGCGAGCCGGCGCGCGGGGCCTTGGGGCGCATGAGCGAGGCCGGGGTCTCGGCCATCTCGTGGCGGCAGGCGATAATCGTGGCGCCCACCACGCCCACGGCAAACAGCGCCACCGAAACGATCGAGGACACGATGTCGTACGAAAGCAGCATCTGGGGCAGCGAGTACATGTCGTCGAATACCGTAAACAGGAACAGCGGCAGGCCCACAAATCCAATGATGTTGCCCAGCACGCCGCCAATCAGGCAAGCCCACAGCGCATAGTCCACGTATTTGGACAGGATACGCCCGCGTGAATAGCCGAGTGCCTTGTACAGACCGATGAGCGTGCGCTCCTCCTCGACCATACGCGTGGCGGTGGTGAGGCTGATGAGCACAGCGACGATAAAGAAGATGAACGGGAAAACCGTGGCGATGGCCTCGATCGAGGAGCTATCGCTCTCGACGCTCGAGTAGCTCGCGATGTTGCCGCGGTCCTGGATGTACCAGGTGCATTCGCCAAGGTCGGAAATCTCGGCGCGGGCATCGGCAAACTGCTGGTCGGCGGCGGCACGGCGCTGGTCCAGGTCGGCTTGCGCCTGCGCACGCTCCTCGCTGCCCTCGGCCATACGATCGATGTTGTCCTGTTCAATCCCAAAGAGCATATTCGCTTGGCGCTCGGCCGCATCCAAACTTGCCGGCGTATCGACCGTCAACTCTTGAGCACGTGCCTTTTCGCGTCCGTCGCGGATCTTATCGATATTGCCCTTGACCTCATTAATCTTTGTCGTGTAGGCATCCGAATAGGAATTGAGGCTCTTAGCCCCCTCGACGGTCACGTGAACCGCGGAGTAGGAAGAAGATGTCGCGGCATCCTCGCTCACATAGAACTTATAGTCCGCAGCCGAAGCAGCGCGAAAGGCATTGACGGTCGAGTCGGAGCTCACATCGGTGGGGTCAAGGACCTCAGCCGTAATGGTGTAATCACCCGCGGCGAACTGATCCTTGGCACTTTGATTGGACGAGCTCGCATCGTTGGCGGCAAAGCTCACCGTATCGCCGATTTTCTTGCCCGAAGCCTTCAAAAAACGCGAGGTCACCGCGACCTCGCCGGCACGCTCGGGCAAATCGCCACTCACCAGCACCGGCTGATCGATATTATCCCTGGAAAGGCTCTGGACGACCACGCGCTCGCGCGTTGTACCCACGGCGGTGTAGGCGGTCTCGGTGTAGATGCCCTCGGCTGTCTCGACGCTGTCGACCTCTTGAATGGCCGCAAGATCGTCGCGCGTAAGGCCATAGGTCGACTGCACGTTAATGTCATAGACATTCTGCTGGTCAAAGTAGGCGTCAACCGAATCGCACAGGTCCTCGCAGCCCGCCTTAAGGCCACACATCACACTCACGCCAAGCGCCGTGATGACCACGATGGACAAGAAGCGCTTAAGACCGCCTCGGATTGTGCGGTAGATGCCACGGCGAAACACCGTCGGCACCATGTCGTTTGAACTTTGGGCAGTGCGGTAGGTCGCGAACTCTCGGTCGCGACAGACGTGCTCCGTATCACGGTTTTGGCTGTTTTGGCGATCCTGGTCCATGGGCGCTACCACTCGATCGTCTCGATAGGTACAGGATTTTGCTGGACAGTCTCGCTCTCCACGCGGCCGCTCTTAAAGCGGATCAGGCGATCGGCCATGGGCGCCAGCGCGGAGTTGTGGGTGATGATAATGACCGTAATGCCTTGCTTGCGACAGGTGTCCTGCAACAGCTGCAGAATCTGCTTGCCGGTTTTGTAGTCGAGCGCGCCCGTGGGCTCGTCGCAAAGGAGCAGCTTAGGGTTCTTGGCCAGCGCGCGGGCAATGGACACGCGCTGCTGCTCTCCTCCCGAAAGCTGCGCGGGAAAGTTGGCGAGGCGCTCGCCCAGGCCGACCTGGCAAAGCGTTTGCTCGGCATCGAGCGAATCGGGGCAGATTTGCGCCGCGAGCTCGACGTTTTCGAGTGCCGTCAGGTTGGGGACCAGATTGTAGAACTGGAAAACAAAGCCGACGTCGGCGCGGCGGTATTCCACGAGCTGCGCCTCGTTGGCGGAGCTCACGTCGCGCCCGTCCACCGTCACGGTGCCGGAGGTCGCCGTATCCATGCCGCCCAGAATGTTGAGCGCCGTGGTCTTGCCGGCACCCGAAGCACCCAGAATGATGGCGAGCTCGCCGCGCTCGACCGTAAAGCTCGCGCCGTCGAGCGCGTGGATGCGGGCGTCGCCCTCGCCGTATGCCTTGATGACGTCTTTGAATTCAATATAGGCCATCGATTAATTCCCATCTGGTCGGATAACTCTTTAGTATTACCCATTTCCCACCCACCAAAAAGGGACAGGCTCATTTTGGCAGGTTTTATATGGGGGAATGGCGGGTGTGGGCGAGGCATTGAGGCTATCCAAGTCAACCATTTGACCCAAGCCTCGCCCACCGCTATGATGCCGCTTCGGAATGAATGTCTCCGCTGGGTGCGCTAGCTAAGCTGTCGCGTCACCCTAAACCGCCTTGTTGCTGATGACTTCTGCTGTTACGTGGTGCCTCCTAGGTATCACGCCGCGGCAGGAGTCTTTTTTGTTTTGGAGGAGAAGTGTCAGAAAGCAGCACATCGAGCAGGATTAAACGCCTGGTCAACACCTATAGCGGCCTCGTGCTTATGGGCGCTGTCGGAATCCCCGTCGGCATTATCGTTGGCGCCATCTGCGCGCTCTTTGGTCGCGTGCTTCTGGCGATTGGCACCTTCCGTGACGAGCACATCACTCTGCTCCTTCCCCTCCTCGCCCTCGCGGGCCTTGCCATCGTGTTTGCCTACCGCACTTGGGGCAAAGGCACCGAACGCGGTATGAGCTTAGTATTCGACGTAGGCCACGGGCGCGAAGACGCTATCTCCCCGCGCTTGGTGCCGCTCATTATGCTGAGCACGTGGGGAACGCACCTCTTTGGCGGCAGCGCGGGACGCGAGGGCGTGGCCGTGCAGATCGGTGCAACCGTCTCACATTGGATCGGCCGACGTTTGCCTTTCCGCGACCCCGGCAACACGTTTTTGCTTATCGGCATGGCTGCCGGCTTTGCCGGACTCTTTCGAACGCCACTTGCAGCCACGGTCTTTGCTATCGAAGTGCTGGTCGCAGGACGCATGGAATACCGCGCGCTGTTTCCCGCGCTTACGGCCTCACTCGCAGCAAGTATGACCTCCGGCGCCCTAGGACTCGAGAAGTTCGAGGTCGCCGTTACCGCCTCGTATGCGCTCGACCTCCCCGGTCTTGGACGGCTAGCGCTGTTGGGTATCGCGTTTGGTATGGTAGGCGGCGCTTTTGCCTGGTGCCTTGCCCATGCCAAGACCCTTGCAGCGCGGCTGTTCCCCAACCCTTACATACGCGTTGCCGTTATGGGCCTTGCACTGTCGGCGATTCTGTTCGTACTGTGGCAGGGGCGATACTGCGGCCTTGGCACAAACCTGATATCGGCAGCGCTGGACGACAACGGCAAGATTGCCATCATGCCTTGGGACTGGGCGCTTAAATTCGCACTCACCATCGCCACGCTTGCCGCAGGATATCAAGGTGGTGAGGTAACGCCGCTGTTCTCCATCGGAGCAAGCCTGGGTGTCGTGCTCGCCGGAATTCTCGGCATGCCCGTCGAGTTCTGCGCCGCGCTGGGCTACGCCGCCGTCTTTGGCGGCGCCACCAACACGCTGCTCGCGCCGATCCTCATTGGCTGCGAGGTCTTCGGTTTCGGTAATCTGCCGGCGTTCTTCATCGTCTGCGTTGTGGCTTATCTGTTCAACATGGACAAGTCCATCTACGCCCTGCAGGAGCGGGCGTAGATCGATGTCCAGGCAGGTGGTCTCAACCGGAAGCGGCGTCCCGCTCTGAGGCTGTATTCCGGGGCACGGTTTCCGCTCGGGACGCCATTCGGAAAGCGCATCCCGCTTTATAACAGAGTTCCGGAACGTGGTTTCCGTCTGAGCCTCCATTCGGAAAGCGTGTCCCGTTCTTTCACGGCATCTTGGCTATGCAAAGTGCTCGAGCGTTACTCCTCGTACGCGCCCTCAAGCCGCAGCAGCCACTCCTTGCGGTCAAGGCCGCCAGCATATCCGTTGAGCGAACCATCGGCGGCAACCACGCGATGGCACGGCACAATAATCGAAATGGGATTACGCGCGACCGCGGCCCCCACGGCACGGGGAGACACAACGGGTGCCTCATTTCCCGGCACACGATGTCGAGCCGCAACACGCTGGGCGATCTCGCCATACGTAGCGACCTCGCCACGCGGAATTGAAAGCAGCTCGTACCAAACTTCACGCTGAAACGCCGTGCCAATCATATGCAACGGCGGCGTAAACCGAGGCTCCTGCCCCGCAAAATAAGCATTCAGCCAAGCCCAGGAACGCTCAAGCACCGAAGAAGCCGCACCATTTGCCGGACTCACCGAAGACATCCCACCGGCACCAGAAACCGCATCGGCACCTACGACATACTCCGCATCCTCTTTGAGTAGCGTAGAGCCAAAGTGCTCCTGCCTCTCAAACCAAAGCCCCGTCAAACCGCGGCCATCAGCGGCAAGCAGGATTTCGCCCAAAGGCGAAGCAAACGTCGTCGTGACCACCAGCGGCTCCTTTCAAAACTCCGCAACATAATACCGCGAATTGTGCAGACAACCCCAATCGACCCCAAAGTCACCCAAGGCAGCAGGCGCGAACGCGCCGCAGCTGCCGGCCGAGCCCCACAGTCCCCAAAGGCGGCAGGCGCGAAGCGCCAAGGCCGCCGCCGGGACCAGGGCCCGCAACAACCACGTGCCCCCACATCAGCCCAACGGCCCCAACCAACAACGGCCCCATCGCAGGCCGCGCGCAGCAGCGTCACCGCAGGCGGGGGCCGGGTTTAGTTTTCAGAACACTCCGCAGACCAGTGTGGCGCCTTGTCCGCGGCTCCGAAGGAGCAGGACAAGGCGCCACACATGGTCGAGGACGTTCTGAAAACTAAACCCGGCCCCCGCCGGACAGGTCAACCTACTCGCAGAGCAGCTTAGCGATCTGGACGGCGTTGGTTGCCGCGCCCTTACGGATTTGGTCGCCGCAGCACCAGAAGGTGATGCCACGTGCGGCCTCGGGGTTCGAGATATCACGGCGCACGCGACCGACCCAGATCAGGTCCTGGTCGGAGGTGTCCATCGGCATGGGGAAGCGATCGTGTGCATCCTCGGCACCCAGATCGTCAACCAGCTTGACGCCCGGAGCGGCGGCAAGCGCAGCACGGGCCTCTTCCACCGTGATGTCGCGCTCGAACTCGAGCGTAATGCTCTCGGAGTGCGAGCGCAGCACGGGCACGCGCACGCAGGTGCAGTTCACGCGCAGCTCGGGCAGGTGCATGATCTTGCGGCCCTCGTTTTGCAGCTTCATCTCCTCGGAGGTAAAGCCCTCTTCCTTGACGCCGCCAATCTGCGGAATCAGGTTGCTCGCCAGCTGGGCGGCAAATGCACGCGGCTCGGGAATCTCCTCGCCACGGCCCAGAGCGGCCAGCTGAGCCTCGAGCTCGGCCATACCGGGAGCGCCAGCACCCGAAGCTGCCTGATACGTGGACACGATCATGCGCTTCACGCCGGCGAGCTGATGTAGCGGCCACGTAGGAACCAGACCGATGATGGTCGCGCAGTTGGGGTTGGCGATCAGGCCGTGGTGCCACTTAATGTCATCGGCGTTAATCTCGGGCACGACCAGCGGCACCTCGGGATCCAGACGGAAGGCGTGGCTGTTGTCGACCACAACGGCACCGCGCTTGACGGCCTCGGGCAGCAGCTCCTTGGCGATATCGTCGCCGGCAGCGCCGAGTACGATGTCGCAGCCCTCAAAGGCCTCGGGGCAAGCCTCTTCGATCACAACCTGCTCGCCGCGGAACTCAACGGTCTTGCCCGCAGAGCGCGCGCTCGCCAGCAGCTTGAGCTTACCGACCGGAAACTCCTGCTCGTTGAGGCACTCGAGCATCTGGGTGCCCACAGCTCCCGTCGCGCCCAAAATAGCAACCGTGTACTGTTTCATGCTTCCCCCTTTAAAGGTTGTAGCTATCGCCCGCACGCCAAGCAGGCCGGATATTCTTGCCCAGTTTATACAAGAACGGGGCGGATACAAAACCCGCCCCGTCGAAACGAAACCGAAACGAAACGCCCGGCAGTAGATTTTTGGGACATCCTAAAAATCTACCGGGACGGAAACTACTTGTGGAGTGCGGCCAGAGCGGGATCGACCGGCGCAGGAGCCTCCAGATCGGAGACCTTCACAATGCCGTTCTCGTCGGAGAAGGCTCGGTAGATGGTCTGAATCGCCAGGTCAAAGTCCTTCTCCTCGACACCGATAATGATATTGATCTCGTCACAGCTCTGCGAAATCATGCGCACGCTCACGCCGGCCTGGCCGAGCATGCCAAACAGATGGCCCGAGATACCTGCACGACCGCGCAGGTTACGACCGACGGTAGCAATAAGTGCCAGACCCTCAACCACCTCGATCTCGAGCGGCTCGACTTCCTGTTGAATGTCGCCCACAAGCGAGTACAGCGAATCGTGCACATCCTGCTCCTGCACCACGGCGCCAAAGCGATCGACGCCGGTGGGCATGTGCTCAACGGAAACGTCATAGCGCTCGAACACCGAAAGCGCGCGGCGCATAAAGCCGACGCGGGGCTTGGTGCGGTCGCGGGCCACATTGATGGCGACAAAGCCGCGCTTGCCGGTCACGCCGGTAATGATGGGCTCTGCCTCGCCCTCGTCAGCCGTCTCGCTAATGATGGTGCCGGGGTCCTGCGGCGCATTGGTGTTCTTGATGACCAGCGGAATACCCGCCTCACGCACAGGAAACACGGCCTCCTCGTGCAGGACGCTTGCGCCCATGTACGAAAGCTCACGCAGCTCCTCGTAGGTAACGCGGGCGATGGGCTGCGCCTCGGGCACAATACGCGGATCGGCAGAATAGAAGCCCGAAACGTCGGTCCAGTTCTCGTACAGATCGGCGCCCAGGCACTTGGCCAGAATCGAGCCGGAAATATCGCCGCCGCCACGATCGAGCAGCTTGATCTGACCCTCACGCGTCGCGCCATAGAAACCGGGCATAACAAAGCCGCCCTGCTGACCGTACTCCTGCACCAACTCGGAGGTGCGGTTCATGCTGAGCGTACCATCGTGATGGAATGCAACGACCGTCGCGGCGTCCAGGAACGGCAGGCCCAGGTACTCGGCCATCAGGCGAGCGGTGAAGTACTCGCCGCGGCTCACGAGCTCCTCGGTGGAGTAGCCGCCCGAGCGAGCACGCTCGGCAAAGGCCGCAAACTCTTCGCGGATGGGATAGGTGAGCTCCAACTCGTCAGCGATATCAAAGTAGCGCTGGCCAATGTCCTCGAGCAGTTCCTCGCACGACACGTGGTACTTAACGTGCGCGTTAACCAGGTAAAGCAGGTCGGTCACCTTGGTGTCGCCCTTAAAACGGCGACCGCAGGCAGAAACCACCACAAAACGGCGGGCAGGGTCGGCATCGACGATGGCCTTGATCTTCTTAAAGTGTTCGGCGTCGGCGACCGACGAGCCGCCAAACTTGGCAATCTTAATCATGGGCTGGAGGTTACCTTTCTAAAAAGCCTCTGCGAACCTATTTTGCGCGCTCTGATACCATGGTTTCACCGATTGGGACCAAGGCATCCGAGGAGCAGTGTTATATGGGAACTTATCATAGTACACGAGGACGCACTTTATCGTGCTCAAGTAAGGTGGCAATCCGTACTGGCATCGCTCCCGACGGGGGTTTGTTTGTCTCGGACGAGCTCGGCACCCAGCAGGTCGATATCAGCTCGCTTGCAGATAAATCGTACTTTGAAATCGCTCAAGATGTGTTGGGAATGTTACTGAATGATTACACGGCCGAAGAAATTTCGGCGTGTGTCGACGAAGCATACCGCGGCACGTTCGCGAGCGAAGAGGTTACGCCGCTCGTCAAACTCGATGCCGCACCGGGCGCCGACGCCCCTCAGACCTATGTGATGGAGCTCTTTGGCGGCCCCACGAGCGCCTTTAAGGACGTCGCCCTGCAGATGCTCCCCCGCCTGATGGCCCGCACCTCCGCCAAAGAAGGCGGCGCCGAGCGCATCATGATCGTCACCGCCACGTCAGGCGACACGGGCAAGGCCGCACTCGCTGGTTTTGCCGATGCTCCGGGCACGGGCATTACCGTCTTTTATCCCGAGGGCAAGGTCAGCCGCGTCCAGAATCTGCAGATGTCCACACAGGAGGGCGACAACGTCGCCGTCTGCGGTATCCGCGGCAACTTTGACGACGCCCAGAGCGCCGTCAAACGCATCTTTGCCGATAAGGAGCTGGCCGAGCGCCTGGAGGCCGCCGGCACGGTGCTTTCGAGCGCCAACTCCATCAACGTCGGCCGCCTGGTGCCGCAGGTCGTCTACTACTTTGCCGCCTATGCGCAGCTGCTGCGCGCCGCCGCTATCGAGGCTGGCGACGCCGTAGAGTTCTGTGTGCCCACCGGCAACTTTGGCGATATCTTGGCCGGCTACTACGCCAAGCGCATGGGTCTGCCCGTCGCCAAGCTCGTCGTGGCGAGCGACAAGAACAACGTGCTGGCCGACTTCCTGACCACCGGCGTCTACGACCGCAACCGTCCGTTCTTCACGACCATCTCGCCGTCGATGGACATCCTTATCAGCTCCAACCTGGAGCGTATGCTCTACTTCCTGTCCGACGGCGACTGCGAGCTCGTTGCCGGCCTTATGGAGCAGCTTGCCCAGACCGGCCGCTACGAGGTGCCCGCCGAGCTGCTGGCCAAGATCCAAAGTGTGTTTGGCTGCGGTTGGGCCAGCGAGGACGAGGTCCGCACTGCCATCAAGAGCTGCTGGGACGCCAACGGCTACGTGATCGACCCGCACACCGCTTGCGGCTATCACGTCTTTGAGCAGGTCGCCCCCGCCGAGGGCGCCAAGGTCCGCGTGCTGCTTTCGACCGCCAGCCCCTACAAGTTCCCGCGCGCCTGCTGCGACGCCCTGGGCCTCGACGTTCCCGAGGACGACTTTGAGGCCATGCGTGTGCTCGAGCAGGCCACCAACACGGTCGCCCCGACCCAGCTCGCCGAACTCGAATCCAAACCCGTCCGCTTCGAAGACGTCTGTGACGTCGATGAGATGGCCAACTACGTAGAGTCTGCAGCAAAAAAGATGACTACCAACTAAAACCCCTTATAAGGCGCCGGCGAAAGCCGGCGCACTTTCTTTTAATTTGGCTCCCCAGCGCGGTGAGGAGACGGCGTAGGCCGGTTTCACGCTTGTTCCGTCGCGAGTTCCGCACGAGCCGAAGGCCACTAAATGTGGCCTTCGTGCGAGCAGGACTGTCCGAGCAGCGGAGCAAGCGTGAAACCGACCCCCAGGAGGACCAACAGCAATGATCAAGATCACCGTCCCCGCCACCAGCGCAAACTTAGGCATCGGCTACGACACCCTCGGTATGGCCGTCAGCCTCTACTCGCACTTCACCTTCGAGCGCGCCGACAAACTCACCATCACGGGCTGCCCCGAGGAGTTCCAAAACGAGAATAACCTGGTCTATGTGAGCTTTGTCGATGCTCTGGCCGCCTGGGGCGAGCCGGCATTCCCCGTCGCTATCGACATTCAGACTGACGTGCCCGTCGCCCGCGGCCTGGGTTCCAGCTCCACCTGCGTCGTCGCCGGCATTATGGCTGCCGCCGCGCTGACAGGCCACACCGTCGACCGCGCCGAGCTCGTCCGCATCGCCACCGAGGTCGAGGGCCATCCCGATAACGTCGCCCCCGCTATCCTGGGCGGCGCCGTCTGCTCCTTTACGCCGACCGACTCGCTGCCCCAGTGCCTGCGCTATGAGGTGAGCGATCGCTTGCGTTTTATTACCGTGATTCCGCCCTACGAGGTGCACACGAGCGAGGCGCGCAAAGTCGTGCCGCAGGAGATTCCGCTCTCCACCGCCGTGTGGCAAATGGGCCGCATCGCCGGCATGACGCGCGGCCTGGAGACCGGCGACCTGGACCTTATTGCCGCCGCCAATGACGACCGCATCCAGGAGCCCTATCGTCGCCGCTTGATCCCCGATTACAACGCCGTGCGCGACACCTGCCTGAACGGCGGTGCCAAGACCATCTGGATCAGCGGTTCGGGCTCAACCCTCATGGCCGTAACCGATGACACCATCGTAGCCAAGTTCCTGCAGGTCAAGCTGCGCGAGCAGTTCCCCAAGTGTGATACGCATATTCTGACGTGCGACACGGAAGGCGCTCAAATCGAATACCTGTAGTCGCCGTACTTTATACCCGCCGGGGAGGCCAGGGGCTTTGCCCCCAAATCGTCCTCGGACATGACAGGACCCCCGCTGCGCACTTCGTGCGGCGGGGGTCCTGCCGTCCTGCGGAAAGATTTGGGGGCAAAGCCCCTGGCCTCCCTACGTTAACTTCGCTGGCGGCGGCTACAGGGACCTTCGCTCTGTAAAAGCGCCGGGCTGATAGTTTGGCTTTTTATTGATAGGGGCTCTTACTAGGCTGGAGCACTTCCTAGAGGCGGGCATCGGCTGTGTGCTTGGTTTAGGCGGCGCTGGATTCTTTGAATTCAAAGACTGGTTCTAGGAGGTCTTCGATGTTGCAGTGGAGGGCTTTTGCTATGGCTCTTACGCTTGTTACCGAAGCTTCATTGATGTTTCTCTGGCGCTGCTCGTACATTTGGATTGAGCGGAGTGACACACCCGATTCGTATGCTAGGTCTTGTTGGGTTTTCTTAAGCTTCTTTCTCGCTAACGCAAGTTTGGTTTGCCTGGACGCTTTTTTCGCCATATCGCAGACGAGACGAGCCACGCGTTCCTCCGAGGCTTCGTGCCAGGGGTAGTACAGGTTTCGCAGCGCATCAAATGGAACAACATGAAGCAGATCTTCGAACGATTCCCCTAGGCGCCACTGCAAATATGCCAGTATCCAGCCCGTCCAATATTCTGGTGTCTTCTCAAATCGGTAGGTCCGATCTGGCATCGACCCTGTTTGGTAACCAGATCTTTCGGAGATGAGCGCAAATAGTTCAACGCCCGACTTTCCCGACACTACCCATGCGTTGCCGCGTTCGAACTCGCGAGCTACGCCGCTCAGGCAAAAGAGTTCAGCAACTTCCGATCCTTCTGCTCCGTAATCGTTAACGGCATAGTCGAAGCAATCCCCGAGGTTGTTCATTGCGTCCTCAAGGTAATAGACGGGATATGTCCTACTCGGCCCACGATCCGTTAACTCTTGGATCATTTAAATCAACCCTCCCTGCCATCAAATCCCTAATGTCGACACCATCAGAGTCAAATCCGTTTACCGTATCCAGGTACTTTCGTCGAGCGTTCTGTTCTCGCTCAAATCGTTTGGGATAAAACTCAGCTCCCGAAGCCTGCTTCCAATCGCGGAACTTAATCGCCGAGAACGCACGCTCACTCATAAGCGCATATTGAATGCCCAAATCCCCCAAAAACATAATGCGCTGCAATTGCCTGAGCGAGATCATGCCGTTGACAAACTGTCTTGCAAACGAGAAATAGGAATCGTCTGCACGATAGCCTCGAATAACGTCATAGGGAGAAATATCAATCAGGCAGTTATCCAGCAGATAACGAAGCCCCTCGCGTGCTACTGGCGTTGAAACATTGAACTCTCTGTTATTCGCCAGAATTGCAAGCCAGTTGAGAATCGAGAACCCACCTGATTCCAAATCCAAAATCGCAAGGCCATCTAAATCAAGCTCATATCGATTGGCAATGCCATCAGACTCGGTCCGGCATGCCCATTCCATTGCCATTTCCTCATGTGGTGTGCAATAAAACCCGCGCCCATAGTCATTGAATTGCCTGCATTTATCCAACGATGGATGCTCGACAACAACCTCCGACCCGTGCCAAAGCTCCATATCGACCTCCTAAAAATATCACCCCAGTGATAGTTTACCAATAACTATCACTGGGGTGATATAGATGAGAGCTTTTGAGGGGCTGCAGCCTTACTAGAGGCAAGCCTCGGCGATGCGCTTTTTTAGTTCGTCGATGCCGGTGCCGGTTTGGGAGCTTGTGATGATTACGTTTTCGGCCGGGACGTTAAGCTGCTTCTTGATGGCCGCTGCCTGACGGGCCTGCTGGGTGCGGCTGAGCTTGTCGGCCTTGGTGAGGCAGACGATAAAGTTGAACTCGTTGCCCTGTAGGTAGTCAATCATGTCGTGGTCGAGCTTGCTGGGGTCGTGGCGAATGTCCACCAGCGACACAACCAGGTTAAAGCTGCGCTCGGAGTCGAAGAAGTCGCCGATAAGCTCGGCCCAGCGGTCGCGCTCGGCCTTGGAGCGACGGGCGAAACCGTAACCCGGCAGGTCCACAAAGTGTACGTCATCGGCCTCGAAGAAGTTGATGTTGCTCGTCTTGCCCGGCGTGCTGGAAACCTTGACCAGGTTCTTGCGGCCAAAGAGCTTGTTCATAATCGACGACTTGCCCACGTTGGAGCGGCCGACAAAGCTCACCTCGGGGCAGGTGGACTCGGGAATCTGCGAAACCTTGCCGTAGCTGGCGACGAACTTGGCAAGCTGGTAGTTAATGGAATCGGCCATGGACACTCCTTGGTCGTAGGTTTTTACAAAACGGGCGTGCTATTGCGCGGCGGCGATACGACGAACGATGTCAAGCGTGATGCCGCTCGCGGTGCGAGCGTACTCATCCAGATCGAACTCGCGCTCGCAAAACGCGTCATATGCCTCGTCGCAATTATCGCTGATAGCGCGCAGCACCAGGCAATCGACACCATTCTTGGCTGCGATGTGCGCAATTGCCGCGCCCTCCATCTCGACGCAATCGGCATGCGTGGCCTCAATCGCAGCGTTACGCATGGCGTCACCCGTAACAAAGCGGTCACCCGTGGCGATAGTGCCACGCAGGAACTGCTTGGGGTCCTTCTCCGCAGCCGCCACATCCAGCGATACGTCCACAAACCCGTGCTCGGCAAGCACGGCGGCGGCAACATCAGCCAACGCCGGCGTCGAGACAAACTCCTCGAGCCCCGGCGCCGACTCGGCGATGAGCGCCGTGTCGGTATCGAGATAGCGCAGGCACTTGCCTATAACCACGTCGTTAATATGGAGCTTGGGATTTAGGCCGCCCGCAATGCCCGAAAACACAACGGCCTGCGGGGCATATTTGCTTATGAGATGCTGTGTCGCAGCGGCGGCGTTCACCGTGCCCATGCCCGCCGTTGTGGCGACAACTGTCAGGCCGTCGAGCCCACCGCTCACAACGGTCAAGCCCGCCTCCCGTGCCTCGCAAACGTCGCTCAGCTCTTCCTTAATCTGCATGATCTCTTTTTCGAGCGCACCGATAATCGCGATGGTAGCCATACCATTCCCCAAACCTATACGAAATTCTCAACCAAGGTATGGTACCAGCATTTTGTTTGACCTCGCCAAACGAACACGCTAAGCCAGTGCAGCTCGCGTATCAAACAGAGCCTTTGCAATCGCGGCCGTAACCTCGCTCGAACGGTCACTCCATGGCATCGATGTCATGACGCTCATGACATAGGTACGGCCATCGATGTCGATGAGGCCTGCATCGCATGTCGAATAGTAACCATCCTCGCTAATCCAGCCTGCCTTGTTGCGCACCAAAACCTGCTCGTCCGCAATGCCATCGCGAATAAACGAGCGCGATGTTGATGTCAGAAGGCCCGACAACCACTGTGAAGTCTCGGTATCCATGCTCAGATACTCGCTCATCTCACGCCATAACCTCGCAGAAGTGCGCGGGCAGTAGGTCGGAAAATCACTCATCGGATCCAGTGCCGTATCGTAATCGATGCCAAGACCGACAATCCAATCCTCGTAACCGACACGGTCAAACGCCGCACGTAACGCAATAAACGAATCGTTGTCTGAATAAACGACCGCAGCCTCGATCAAGTCGCGTACCGTCTGCCAACCCATGTTGTAGCCACCATAGGTGCCAAGGGAGTCATCGAGTGAAACCTGGCCCGTCTCGACCAGAGATTCGCAAATGTACAACGCATAGAGTGCCTTGTAGCTACTCGCACCGTACACCTCGACATCAGCGTTATACGTCACGCCCTTACCGCTCGACAGGTCGTAAAACACCACGCCCACATCGCCCAGCTCCTGCGCCTGGTCAAGCGCATTCTGGAGTGCGGCGAGGTTCTCATCCTCCAGGGCGAGGATCTGGTCATCAACCAGCGAGAAGGTCTGCACGGTATCGCCTGAGGGAATATCGTTAAAGTCCGCCTTCGAAAGCCCCGTCTTGAGGTTCGCTGTCGACAGGGTTTGACTTGCGGTGACTTTAGATTCAGAGACCTTTTTGTTTTGCGTCTGTACCGTTGACGCATCTGAGTGTGCCATTCGCTCCGACGCGTAGGTTTTGGCGGTAATTCCGAGGATAATAACCGCCGACGTTAGCATCCCAATGGCGGCAATCTTCCTCACGCGGATGCGAGTGTCGGCAAGGCCACGCGAAGACGTGTCCTTCGTCTTATATCTGCTGCCATGCTGCGGCACATACTCGTCCCGCGATGCGATGTTTCGCACGTGGTCTCCTGACTGCTACCGTTTATATACGAGCAGCATGATACCGAGCAGGCATTTCTTTCCAAAGATATTCAGTGGCGTTTAAGGTGTCTTTAAAGAAACCACAAGCGTTTCTATGCATTTTTGCCAATTCTGTTGCACATCTCTACCCAAAACGCAGTTGCGGTGAAATAGTTCCTGTTTGGACGGCATAAGCCGAAAAACAAGAACTATTCCACCGCAACTTGACGGGGCTCTTTGGCAATCAACTTGGTGCCCAGGGGTACTCATTTAAGTCTGTCCCCAATGAGTGCCTTTGGGGAGCGAAAATGGCTCGCTAGCCGATGGCGTTTTTGAGTTCGGCGCGGCGCTTTTTCATGCCCGTCATGACGGCGTTGCGCAGCTCGGGCATGCGCGCGGTATCCATCTGGGGCACGCCCTCAAGCTTATAGGGAATGCCCAGTTGCTCGTACTTGGCGACACCCATGGTGTGATACGGCAGCATTTCCAGGCCCACCACGTTGTGCCATGGAGCGATCAGACGACCGAGCGCCTCGCACTCCTCCACCGTGTCGGTAATGCCGGGCACCACCACGTGGCGGATAACGACCTTGATCTTGCGACGTGCAAGCTCATCGCCAAACGCCAAGATGCGTGCGGGATCGCAACCGGTCAGCTTTTTATGCTCAGCCGGATCGGCATGCTTGATGTCGAGCAGCACCATGTCGGTCTCGTTGAGAACGGCATCGAACTTCTCGGGGTGGTTGGGATCGAACGCATAGCCGCAGCTGTCCAAGCAGGTATGCACGCGGCCATCGGGGTTGTTGTGCATTGCACGGAACAGGTCGGCCAAAAACTCAGGCTGTAGGAGCGGCTCGCCGCCGGACACCGTAATTCCGCCGCTGCGATAGAACTCGTGGTTACTCTGGAACTCATCCATGAGGTGCTCGACGGTCACCATCGTGCCGCCGTTGACCGACCAGGTATCGGGATTGTGGCAATACGCGCAGCGCATGGGACAGCCTTGGACAAACACCACAAAGCGGATGCCGGGTCCGTCGACCGTTCCCATCGTCTCGATTGAATGCACGCGGCCAAGGGCAAACGCAGAGTCCTCGGGACGAGCGTCCACACCCTCAAGCGTCATTTCTGCCATTCGCGCTACCTTGCCTCTCCTTGGGTGCAACCAATTAAAATGCCAGAGCCATTCTAGCCCATACGCATGATGGTGAAATGGTTTAGCGGTCAATTGGATTGTTCTATTTGACCCCACGCAAGAGCGGCGGGAGGGTTATCGCAACCCGCCCGCCGCCGTGGCAATAGAAATCGATAGACGCCAGGCCTTTACGCCTTGAGTGTGAGCACCGCGCCGAAGGCGGTCGGGCCGCAATGGCTCGAGATGACGCCGCCGACCTGAGTCCAGGTAACGTCCTTAAAGCCCAGGCCGTGCGCATAGACTTCCATGTCGTCGCGCAATTCCTCGGAAAGGCCTACCGAATACGCCAGGCCAATATGCGAGTAGTCGATCTCGCCCTTCTCTACCATGTGATCAATAAAGGCACGGGCGCACTTGAGCATAGAGCCGCGGAACTTCTTGGTCGCCACGAACTTACCACCCGTCACCTCAATGCAGGGCTTAATCTTGAGCAGATGGGCGCCCAGGAACGCGACGTTGGACAAGCGACCGCCCGCCTTAAGGAAGGCAAGGTCCGTAGGAACAAAGCCCAGCAGCACGCGGTCCATGACGGAGTTCGTAAATGCAAAGATTTCGTCGACGGTGACATCGGGGTGAGCCTCGATGTATTTGGCGGTCTCGACGACAACGAGCGACTGGCCCACCGAGACAAAGCGCGTGTCCATGGAGAACACGTAGTCGCGCCCCTGAGCCGCAATCTTAGAGGACTGATGCGAACAGGTCGTGGCCTCGGAATATGCAAGATGCAAAATAGTCGCGTCGGGTTGCTCGGCATGGATGCGGTCGTACACATACGCAAAATCCGCTGGCGAACAGCCACTGGTCTTGGGCATCACACCAAACTCGTTGCAGCGCGAATAAATCTCGAGCGGATCGATCGAGCCGTCCTCGACGGTCTCGTCACCAATCGTGACATGCATGGGCACGCGCACGATGCCGTAGCGCTCGCAGAGCTCTGGCGTCACATCCGACCCAGACTCAACCACGATTACATACTTGCCCATTCTTATCACGACCCATCTCGACGTTGGTTTTTTAATATATGACGCACGTCCACCGTCCTGCTGTAGAACGGCCTCCAAGCGCCAAAGAGACGCCGTCCCTTGCACACAACAAAGGACAGCGTCTCCCTGGAAAACTCCGTGCTTATCTGAGATTCTACACGGTTTATTAAGGAGTGTTACTTATTCCGCAAACGGTCGCTATACGCGATAAGCGGTAGCTGGCCGCGGCAACTGCGACACATTCCGCCCAACAAGTCCAATCGTGCTCCATGCACGGTTAATGAGCGAGGCGGTAGAAATCCATCGACGCCGCACCCTCGGCGTTCAGCGCCATCGCCGGAACCGCCGGCGAATAGGTACGGCTCGTAAGTGCCGCCTCGCCACCGTTGGCAAAAATCTCGACCATCGTAGTGTCCGAAAGCACGCGCAGGTCGCGAAGTTCGCCGAGCTCGATCGACCTCTGGTCGCGTCCATAGCCTTCGTCGCCCATATCGAGGGCAAGCATCCCGTCCGTATAACGCACAAAGACACCCTTGCGGATTTCGAGCTCGATCATCTTGGCTCCCTCGCAGGAAACCACGACATCAAACAGGCGTCCCGGCTCCTCAACGGTCTCACCGCCTACAGCACGAACGCAATCGCCGCGCATCCTCTCAATCTCGTGCGCCGGCCACTGGCAGAGCTTGCCGCCGCGCATGCTCAGCTCTCTCGGCATCGTCAGCGCGCACTGCCACCCGCGCGCCGCCGTCGGGCTTTCTGTCGTCGCATCGGGGCAACCCGACCATCCGATCATCAAACGCCGACCCGCAGCGTCCTCAAAGGACTGCGGGGCATAGAAATCAAAACCGGCATCGACCATCGGGGGCATGCCCTTCCCGACGATTTTAAAGCTCGGCGCCTCCCAATCGGCCTCGATGGGGAACCACACGCACTGATGCGGATTGCGGTAACGCCAACCATCGGCAGGCACACCCTGCGGACAGCAAACGAGAATAAGCTCGCCATCGAGCTCAAACAGATCGGGGCACTCCCACATAAAGCCAAACTTCTCGCCCAACTCAATGCGCGTCGCATAGCTCCAGTCCTCAAGATTGCGCGAGGTATAGACAAGCACGCAGCCACGGTCGTCTTTCGTACGAGCGCCCAGAACCATGTAGTAGATACCGTCGTGTTCAAGGATCTTGGGGTCGCGCACGTGCGTACCGATATCGTCGGGGTAATCGACCGGCCCAACAGCTATGCGCTTCTCGCCCAATTCGTCGGGATTCTCGGCAACCATATGAATCTGGTTTTGCTCACGGCCCGTCAACACGTAGTCGTAATCATCACGGTCAAAATGCTTAACGTTGCCGGTATAGAAGTAGTGAATCTTGCCATCACGTACAAAGGCAGAACCAGAATACGCTCCACTCGAATCCAAATCGGAATCGGGGAACAGCACGGGACCGTGATTCTCGTACGTCACAAAATCCTTTGTCGCCAGATGGTTCCAAAGCACTGGACCGCCATGCGCAGCATCGAACGGATCGTATTGATGATAGATGTGATACGTATCACCAATCTGAACCAAACCATTGGGGTCGTTGAGCCAGCCAAGCTCAGGCTCCACATGGAACAAAAGCCTATCGGGGTCGGACGCGATGCGAGCCGCCGTCTCATCCTGTCCGGCACGCCACTGCTCATAGTCCGCACGCATCACCTTGTTTTTTTGATTAAACATCGCCATTGACCTTCTCGTCTATAGGAAAGGACGCTCGACTCACACGAGCCGAACGCCCTTCCCCAAATGGACTTATCCGCACATTACGCTGAACGGCTCAACTAGAAGCTAACGTCGAAGCCAGCGCCAGCGCCCTCTTCATCGGTGGTCGGCACGCCTTTTGCCTTGTTGTAGGCAAAGATCAAGACGATCGGCACGATGAAGGCGATGAGATTGCCAGCCACATACCACACGAGCGTCTCGGGCGTAACGATGAGCAGGCCAAGCACGCCGGTCAGACCCTGACCGATGGCGCGCACCTCAAAGAGCTTCACGAAGGCACCGCCGCAGCCTGCACCGATGCAAGCGCAGATGAACGGGATGATCGAGTAGCGCATGTTTGCAGCAAAGATTGCGGGCTCGGAGATACCGACCAGCGTCGGGATAAAGGACGACATGCAGATGTTGCGCTCTTTGGAATGCTTCTTGTGAATGAGGTACATGCCGATGGCGCCGCCGCCCTGGGCGATGATGGAAACCGACCAGATTGCCTGGATGTAGTTGAAGCCAGTCGTGGCAACGAGGTTTGCCTCGATACCCTGGATGAACTGATGCGTACCGGTAACGACGAGCGGCTGCAGGAATGCGGCAAAGACAAAGGCACCGAAGACGCCCATCCTGTTGTACAGGATATCGATTACGCCGGCGAGGACGTCGCCGATCAGGTTGCCGAGCGGGCCGAACACGGTGAACAGGGCGACGTTAGCAAGAATCAGGGTAACGGTCGGGACAAAGACGAACGAAACGACCTCGGGGATGTACTTCTGGGCAATCTTCTCGACCTTGGCCATAAACCAGGCAGTCAGGATTGCAGGGAACACGCCGCCCTGGAAAGCAACCATGGGAATGGAGAGCGGACCGAAGTTCCAGTACTCAGCACCCGTCGGGTCCATAACGAACGTGTTACGGTTCATAAGGCTCGGGTGAACCATGACGATACCGACGAGGATGCCCAGGATCGGGTTACCGCCAAAACGCTTGACCGCGCTGTACATAACCAGGACAGGTAGGTAGTCGAAGGTGGTGGCGATAATGGCAAAGAAGCTTGCGAGGTTCTTGAGGAACTCGCTGTGATCGGCGAGGCTGCCCTCCATGCCAAAGAGGCCGTTGGCAACGATCAGCGACTTAAGGCCGATGATGATAGCAGCGCCGACGAAAGCGGGAATGATGGGGATAAAGATGTCCGAGAATACCTTGAGGACCGAGAAGAACTTGCCCTTCTTGTCCGCCTCGGCGCCCTTGACCTCGGAAGCGCTGATCTCCTTAACGCCCGTCAGAGCCATAAACTCATCGTAAACCTTGTTGACGGTACCGGTACCGAAGATGATCATGAGCTGGCCGCTGTTGTACAGCACGCCCTTGACGCCATCGATGTTCTCGAGCTCGGCCTTGTTGTACTTGCTCGTATCCTTGAGCACCAGACGCAGACGCGTAACGCAATGCGTGGCGCCCTCGATGTTCTCCAGACCGCCGACGTTATCGACGACTTGCTGAGACACTACTTTGTAGTCCATGTTCCTCTCCATTCCTTTACGAAATCATAAGACGTTTTGATGCCATTACAGAGACGCGATCGTTGCATTTGCGCACTTAAGCGTACCGTCGGTGACCGTCAGCGCCACACCCTGGCCCTGCTTATTGCAGAATCGAGCGTTAAGCGCAACATCATCGACAAAGATGGTCGCGATATCGTCGTCAACGACCAGGCGCACATGATGAGTGCCCTCGCCCTTAAAGAACAACGGACGCTCGAGGCCCATGTTGTTGACCTGGAACCACGGATACTGGGGGGCCGCCGTAAACTCGAGCTTGCCCTCACGCAGGTTGGCGCGGAACTCATAGGCAAGACCGGACTCGGCGTCCTCGGCAAGCTTCACCGAGAAGCCGGCAGCGTCACCGGCGAGCTCGATGTCGGCATCGAGCATATAGGTGGAACCGGCATCCGCGGCGAGCACCTGCTCGACCTTGCCCGACTCGCAGGAGAGCTCAAAGGCCTCGACTGCCTTAGCCTCGCCAAAGGCGCCAAGCATGCTGTCAGGAAGCTTGGTGCCGAGCGTTCCGTCGGCACGCTGAACGATCTCGAGGGGCATAAAGGTGCCACCCCACAGGTAAGAGCTGGGGTCGCCGCCCTCGTCACGCGTAGGAACCCAACCAAAGAGAACGCGGCGCTCGCCGTCAAATGCGGTACGCGCGGCATAGTACGCGCGGCCATCGAAGGAATCGTCCGCAGGAGTGATCCAAGGACCGTTGATAGAGCGAGACATGCGGTAACGGGTCTTGTTGCCATCACTGTACTCGGAGAACACCAGATACCACCAGTCGCCCATCTTAAAGAGATCAGGCATCTCGAACATGGTGTACAGGCCCGGATTCCACCAGTCGCCCTGGAACTCCCAGGTATCCAGGTCCTTGGAGGTGAACTTGACCAGACGACCGGTCATCAGACGCTTGTCCTCGCCCACACGCGTGCCGAGGATGAGCATGTACTCTTCGTTCTCCTCATCCCAAAGCACAAAGGGATCGCGCCAGTTGCGGTCATCGTAACCCTCCTGGGGCGGAAGCAGCGTCTCGGCGATGTTCTTCTCCCACTTGACGGCGTCGTCACTCGTTGCGTGAAGAAGAACCTGCTTCATCAAGCGTGCCTTGACCTTATCGCGATTGCAACCAGTGTAGAGCGCATGGTACTTGTCGCCCACCTTAAACACCGTGCCGGCATAAACATACTGGTCGACTTCCTCGTCGCCGCCACGCTCAAGGCTCTCGCCAAAGTCTTTGTAATTGACGAAGTCCTTGGTTGTCGCGAGTGCCCAGCCAAACGGCTCTCCGAAAGGTCCGGGGGTTCGCGTGTCACGCTGATGATAGAGATAGAACGTGCCGTCCTCGCCGTACGGCATGATGTCGCCTACCCAAATTCCCTCAGGCTGGTAATACACCTTGTGCATCCGAGACTTCCTTTCTCACGAGATACTAACTCGGTACAACTGCAAGATATGTCAATCGTTTTCATATGTCAAACGTTTTCACACCAATACGTCTTTTCGCAGTTCCAGTCGTCGGCAAACGGTTGACATATGCCGGCGAACGGTCATCAGAGGTGTTTGAGGAATTCTTTTGGCACGGGATGAACTACGCGGTTTTACCCTCAATGAGTTCAACGGGGAGCTTGATATTCGATTCGGGCTTTTCGCCGTTAATAAGAGCAATGATGGATTGCGCCGCGAGCTCTCCGATGCGATCGATATCTTGGCGAACGGTTGTTAAGTCAGGCATAAACGTCATAGTGCGGCGGGCACCATCCGCGCCCACGACCTTAATATCGCCCGGAGCGCTCAAGCCGCGCTGCTTCATCACGTTAAGACAGATAGCCGCCATCGTGTCGTCTCCCGCAAAGATGCCGTCAATATCGGGGTTCTCATCGAGGATCTTCGCAACGACCGCGCTCTTTTCGTCGTCGGGCTTAACGAACTCGACCTCACGGACAAGCGCGGGCAAACCGGCCTGCTCAACAACATCGAGGTAGGCATCGGTACGCTTATTGGCAGGCATGCGCATGCGGCTATTGCTGCGCAGGCACAGGATGCGCGAACACCCGTCATCGATCAGGCGACGCGTGGCAAGTTCGCCGATACTATAGCTGTCGCTCGCAATCTGAACAGAGGCCTCGCCAAGGTCGCAGTCGATACCAACCAGACTCAAACCCATCTCGGCATACGCCTCGGCACCGATATTAAGCGAGTTGACGATGACGCCATCAACCATATTGCGTCGAAGCATGTCGATATAAGAGCGCTCAAGCTCGGGTCGATTGGCGCTATTGCACAGCAGCATCTTAAAACCGTTTTCGGCCAGGGTATGCTCAATGACTTGAACCACTTGGGCATGAAACGGACTGCTGACATAGGGGACGATCATACCGATAAGATTCAGGCGACCGTTGAGCATGGCACGGGCGATATCGTTGGGCGTATAGTTGATGCGCTTCATCGCGGCATGGACCTTATCGCGGGTCTCTTGGCTAATATAGCCGCGATTATTAAGCACGCGAGATACCGTAGTAGGCGAAACCCCCGCCACCGCCGCAACTTCCTTGATGCCAGGCTTAGCCGTATCCTTAGAACGAGCACTCTCGCGAGCCATAGCACCCTCCCCCATCAACATGTCATACGTTTACATACGAACAAAGCATACCCCAACAAGAGCGGGAAGACGGTAACAGTACAAGTAAGTAAACGACTCATCCAAATAATTAGGAGAGTTCCGCCTAAAGGGTGACTACACAGGACCCAGCCAAGGCTGTTTGGGCTACCTCCCAAAATATTCCGCAGGACGCAAAGGGGCTCGCCGCACGAAGTGCGCAGCGAGCCTCTTTGCATGTCCGAGGACACCAATTTTGATTTAGCGTGGTTCCCTAAAGGGCGACAACGCAGGAGACCCGGCAAGGCCGGGAGCACTTTGTCTCGCAAACATTCCGCAGCCGCGAAGCGGCGAGGACGTTTGAGAGGCAAAGTGCGTAGGCCTTGCCGGGTCTCCGGTGGGAGTTGAGTCCCTTTAGAACTTGTTGTGGAAGGTACGCGAAATGACCTCGTCCTGCTGCTCCTTGGTGAGCGTGTGGAAGTTCACGGCGTAGCCGGAAACGCGGATGGTCAGCTGCGGATACTTCTCGGGGTGAGCCTGAGCGTCGAGCAGCGTCTCACGGTTAAAGACGTTGATGTTCAGGTGGTGGCCACCCTTCTCGGCGTAAGCGTCGAGCATGTGGACCAGGTTATCGGCCTGAGTCTCGGAAACTTCAGAAACCTTCATAATGTGTCTCCTTCGATTGATAGGCGCCGGCCGAAACCGGCGCGCCAATCAGTAATCGTTATTGTTAGTATAGCACTAACAATAGTTACTCGCCTAGCTGATCAAGGTCGATATCGCCAAAGAACACCTGGTCCTCCTTGCCGAGAGCACCCGGGATGATGGAGAAGGTGTTGGAGATGCCGTCCTGAGCATCGCGGAACGGGAGCTTGGAAACCGAAGACAGCGAGGCGATGGCGCCGAGGCTATCGCGCTTGTGCATGGGGTTAGCACCCGGGGCGAAGGGCTGGCCAGCCTTGCGGCCATCAGGCGTAGAACCGGTCTTCTTGCCGTACACGACGTTGGAGGTAATGGTCAGAACCGAGGTCGTGGGCACGGAGTTACGGTAGGTGTCGTTCATGCGGATGTACTCCATGAACTGGTGCACAACGTCGTGAGCGATCTGGTCGACGCGGTCGTCGTCGTTACCGTACTTGGGGAACTCGCCCTCGGTCTCGAAGTCGACGATGATGCCATTCTCGTCACGGACGGGGTGGACCTTGGCGTACTTGATGGCAGACAGGGAGTCAGCCACGACGGAAAGGCCAGCGATGCCCGTAGCGAACCAGCGGTGCACGTGCTTGTCGTGCAGAGCCATCTGAATGCGCTCATAGCAATACTTGTCGTGCATGTAGTGAATGATGTTCAGCGAGTTGACGTACACGCCAGCGAGCCACTTCATCATGTCGTTGTACTTTGCCACGACGTCGTCGTAATCGAGCGTGTCGCCCTCGACGGCGCGGTACTTGGGGCCGACCTGCTTCTTGGAGACCTCGTCAACACCGCCGTTGAGTGCGTACAGCAGGCACTTGGCCAGGTTGGCGCGGGCGCCGAAGAACTGCATCTCCTTGCCAATGCGCATGGAGGACACGCAGCAGGCAATGCCGTAGTCGTCGCCGTGGTAAACACGCATGAGGTCATCGTTCTCGTACTGGATCGAGGAGCTGGCGACGGAAGTCTTGGCGCAGAACTTCTTGAAGTTCTCGGGCAGACGGGTCGACCACAGAACGGTCATGTTGGGCTCGGGGCTGGTGCCCATGTTCTCAAGCGTGTGCAGGTAGCGGTAGCTCATCTTGGTAACGAGCGTACGGCCGTCGACGCCCATGCCGCCGATGGACTCGGTGACCCACTGCGGATCGCCGGTGAACAGGGCCTGGTACTCGGGGGTACGGGCAAACTTGACCATGCGGAGCTTCATGATGAAGTGATCCACGAACTCCTGGATTTGCTCCTCGGTGAAGGTGCCGTTGGCAAGGTCGCGCTCAGCGTAGATGTCGATGAACGTAGAGGTACGGCCGATGGACATAGCGGCGCCGTTCTGCTCCTTGACGGCAGCGAGGTAGGCGAAGTACATCCACTGGATGGCCTCCTGCGTGTTGGTAGCAGGCTTGGAGATATCGAAACCATAGGTCTCGGCCATCATCTTGAGCTCGCCGAGGGCACGGATCTGCTCCTGCAGCTCCTCACGATCGCGGATGTTGTCGGCAGTCATGACCGTCGGGGTGGAAGCCTTCTGGGCCTCCTTGTCCTTGATCAGGTAGTCGACACCGTACAGGGCGACACGACGGTAGTCGCCGATGATGCGGCCGCGGCCATAGCCATCGGGCAGACCGGTGATGATGTGGGCCGAACGGCAAGCGCGCATCTCGGGGGTGTAGACATCGAAGACGCCCGCGTTGTGGGTCTTGCGCTCGAAGGTGTAGCGCTCGACAACGTTCTCGTCGATCTTGTAGCCGTGCTGGCTAGCAGCCTGGCAAGCGATGCGGATACCGCCGTTGACGTGCAACGCGCGCTTGAGCGGCTTGTCGGTCTGGAGGCCGACGATGGTCTCCTTCTCACGATGGGCGTTATCGATGTAGCCAGCGGGATGGCTCACGATACCCGTGACGGTCTTGGTGTCCATATCGAGGACGCCGCCCTGCTCGCGCTCCTTGAGCAGCAGGTCGAGAACCTCGCCCCACAGCTCCTTGGTACGCTCGGTCGGGCCGGCGAGGAACGACTCGTCGCCCTCGTAGGGGGTGTAGTTCTTCTGGATGAAGTCTCGGACGTCAACCTCTCCCGTCCAGATGCCTTCCTTGAAGCCTTCCCATGCCTCCTGCATTGTGTAACCACGCTCCTAGTTACGTATTATGCGGCGCTCTCACACCGCTGCTTATTGAATTCTTGAATATTCGACCTGCATGACCGGCTTCATTCGCCTTTCATCGCGCGTTAGCGCAGGGAAAAACGTTTATTCACCTTGGTCTTGCAACCCTAAACCCAAGATTTCACCCGTCTGTGAAGGATAACATAGCCACCCCCTTCATCAGGGCTGTTATATGTTCCTTTTTTTATATCATTAGTCCTTTTTTGACAAATCCGCAGGAAACGCACGCGTCATCAGCTACCGTTCACCGAATTGTTTGATATTTCCCCTTGCCTTTATACGTCCTTCACTCTAGCTGTTATGCCAGCTTTAGCAGGGTAAAGTGTCCTAGAGACCCTTCAGAAACTGAAGGGCGGCCACGGGATTTTCCCCGCGGCCGCCCTGTGGCGTGGCTAGTTTTTTAGCTTTGATTGCCGCTTGGCATTAAGCGGCTGAGGCGGCGCTGCCGGTCGCTGCCTTGCTGTTGCTCTGCTGGCCCTGAAAATGCTTGTAGCACCAGCTGGTGACCAGCGGGGTCAAAATGGCCGTCACGATAGCGCAGGCTGCAACCTGAGCCGTAGCCGTCGCGAGCACCGCACCGCCGTACATGGCCTCGTTGACGCTTGCCATAGCGGCAGGCGTTGCCACATTGGCTCCGGCGCAGCTGGAGATTGCCGCACCTGCGACACCGGTGCCACCGGTGAGCTTATCGACCGCAACAACGGGGATAGCGAAGACCACCGAGCAGATCACGCCGAGCAGAATGCCGGGAAGACCGCCGTTGATAAGCTGACCAAAAGTCATGGTCGAGCCCATGGCAAAGAAGACGAGCACGATGATGGCGGAAAGTGCCGGTGCCATCATCTTCTTAAAGCTCGGGAAGAGGTTACCCAGAATAATGCCGACGACGATCGGCAGGATGGCGCCCACGAGCGACCAGCCGATCGGAGCCTGGCCGGCGGCGCCGAGCACGATCATCGTGACCGGAGGGCCGACAACCAGCGTGGTGATGGCGACGGCGCCACGCTCGGCCTCGTTGCCCATGGTGCCCATCAGTCCAGCGTACATAGCGTTGTTGGCACCCGTGCAAGCGGCCAGCATCACCATGGCCGAGATGCCAAACAGGTTGTCGTTGAACACATAAAGGATGAGTAGCGACACGGCGACAACCACGATCTGCTTGACGGCAATGATAATGGCACCGCGGGCAGCGGCAGCAGGAGCGCTCTTAAACGAAATCGTCGTACCGACGATGAGCAAAAAAGCGCCCACAAGCGGGCCGGCGCCCTGCTGGGTCATACCGAGCGTAAAGCTGCCGAGCGTTTTAAACAGGTCGGGGAACAGCGTGTTGAGCAGGCAACCCAAAAAAAGCGGCACCAGGATATTGGCGCCCGGGATGGAGGACATCTTAAAGAACGGCTCTTTTGTTGCCGGCGCCTCCACCGCAGTCGATTCACTCATTTATATCTCCTTTTGATGCGTGTGACACGCGGCCACACGCTCCTGAGTCAGAAAGAAGGCGACGGTCCCGAGTCGCAGGAGCCGTCGCCGAATTATCGCCGCGGGGTATTACCCGTCCAGGACGATGCCGCCGTCGCAGTCGCCGATCTCGCCGTTCACGAAGCTGGCGAGGTCGGAAGCAAAGAACAGCACCATCTGTGCAGGCTCGCTAGCCTGGGCAGCGCGGCCCAGGGGAATACCGTTGATGATGCGCTGAGAGTTCTCATCAGAGAGAATCGAGGTCATGTCGGTAAGGGTAAGCGACGGGCACACGGCGTTGCAGCGGATGCCGAACTTACCGCCTTCCTTGGCGACCGCCTTGGTTAGGCCGTTGACACCGGCCTTGGAGCTTGCGTAGGCAGCAGTGCCGAGCAGGCCGCCGCCGATCTTGCCGGCCACAGAGCTCACGTTGACGATGGTGCCGGTGTGGGCCGCCTTAAAGTGCGGGTACACGGCATTCATCATGGTAAAGGTGCCGTTGAGGTTGATGTCGATGGTGCGGCGCCATTCGGTGTCGTCGATCTCGTCGAACTTTTTGGTGCTGATGACACCGGCGCAGTTGATCAGAATGTTGGTCTGGGGCAGATCCGCGAAGATCTGCTCGACGGTCTCGCGCGCCTTGGACGCATCGGCGACATCGAGCTGGTAGAACTTGTTGCCCTCTCCAAGCTCGGCCACCGCGGCCTCGCCCTTGGCAGCGTTCCTTGCGATGAGCGCGACGTGTCCGCCGCCCGCAACGATACCCTTGGCAATCTCGAGGCCAATGCCCTGAGTGCCGCCGGTAACGATCGCGGTTTTGCCCGTGAAGTCAAATGCCATGACTCCAACCCCCTTGATTCAGGTGTCTCCTTGCGGGAAGTTGGAGCATCGCGCGTGGCGTTACTTGAGTCCCAATCGTCATGGTGGTGACAACCCCTCGCCTAACCGCGTGCATGATAATTCTTTGAAACGCTTCATCAATTGAATGATTTTAAGTCTTTATGCGCTCTTTATATTGCTCACCGCATGAGGCCCGCGTATGTGGGTATCATCTTCCACCGAAAATAGTTTCTAGTGTTAGGGGTTTTCGGTGGAAGATACCGATTTCCATGCGCTTGGGCGTCAGCTCTTTACCGAGTTTGGCAGCATGCATCAGCGCATTTCGCGCTTTGCCGACCAGGCCCTGAGCGGCGAGATGGCCGTCATGCGCGCCCTCATGCTCGCTGGTGGTTCGCTCACACCGAGCGAACTCGCTGATCGTGCCTGGGTCTCGAGCGCCCGCATCGCCAATATCCTGCGCGCTCTCGAAGCCAAGGGCTGGGTCGAGCGCGAGCACTCAAAGACCGACCGTCGTCGCGTACACGTCACGGTGACCGACAAGGGATTCAAGGATCTCGCAATCAAACGTCGGGAATTCGAGGACCGCACCGCGGCCTTCCTCGAGCAGCTCGGCGAAACAGATACCCAAGAGATGGTGCGCCTTCTTAGACGCGCCAACGAAATTATCGACCGCAATCAAGAAAGGAGAGATGCCGAGTGAGGATTCTCAAGCTCTTTAAAGAGCATATTCTGGCACTGTTCACAGCTATCGTACTTATCGTAATCAGCTGCAATGCCGACCTAGCGCTACCTACGTATATGAGTGACATCGTCGATGTGGGCGTGCAGCAAGGCGGCATCGCCTCGCCCGTACCCGACACCATTCGCGCCGAATCGCTCGATGACCTCAAGCTCTTCATGAGCGCCAAGGATGCCAAGGCTGTGGAGGCCGTGTTTAGCAAGGCGAACAAGAACGGCATTCGAACGTACAAGGGAACAGAAGATGAGCGCGCCGACGGCAGCAAGCTCGCCGATATCATGAGCCTGCCCGAGACCGTCGTCCTTTCGCTCAACCAGGGCATCGATGCCAGCTCCATGGGCGACATGATGGGCACGTCCAGTGAGAAAGATAACAGCGCCGCCCAGGCCATGCCCTCCCCCGAGCAGATGGCGGCGATGACGCCCGAGCAGCTCGCCGAAATGCAGCAGAAGGCCGCAGCGGCACAGAACATGCAAAAGCAGATTGATGCCGACGGCGGTAAGATCACCATGAAGAGCCTGCGTCTGGGCATCGAGGGCGGTCTGGTAGACCAAAGCAAGCTCGTCGAAGGTGCCAACGAGATGGCGGACAAAATGGGCTCCATGTCGGGTTCCATCGTCACGCAGCGCGCCGTGACCTACGTGCAGGACGAGTACAAGGCGCAGGGTATCGACCCCGCCGACGTGCAGAACTCCTACCTGGGCCGTATGGCGACCACGATGTTTGGCCTGTGCCTGGTGTCGCTTGTCGCCACCATCCTGACCGGCGCCGTGGCCTCGCGCACTGCTTGCTCCATCGCCCGCGACCTGCGCCGCGAGACCTTCAACAAGGTCATGCACTTTTCGCCGGCCGAGGTGGGCAAGTTTAGCCAGGCCTCGCTCATCACCCGCTGCACCAACGACATTCAGCAGATCCAGATGGCGGCGACCCTGTTCATCCGCATGTGCCTCATGGCGCCCGTCATGGGCATCGTCGCGGTCATGCGCGTCCTGGCCAACCACACCGGCCTGGAATGGACCATCGCCGTGGCCATCATCGCGGTCTCGGCCGTCGTCGGCGTGCTCATGGGCCTCACCATGCCCAAGTTCAAAAAGATGCAGAGCTTTGTGGACCGCGTGAACCTTACCGCGCGCGAGCTGCTCGACGGCCTTATGCCCATCCGCTCGTTTAACCGCGAGGAGCACGAGCTCGAGCGTTTTGACAAGGCATCGCTCGATCTGATGACCACGCAGCTCTACACCAACCGCGCCATGAGCTTTATGATGCCGCTCATGATGCTCGTCATGAACTGCATCACCGTGCTTATCGTCTGGTTTGGCGCACAAGGCGTGTCCGACGGCGTGATGCAGGTCGGCAACATGATGGCGTTTATCTCCTACACCATGCAGATCGTCATGGCGTTTATGATCCTCACCATGGTTTCGGTCATCCTGCCCCGCGCCGAGGTCGCAGCCGAGCGCGTGGAAGAGGTCATCACCTGCCCCACAAGCATCAACGACCCCGTCTCGCCCAAGCTGCCCGCGGCAAGCGCGCCGCGCGGTGAGCTCACCTTCCGCGACGTGAGCTTCCAGTACCCCGATGCCCGCGCCGATGTCATCAGCGGCGTGAACTTCACCACGCACGCCGGCCAGATGCTCGGCATCATTGGCTCCACGGGCTCGGGCAAGTCCACGCTCGTGCAGCTGATTCCGCGCCTGTACGACGTGACGGGCGGCAGCATTTCGCTCGACGGTATCGACGTGCGCGATATGACCCTTTCCGAGCTGCGCCGTCGCATCGGTTACATCCCGCAGCAGGGTCGTCTGTTCTCGGGCACCGTCGAGAGCAACCTCAAGTTTGCCGGCGATATGGTTAGTGACGAGGATATGCGCCAGGCAGCGCGCATCGCACAGGCCGAGGACTTTATCGCCGAGCGCGAGGGCGGTTACGACTCCCCCATCAGCCAGGGCGGCTCCAATGTCTCGGGCGGTCAGCGCCAGCGTCTGGCCATCGCCCGCGCCCTGGCCAAAAAGCCCGAGGTCCTAGTGTTCGATGATTCGTTTAGCGCCCTCGACTACAAGACCGACGCGCGCCTGCGCGAGGAGCTTGCCAAAAACGTCACTGACGCTGCGCTCGTGGTCGTGGCCCAGCGCATCGCGACCATCATGCACGCCGACCAGATCATCGTGCTCGATGACGGCCACGTAGTGGGCACCGGCACGCACGAGGAGCTGTTGCACAACTGCCCGGCGTACTTGGAGATCGCACAGTCGCAGCTTTCTGCCGAGGAACTGGGGCTTACCCAAGAAGAGATTGCAGCTGTTATGGAAGGAGGCGAGCGATAATGGCAGACGAGACCAAGACTCAGATTCCCAAACCCACCCGCCAGCGTGGCCCCATGGGTCGTATGGGCAGCATGGGCCGCGGCGAAAAGGCCAAGGACTTTAAGGGCACCATTCGGCAGCTGCTCGGCTATATCGGCCAACACAAGGTTGCCGTGTTTGCCGCCGTCGCCTTTGCCGTGTGCTCGGTCATCTTTAACATTGTGGGGCCCAAGGTGCTCGGCCAGGTTACGACCAAGCTGTTCGAAGGCCTGGTTGCCAAGGTCAACGGTACCGGCGATGTCGACTTTAACTGGATCGCCAAGACGCTCGGCTTTTTGCTCTGCCTGTACCTGGCGAGCTCTGCCTGCAGCCTGATCCAGGGCTGGCTCATGACCGGCGTTACGCAAAAGATCTGCTACCGCATGCGCAAGGAGATCGCCGCCAAGATCGCCGTCGTACCGATGAGCTACTTCAACGGCCACAGCAAGGGCGACGTGCTCAGCCGCATTACCAACGACGTCGATACGCTCGGCCAGTCGCTCAACCAGAGCGTGACGCAGCTCATCACGTCCATCACGCAGATTATCGGCGTACTCGTCATGATGCTGTCGATCAGCCTGCCGCTCACCGGCGTCACCGTGCTCACGCTGCCGGCCGCCGCGATTATCTTGATGGTGATGATTCACTTCTCGCAGCCGTACTTCCGCGAGCAGCAGCAGGTCCTGGGCACCGTCAACGGCATTATCGAGGAGGACTTTGCCGGCCAGAACGTCATTCAGGTGTTCGACCGCGCCGAGGCCTCGATCGAGGAGTTCGATAAGGAGAACGACCGTCTCTTTATTAGCGGCTGGCGCTCGCAGTTCCTGTCGGGCCTGATGATGCCGCTTATGAGCTTGGTGGGCAACATGGGCTACGTGGGCGTCGTCGTGGTGGGTGCGCAGCTCGCGCTGACCGGCAATGCCACGCCTGGCGATATTCAGAGCTTTATCCAGTACGTTCGCAACTTTACTCAACCCGTGCAGCAGCTGGGCAACGTGAGCAACACGATGCAGTCGATGGCCGCCGCCACCGAGCGCGTCTTTGAGTTCTTGGCAGCGCCCGAGGAGGAGCAGAAGGTCGACGCACAGATCTCCGAGAAGCGCCCTGGCCACGTGGAGTTTGACCATGTCAAGTTTGGCTACACGCCGGACAAGACCATCATCCACGACTTTAGCTGCGAGGCGCAGCCCGGCCAGACCATCGCCATCGTCGGTCCCACCGGCGCTGGAAAGACCACGCTCATCAAGCTGCTGCAGCGTTTCTACGATGTGGACGACGGTTCGCTACGCGTCGAGGGCATCGACGTGCGCGACTGGGACCGCGCGGCACTTCGCGGCGAGTTTGCCATGGTGCTGCAGGATACCTGGCTGTTTAACGGCACCATCCGCGAGAACATCCGCTACGGACGCCCCGACGCGAGCGATGCCGAGGTCGAGGCAGCTGCACGCGCAGCGCGCTGCGATCACTTTATCCATACGCTCGCCGGCGGCTACGACTTTATGATCAACGAGGAAGGTACCAACCTGTCGCAGGGCCAGCGCCAGCTCGTGACCATCGCCCGCGCCATTTTGGCCGACCGCCCGGCGCTGATTCTGGACGAGGCGACATCCAACGTGGATACCCGCACCGAGGAGCTCATTCAGCGCGCCATGGATGCGCTGATGCAGGGCCGTACCAGCTTTGTCATCGCGCATCGCCTGTCCACGATCCGCAACGCCGACGTGATCTTGGTAATTCGCGACGGCGACATCGTCGAGAAGGGCACGCACGATGAGCTGCTCGCCCAAGGCGGCTTCTACGCCGACCTGTACAACTCGCAGTTCGACGAAGCGGCGTAAATTCTGCCGCAGGGAACGAATAACGCCCGAGAACGGGGGCGCAGGGCAACCTGCGCCCCCGTTTTGTGTCCTTTGGGCCTCGAAACGCCTCCCCTGGAACCTGATTGACGCTCTCCCTCAAGACCCCGTGGGCAAAAAATGGCAAATATGAGTACTGTCACCTTTTTAGTAACAGCCAAAACTGCCCCAAACGTCGTCTTTGCGGCCTAGATATGCCTTCAAATTGATCAAAACGCCCGGTAGCATGCTTCTGCGTGCCAACGTTAATGAACATATCTACTGTTGTGTCTAATATCTTATAAGGTCGATATGATACTAAGCTAGCAACAGTACTCATATTTGCCATTTTTTGTCCACGGGGTATGCCACAGAAGATCCAACTTGCTCCAGCATGTCGTACGCCGGCCCCCCTTCCGGCGAGTGCCGACATTTCCCCAGATAAAACCGACCGAAATAAACCTGTCCCTTTTCGGTAGGTTTCGCTTGCACTTTAGCGTGCGACAGCGGATAATGCCGAGCATTCGAGAATTCGCCAATTGTTGCCGTTAATTGATAAAGGAGGCCCCGTATGGCCATGGAATTCAAACGCAGGCTGCCGATCCCCATGGAGATCCGCGAGGAAATGCCGCTTTCCGCCGAGCTTACTGCCAAGAAGCAGGCATTCGATGCCGAGGTCGCCAAGGTCTTTGCCGGCGAGGACGCACGCAAGGTGCTCATCATTGGCCCGTGCTCTGCCGATCGCGAGGACTCGGTGCTCGAGTACATGAACCGCCTGGCCAAAACCGCCGAGGACGTCAAGGACAAGCTCATCATCATCCCGCGTGTTTACACCAACAAGCCGCGCACCAAGGGCACCGGCTACAAGGGCCTGCTGCACAACCCCGACCCCGAGGCGCCCGATGACCTGCTCGAAGGCGTTAAGGCCATCCGCCACATGCACCTGCGTGTCATCGAGGAGACCGGCTTCTTTACCGCCGATGAGATGCTCTACCCGTCGAACTACCAGTACCTCATCGACCTGCTGAGCTATGTCGCCGTGGGTGCGCGCTCGGTTGAGAACCAGGAGCATCGCCTGGTATCGAGCGGCATTTCGGTGCCTGTGGGCATGAAGAACCCCACCGCCGGCTCTACCACCGTAATGCTCAACTCCATTTACGCCGCGCAGGCGCACCAGAGCTTCATCTTCCGTAACTGGGAAGTCGAGTGCGATGGCAACCCGCTCGCACACGCCGTCATGCGTGGCTACATCGGTCTCGACGGTCGCACCTACCCCAACTACCACTACGAGCACCTCGAGCGCTTGGCTGAGCGCTACACCGAGCATGCCGGCTATGCCAACCCGGCGGCGGTCATCGACTGCAACCACGACAACTCAGGTAAGCGCCCGCTGGAGCAGTACCGCATCTGCAAGGAGGTGCTCGACAGCTGCCGCCGCAACGAGTCCATCTCCAAGCTGGTCAAGGGCTTTATGATCGAGTCCTACCTTGAGGACGGCAACCAGCCGGTTGACGGCGGCGTCTTTGGCAAGTCGATTACCGACCCGTGCCTGGGCTGGGAAAAGACCGACTACCTCATCCACGAGATCGCGGAGCGTGTTTAGTTACGCGGGCCGCATTTGAGACAATCTGACGTTCAACTTCAAGGGCGCGACCAGAAGGTCAGCGCCCTTTCGTTTCACGTCACCTTGTCTCAAATGCGACCCGCTCGCTCATATGACCCAATCCACTGTCAAGGGCCACAATGGCCCCGCCGACCGCTTGCAATCGGTCGGCGGGGCCTGCCGTTAAACCCGTCCCGGTCCGCCCCCGGCATGTCATCGACGCCTTCGGCTCAGTCTCATATCCGCGGAGATGCGGCAGTTGGGGACGTTCCTTTCCTGCCGGCAGTCTGGGACATTCCTTGGGGTAGTCGTTGGGGACGCTCTTGTTTGACTAGTCGTTTAAGAACGTCCCCAATGACTATCCTCGTGATCCCTTTTCCTCCGCCCCCGAAGGATCGGGGCTCGTCTGCCGAATGGTTGCTGCAGCGGCGGTGCGCCCATGTCACACTCAGAGGTGGCCTGACCCTACCTGGAAGGAGCCTCCGTGAGCCTTGACAACGTAACCCTGCGCGCCGCCACGCTTGATGACCTGACCGGCATCGCCGCCATCTACAACCAGCTGTGGTGCAACACGCTACGCAACCGCGGCGACGTCGAAGCTGCCGATTTCTGCGCGCGCTTCAACATCGCCATGCAGCTGCAGCGCTCCCCTATCGCACTCGTCGCCGAGGCCGAGGGCCGCATTATCGCCGCCTGCTGCATCGGCATCTTCGAGAACGGCAAGCCGCGTACCAACCCCACGTGGGTACCCTGCTACGACGAGATGTTCGCCCAGGCAACCGAGATGGCAAAGACTGCCGACGCCAAGCTCGAGGGCTCGCTCTTTGGCGACAGCCGTGAGAAGGCAACGGCCGACCGCTTTGCCGCCACGGGCAATGAGTATGCCCAGGGCCAGCTCAACCTGATCATCATTGTGCCCGAGTGGCAGGGCAAGGGACTCGGCCGCGAGCTCATCGACCTTGCGCGCGCCGAACTCGCTAAAGCCGGGTGCACCAAATTCTTCCTGATGAGCGACTGCAACTCTGACTGGCAGTTCTACGAGCACCTCAACATGAAGCGCATCCTGGAGGATCACAGCCAAGACACCGGCGACGGCTTTATCGTCTACATGTACGGAGGCGACACGCAGGATTAGCCTGAGTGCCGCCTCATGGCTTTCTCCAAAACAGCCCAAACCAATCAGCCACGCCAAAAGGGACATGCCAAAAAGGGACAGGTTTATTTTGGCAGGTTTTATCTGGGCAAACGCCAACCGCCGCGAGGGAAGTTGCCTTCCCTCGCGGCGGTCTTCTAGCAGCCAAAACCAAGTGAGTAGACTTTTTGCAGGAGGCCGAGCACACCCCAGATCGCCACAGCGCTGACCTGCGGTTTTATTGAGCACTTGTCGTGATGTGCTCGGCAGATCCAAAAAAGCCTACTCACTTGGTTTTGAGGCGCTCCAGATAGGCAAAAAAACGCCGCGAAAGGGGTCCGATCCTCTTCGCGGCGGTTGTTCGCGCTGGTTTTGAGGCGGTTTTGCCCGCTTGCTACTCGCTGTAGCGGGCAGCGATGGCAGTTCGCACCATGCCGGCGCTCATAAGGCAGGCCCCCGACGACTACAGCAGCACACGCCATAATCTGACAGTATCATTTGCCATAATCTTGCAGTAGTGTTTTCCATAATCTAATAGTAGCCCAGTTCAGAGGCGTTATTGGATAGTAACCTATAACCGTTTTAGAACGTCCCCGACGACTGCCTGGGAGCGATAACAGGTATTATCTGGTCAAACCCCAAATCCACCACAAAGGTGCCTGTCCCCTTTGTGGTGGTTTGGAGCTCTCCGCGGCGGGATGTTAGACTTGCGGCGTACACATTCGCGCTAAATCACGGGTCGCATGCAGGAAAGGAGATGCCATGGCGCCTATCGCACTGCTCAAAATACTCGTTGCCCCTGCCGCCAAGGCCATCGTCCACCTGAGCGACTCACTTACCTACAGTGACGTCCCCTGTGTCGTCGAGGAGCGTTCGGACAGCTGCCCCTACCTGGGCCACGTCCCCTACTTTGCGCCTAAGCTCGTTTCCGATCCCGAGCACCGCGAACAGTAATCCAAGATGCACCAAGCGCTGCGCAACTCGCGGCGCTTACTGTTTTGGTGCAAAGTAACCTGACCCCCGTGCACCAACGCCGGGATTGTCGACGCTTCGGCCGCGGCGCGATATGAGGCGCGAAACCTCGCCCAATAACAGGCCAATCACTACGCCCGCGAGAATCGGCAACTTTGCCATCTCGGCAGGTGAGCTGTTGAGCGGCACAATCGTAGCAACAATCGAAAGCACGAGCTCCACCACGGGAATCGCAAGCGCCACCGCAAGCACCTTGCCCTCGAAAGGCGCACGGAACACACGCGAGCGATTATCGTGCTTGCGCAGACGCCAAAACGCTGGAAACATGGGGATATAGCTCATGAGCAGAAAGACGACGTTCATCGAGAAGAAGACCCAAAAGACGTCGGAACCCTCACCCAGCGGAATCTGGAGCAGCAGCACCAAGCTGGCAAAACAGCCGTTAATGAGCGCCGAGCCGTTGGGCATGCCGGTCTTTTTGGACACCAACGCAAAGGGACGCGGCATGTTGCCATGGCGCGCGGCATAGCTCGCTACGTTGTTGACGCCAAAGCTCCAGCAGATCATATTGGCGAACAGCGTCACCAAAAAGGCCACGCCCACGACCATCGTCAGCGGGTGGATGCGCCCCACCATAGCGGCGACTGCGTCCACAATGCCCGAATCGAGTGAAAGCTGCTCGGTGGGAACCGCGGCTCCAATGCCAATGCCGCAAATGATGTAAATTGCCGCAATGGCCACGCCACCGGCAATAACCGCCTTGGGGATATCGCGCGACGGGTTCTTCATCGTGCTGGCAAAAGTCGCGACCACTTCGAAGCCCATAAAGTTGAACAGGATAATCGATAGGTACGTCAACGAATTGGTGTCGCCCAGATCTGGAATGAAGGTCTTAAACGACATGTCGTTGGCAAAGCCGTTATTGCAGGCAAACCAAATGCCAACGATTCCCACCACAGCGGTAATGAGCACCTTGATGACGGCGCCGCCGTCCATAACCCAATCGGCCTCGGCCACCGGCTGCATTGCCATGACCGTGACGCCCCACACAAAGGCAATCTCGATGGCAATTCGGATCCCGAGTGAAAACTCGATACCCCACACCGCATTAATGACACTGGGGAACATGCAGGCGATACTTGCCGCCCACAGCGGAAAGTTAACCCAGTAGCACCAAGAGCAACGGGCGCCCCAACGGTCGCCCAGACCCAAGCGAACCCAATCGTACAGGCCGCCCTCGGAATCAAACGCCGTACCCAGCTCGGCCACCACCAGACCATAGGGAAGCAAAAACGTAATGATAAGGAAGATCCACCAGAAGAACTGCACGTTGCCCATGGCAGATGCCGGAGCCGCCGCCTCGATGGTAAACACAACGCAGATAACCGAAAGGATGACCTCGATCAGGGAGAACTTTTTACCTGCCATGGCGCGCGCCCTCTACAGCAAAAAGGATGGCATCTGTACCGAAGGCGCAGCCCAAGGTAGGGTTGCAGGCCGCGTCACCGGTACAGGTGCCATCCCAAAGAGAGGAGAGGATGCAGTTGTTGGACCAACGCTCGCGGAACAGACGCGTGTAGATGACGATACGCTGGTACATAGATACTCCGATCAAAACGGCCGCGTTCGCGACCGGGAACTTTCGGCAATTGAAGACGCGTCTGACCTGGGATATCCAAGCGAACAATTGGCCTAACCCGCAAAAAATCCCAGGCCAGACGCGTATTCAATCAAAGAAAAAAGGCACTCCGATGTGGAGGCAACGGAGTGCCCAAAGAAAACCCAACCGACCAATACATAAAGCAGCAGCCCATCAATGCCCCGAGATGGGATGACACGCCACCTGTCCGATTGATCGACTGGGTTTTCGAGGTGCCCGAGGTCGCCGCGAAAGAGGAGCGAAGCGTACTTTGGTACGCGAGCGACGGTTTGAGCGGCGAGATGGGGTGCCTCGGAAAGCCAGACGTTTACTCGGCGTGCTCAGGTGCGCCAGATTGGCGCGAACGAGGAGCGTAGCGTACTGACGCTACGTAAGCAACGAGTGAACGCCAAGGTGGCGTGCCTGAGTTACGCCGACGGCTCCTGCTGGGTAATGCAGTGGATATTGCCGCCGCCGAAGACGACCTGCTCGGACTGAACGCCGACGCACTTGTAGACGCCCTCGCCCCAGACCTCGTCATAGATCTTCTGGAGCGTGTCAACGGCCAGCTGGTCGTTCTCGTCGCCGTACTGCGGGACGATGACGCCGTGGTTGGTGACCAGGTAGTTCATGTAGGAGGCGATCAGCGGCTCGTCGGGAACGCGCGGCTCGGCGTTCTCGTCGGCGTCGATGGTGTCGCAGGAAGCCTGGTCCATGAACAGCGGGTTCACGGGCATGCAGAGCTTGTAGACCTTCATCTTGCGGCCCTTGGCGTCGACGGCGTTGGAGAGGGTCTCGTAGGCAGCGTGGCACTGCTCGTAGAACGGATACTCGGGATCGTCGGTCCAGATACAGGCCATGACGCCCGGGGCGATGAACGTGGCGACGTCATCGATGTGGCCGTTGGTCTCCTCGGGGTCGATGCCCTCCTTGACCCAGATGACCTTCTCGACACCCAGGTAGTCCTTGAGGTGCTCGTCCATGTAGGCGCGAAGCTCCTCGCTCCAGGGCTCGAACTTCTTGTGGTACTTGGGCCAGATGGACTCGGGGTCCTCTTCCTCCTCGAGCACCGCGGAGCAGGTGCGGCCGGGGGACAGGAGGCACTGGTCGGTCACGACAAGGGTGCCCTCGCCGTCGACGGTGATGGAGCCGCCCTCGAGGATCATGTCATCGGGACGATAGCGACGGCAGCCGGAGAGCTCAGCCATCTTAAGGGCGATCTGCTCGTCCTTGTCCCACGGGAAATAAAGGCCGTCGACGAGACCGCCGTAGGCGTTGAAGTGCCAGTGGTTGGCGCGCTTCTCGCCCTTGCCGTTGATGACGTAGGTGGCGGCGGTGTCGCGGAACCAAGCGTCGTCGGTGGTCATCTCGATGACGGTGACGTTCTCGTCGTTTTCGAAGACGGCCTTGCAGTTGGCGTAGTCGGCCTGGTTGGCGCACATGGTGACCGGGGTGAACTCGGCGATGGCGCGAGCGATGGCGGCATACTGCTTCTGAGCCGGCTTGGCGCCGTGGGCCCAGGTGTCGGTGCGGTGGGGCCAGCCCATCCACACGCGATCCTGCGGGGCAAACTCAGCAGGCATAAAGAAGCCGTCAGCCCTGGGGGTGGACTCGGACTCGGTGATCGTACGCATAAGATTTCCTCCAAATCGAACGATCGCTTGCCGCGGGCGGGTTACCCGCGGCCTAAAAACCAAGAGATAGTGGGCGCCCGTCCCCCGGCAAAGGTCGGGGCGCCCGGTACCGGTTTTCACGGAGTCGCACCGGCGAGCGACGACGTAGCCAAGTGCGCGGAGACATACGCACGAAGGATACGAAAGAGAGAGGTTGGGGCGGGCGGTGGTTACCGGAGCTATCGCTCGCACCCGCCCCAGGAAATAGTGAGCAAATGTGTCGCT
Organism: Collinsella sp. AM10-26; assembly: GCF_003472525.1. Lineage (NCBI taxonomy): Bacteria > Bacillati > Actinomycetota > Coriobacteriia > Coriobacteriales > Coriobacteriaceae > Collinsella > Collinsella sp. AM10-26. The sequence goes on from NZ_QRMC01000001.1 coordinate 254,001, forward strand.
TTGGGCACGCCCCCGAAGAGGCTAGAGTGCCCAGAGTCGGGAGCGACAAGCCCGACGAAGCGCACGTTGGTACGCGAGGAGGGTTGGAGTCCCGAATCCGGGTGCTCTAGTCCTCTTCGGCCTCGGCGGCCTCCTCAGCGAGTCGCTGGGCAGCCAGCTCGGGGGTGAGACCCTTGTACTCGGTCTCGCGGCCCTTGGCGCTGACGACGCGGACGACCTCGCCGATGAGCACGAGCACGATGAAGATAACGATCATCGGGACCTTGTCGCCAATTTCAGCAGCGGAGAACGGCACCAGCGTTGCAACGATGGCAAGAACCAGCTCGATGCAGGGGATGGCCAGCATGACCTTCATCATGGCACCCTTGAACGGGAACGTGAAGATGCGCTCGCGGTTCGGGTCGTTCTTACGAAGGTTGAGGAACGCCGGGAACATCGGGATGTAGGTGAGCAGCAGGAAGACGACGGAGGTGCCAAAGAGCATCCAGAAGACACCGTTGGAGATGGCGTCGATGGGAACCAGCTGCAGGCACAGCACCAGGGAGGCAACGACGGCGTTGACCAGGTTGGCGCCGTTGGGCATATCGTCGTCAGAGATCATCGAGGCGAAGACCTTGGGCATGTTGCCGTGCTCGGCAGCGTAGCGAGCAACGGAGTTAACGCCGAAGGACCAAGCGGCCATGTTGGCGAACAGGGTGATCAGGAAGGCGATGCAGATGACCTTAAAGATCATGGAGTCGCCCACCATGGTCTGGACTGCGACAATCATGCCATAGTCGGGGTCGATGGAATCGGCCGGCACAGCAGCGCCGATGCCAAAGCCAGCGAACAGGTAGATCACAGCGATGGACAGGCCACCGACGATGATAGCCTTGGGGATATCGCGAGCGGGATCGGCCATGTCGTCGGTCATGGTGCAGATGACCTCGAAGCCCATGAAGTTAAAGATGATGATCGACAGGTAACCGAGAGCGTTGGTGTTGGTGAGCTCGGGCAGGAAGGTGGCAGCGGACATGTCGTTCGCAAAACCGTTCTCCATGGCATACCAAATGCCCAGAGCGCCAACGATAACCGCGACGGCGACCTTGATGATGGCGCCACCGTTAAGGACCCACTCGGAGTCGGACGCCTTGGAGCGGCCCATGAGGTAGACGATCCACACAAAGGCAAGATCGATACCCATCTTGGCGATCAAATTGAACTCGACGCCAAAGACCATGCCCAAAATGTCGGGGAACATGGTAGCCAGCGAGGCAATCCACAGCGGGTAGTTAACCCAGTAGTAGTACGAAATGCGGGCGCCCCATTTGTCGCCCAGGCCATCGCGTACCCAGTCGTAAATGCCGCCCTCGCCGTCATAGGTAGTACCGAGCTCGGCAACAACCATGCCATAAGGGAGCAGGAAGGTCAGGATCAGGAAGATCCACCAGAAGAACTGCTGGTTGCCAATGGCAGCAGCAGGAGCGGCGGCCTCGCAAACGAAGACGACGCAGATGATGGTCGAAATGACCGTCAAAAAGGAAAGCTTTTTCTTTCCGTCGCTCATGATGAGCTCCTTCGCTCAGTCTTGGACAGATCCGAGGCCCAAGGTACTAAGGCAATTGCTTGAGCCTCGGTGAGCGGGCGACAGGAGACGAGCATCCGCCGCCCGCAAACGTGCTTTTAGGCGCCTTGGGGCTTAGAGCTGCTCGAGAGCCTCGAGAGCGGCGTGGAGCTCAGCCTTGGCGGAGTACTCGACACCCTCGTCGTTGAGCGGGGTGCGCTTGCCCAGGGCGGCAAGGAGAGCGCGGATGGAGTGCTTGCGGTTCTCAGCCTCGACCCAGCACAGGGAGCGCTCAGGGTCGTCCATGACCTCGTCGACGACTTCCTCGTTGCGGGTGGCCGGCAGGCAGTGCATGAACTTGGAGCCTGCGCCGGCAAAGTTCATCATGTCCATGGTGACCTGATACTTGGGATAGAACACGTCCATGTAGTTCTCGCCCGAGACCTCCTCGTCGTACAGGCCATACCACACGTCGGTGTAGATGAAGTCGGCGCCCTTGATGCACTCGATGTCGTCGGAGATGACGATGGAGCCACCGGAGACCTTGCAGTTCTCCTCGGCGATGGCCATCATCTGCTTGCCGAACTCGGCGCGCTCCTCAACGGTTCCAACGTGCAGGCCGCCGTCGGGGACCTGGTGGCCCTTAGGTCCAAACTGGACAAACTTCATGCCGACCTTGGAGGCGATGAACATGAGGGAGACGCAGACCTGGGTGGCGTCACCGATGAAGGCCAGGGTGCAGTCCTCGATCTTCTTACCCTCGGGGAGGTTCTCGAGCATGGTCATGAGGTCGCCCATCTCCTGCGTGGGATGGTTGAACTCGGACATGCCATTGATGACGGGCACAGCGGAGCCCTCGGCGAGGCCGACGACGTCCTTGTGACGGTCAACGCGAGCCATCATGATGTCGAGCAGCGAGCCCATAACGCGAGCGGTGTCGCCCAGGGACTCGTGACCGCCGAGCTGGATGGTGCCAGGGCCATAGAACTGAGCATGGCCGCCGAGGTCGGTCATAGCGGTCTCGAAGGAAAGACGGGTGCGGGTGGAGACCTGCTGGAAGATCATGCCAAGGCTCTTGTTGCGAAGCAGGTGCGGATAATAACCGTCAACCTTGATGGCCTTCTTCATTGCCAGGCCAAGATCCTCGATAGCCAGGATCTGCTCTTTGGTGAAGTCGTTGGTGTCGATGAAATCCTTAGGCAGTGCCATGTCGATTTCCTTTCCGCCGGTCGTGCCGACTATTACTATGAGGCGCTCGAACATCACGCCTCGTGTTGACAAGACCATCATTCACCCGTATGCAATTTTTACCTAGTTTATTCGGGATTAAAGACCGTTCACGGAGTTACACCCCCTCTAAACCAATATAAACCCGCAGGTAGCCAGCTTACAGGGGGTTTACTATCTAGAACCGCGAACGGTATACGGCTATGCTGTATCTCGGCGCCTAATCCGCAATGGAACGAAGGGTTGAGACGTCTATATCCCACAAGATATACAGGACTCGGCCATAGATAAATGAGATGGGACGGTGGCAGATGAACACTCTGATGTTCTTCTATACCCTAGCGATACTCGTGATCTGTATTGTGACGGCAGTGCTTTCGCTTGCCGCCTATGCCTCGTCTCGTCGACGGTTCTTTATCTATGGCAGCGGCGTATTTATCTGCTATGCCATCGAGATGACCGAGATTTTCTTTTTTGAATACACGCTGCAAAACCAGAGTTTTCCAGCCAGCGACTATTACTCAATTACCATGCCTGCGTTGCGGACGCTTGTGGCAACCGCTTCACAAGCTTTTATTTGGCTCATCGCCATGGACTTGCTCGACAAACATTCAAAAAAGCAGTTTGTAATTCCCGTCGCAACGTTCTTCCTGAGCGAGCTGCTGATCATTGTCGCTGTCCCCTACGGCCCCATGCATCAATGGCTCTACTACACGATGCGTCAGGTATTCCTTGTATTTGTGGGGCTCTATATCTTTTGGACGGCGCATAAAAGCACGCAGGTCGAGCTTAAGGCGCGCGTCAACAATCAACGAAAGCACCTCATTATCGGCGCCATTCTGGTCGGGTGCATCGTTGCCGAGGACTTCTACAACATCTTGGTCGTCCCCATGAGCCTGGCACCCTCCTGGCTGCAGCTGTACCTATCCGAGCGCAACTTTAGCGAGAACATCTTTGCGTGCTACTTTGCGATTCTGCTGATTATCTATGCCTATCACGTGCTTTCGATTCGCATGCAGGAGGCACCCGAGGAAAAGAACGTCAGCGATCTTGATCGACACATCGAAGAGCAAATGCCCTTCTATCGCAACGCCTACAGGCTCTCCAACCGCGAGGCCGAGGTTTTGCGTTTGGTTGTGCTGGGCAAATCGAACCAAGAGATCGCCGACGAGCTATTCCTTGCCGTGGGCACCGTCAAGACCCACATCCACAACATCCTGGTCAAAACCGAGCAGCAAAACCGCACGACGTTGATCCTCCACTTCTGGAAGCGATAAAGTTATGCAGAAAAAACCACCACAAAGGGGACAGGCACCTTCGTGGTGGTTTTTGATTGTTTCGCCACGAAAGAATCACCCTGACGCCAGAACCACCACGAAGGTGCCTGTCCCCTTTGTGGTGGTTCTGGGTTGGACGAGCTACTCGCTGTAGCGGGTGGCGATGGCAGCCTGTACCATGCCGGCGCTCATGAGGTACGTCACCAGGAAGTAGCCGCCGTAGGCTGCCAGGAAAATCGCACAGGTAAGGCCCACCGTGCCACCGATGCTCATGTTGCCAAAGATGCTCACCAGCTCGATGATCACCTTGAGCGCCACAAAGGAGTGCGCCAAGCCCACTGCCAGCGGGAACAGGAAGAATACCGCTTGCTGCGCCATCACCGAATGGCGAATCTGGCGGTCGTCGCAGCCGATCTGTGCCAGCACACGATAGCTGCGGCTGCCGTCGGCCACGTTGGAGAGTTGCTGGATCGACAGAATCGCCGCGCATGCAACGACCAATACAAAGCCGATGTAGATGGCTAGGTAACTAATAAGACCGTTCATTTGCGCTGCTTGCGCGTACATCTCGGAGCGTGTGATGAAGATTCCCCACGATCCCGGCTCCTTGCCGTCAACGAGCAGATTGTCGAGCACAGTGTATTTAATACTCTCGTCTGCCTTGGTCACATCCATCCCCTGCTTGTAGTTAACGAGCAGATTACTGGAATACGGCTGCAGATTGAGTTGGGACAACAGCTCGTCGGCAACGACGACGGTACCCCCGTTACTGCCCATCGCCGAGTTGGCGATGGCCGCCGTGTCCTCGTCCGACTTATCGGTTGCGGGCTTGAGCGTATGCCCGCCCAAGGTAAGGGCATGGCCGCCAGCCATATACTTGGTGTACAGGTCGACCAGCTCACCGCCCATATCACACGTAAGCAAGTACTGGTCGCGGCCAATGCTCACCGGCTCCTCGCCCATCATCTGGCGCAATTTGTTGTACTGACTTGCCGGCGTCACAGACAGGCCTGTCATGTCGGCGTTGCTGCCCTCGAACGCCTTGGGGAGCTTTTCGCCCATGGTCTTGCACATCTCACTTGGGATCACCGAAGGATTCGAGCCGCCAAGCGGGTAACTCAGATACGAATCGATCTGCACATGCTCACCGGCAACATCGGCGATATTGACCTTCTTGCCGGTCTCGTCGTTGTTGTCCGCCGACTTGTCCTTACGATCGCCGTGCCATGGATCGCCGTGCCATGCGGAGTACAAATCGACCGTACTATCGGCCAGCACCATGCGATCGGCCTCAGACGGATTGACGTACTCTTTGTAGTAGTCGAGCGTATCGGGCGTGTAATAGACATACGTCTGCGACATGTCGGCCGGATTATAGCGCTCCAGGTTCTCGTTCATCACGCTGGCAATCGACATACCGCAAGTCACAGAAGTAATGGCAAGGAACAGAATCATCGCGATGACGCCCATCGAAAAGCACACCGTGTTGACCTTGGCCGCAAGCTGGCGCACGGTAAACATGTTGAGACCGCGCCAATACACGCCGCGCAGGCTCTGCAGCAGCTTGATGAGCATGCCCGAGAGTCCCCAGAACAGGGCAAAGGTGCCCACGGTAACCATAGCGGTCGTAATACCAAACTGGTTCATGGCCTCTTGCAGCTTGCTGTCCGTCGCGGTTAGCGGGAACCCATCACGTAGCAGACGGTAATAGGCCACGCCCACCAGCACCACGCCCACGGCAAAGATGGCAATCGCAATCCAGGGGTTGCGTGTCTTGATGGTCTCGTTGCGACGCTCGGCACCCATAAGCTCGATGAGTTTGGTACGACGCACGGCGCGGAGGTTCAGCAGTAGCGTGAGCACAAACATTACGAGCATGCAGGCAAGGGTCAGATTGAACGCATGCATCGAGAAAAAGAAGTGGAAATTGGCGATCTGCGTCTTAAAGAGCGAGGCCGTAAAGAACGTCATGAGCTGGGAGAGTCCCACACCCAGCACAATGCCGGCAACAAAGGCCACCACCGAGACAATCACCGTCTCGAGCGCCATGATCGTGGCGACGCGCCCGCGCCCCATGCCGAGCACCTGGTACAGGCCAAACTCCTTTTTGCGGCGTTTCATGATGAAGTTATTGGCGTACACCATCAAAAAGGCCATGACACCGGCCAAAAAGTACGTCAGGTCGCCGAGCATACTGCCCATAACCTGCGCCAAGCCCTCTTCATCAATTCCGGCGATGTCGACCTGCATCGAGATGGTGTTAAAGGCATAGAAGACCGTGACGCCCAGGGTGAGCGTCAACAAGTAGACGAGGTAGTCGCGGCCGGCACGGCGGACGTTGCCCCAAGCGAGTTTACAGAGCATCGGAGCCCTCACCGCCCATCATGGCAACGACCTCCATAATGCGGTCGAAGAACTCGCGGCGGTCGGTGTCGCCGCGGCGCAGCTCGGTGAAGATCTTGCCGTCGCGGATAAACAGCACACGGCTCGTGTAGCTGGCGGCAAAGCTATCGTGCGTAACCATGAGCACCGTGGCGCGCAGGCGGCGGTTGAGCGCCTCCAGGCTCTCGAGCAGCAGGCGGGCGCTCTTGGAGTCGAGGGCGCCGGTGGGCTCGTCGGCCATGATCATCGTGGGGTCGGTGACGAGCGCGCGGCAGGCGGCAACGCGCTGCTGCTGGCCGCCGGACATCTGGTAGGGGTACTTGTCGAGCACTTGGCTGATGGACAGGCGCGCAGCCACATCCTGCACGCGGGTCGAGATCTCCGCCGAGTTCATACGGGCGATGGTGAGCGGCAAGGCGATGTTCTCGCGCGCCGTGAGCGTATCGAGCAGGTTGGAGTCCTGGAAGATAAAGCCAAGCTCCTCGCGGCGGAACTGCGAAAGCTTGGCCTGCTTCATGCACGTCACGTCCTGGCCGTTGATGCGGATGGTGCCACTCGTGGCGCTATCGATGGTCGACACGCAGTTGAGCAGCGTCGACTTGCCCGAGCCCGAGGCGCCCATGATGCCGACGAATTCGCCACGGTTGACGGTAAAGCTGACGTCGTTGAGCGCTCGGGTCACGTTGCCCAGCGCTCCATATACCTTTTCGAGATGCGCGACCTCCAGTACCGGGGTTGCCGTTTGCGTGGTTTGCATACCGAGTCCTTTCTTGCGATTAGTCTACGGCATCTATAGTCGCAAGAAGCCGAGTCGGCTACCATCGATATGGCTTACGCTTGCCTTACCGTTGCGTAAGGTAAGGGTAGTCTTTTTGGGACGGGGCTTTTTTAGCTGCCCCATCCGAAGCTTTTGAGGCATGAGGGCGCATTTGACATAGGGCAGCTAAAAAAGCCCCGTCCCAAAAAGACTACCCCGTCATGTAATGATGTTGAGAGAGGACTCCTGTTGAAGACTGTTCATGTTGCCGCTGGGATCATTCGCAAGGAAGGATCCGACGAGCTGCTGGCCGTGCAGCGCGGCTACGGCGACATGCAGGGACTTTGGGAGTTCCCGGGTGGTAAGCTCATGCGCGGCGAGACACCTGAAGACGCCGTGCGCCGCGAGCTCATGGAAGAGCTGCAGGTCAAAGTCACCAACCTGCGTGACTTCTACACCGTTGAGTATGACTACCCAGATTTCCACCTCTCAATGGAGTGCTACTACTGCTCGCTCGCCGATGAATCCGATGAGCCTCAGAAGCACGACCGCCAGCTCGATATCCGCTGGATTCCGCGCACCTCGCTTGCCACGGTGGAATGGATGCCCGCCGACAAGGGGCTCATTGATGCCCTGATTGAGCTGAAGGAAGATCGGCTTAAGGCCAACAGCACTGCCAACGACACCGAGGCCACCACGACCGACGAGCCCGCTTCCAAGCCCAAGCGCGCACCTAGGCGCCGCAGCAAAAAGCGTCCCAAGCCCGGCCTGCTGGACGGCATCGATACCTCGGACCTTTCCGCCGACGAGCGCGAACTGGTGCGCCGTCGCGCTGCCATCAAAAAGTCCATGAAGGGCAACAAGCGTGCAAACACCAAACCCGAGCTGCTCGTTCGCCAGCGCCTGCGCGCAGCGGGCCTTACGGGTTATCGCTTGGAATGGAAGGTTCCCGGCAAGCCCGACATCGCCTTCCCCGGCCGCAAGATCGCCATCTTTGTCAACGGTTGCTTTTGGCATCGCTGCCCTAAGTGCAATCCGAGCCAGCCAAAACGCAATGTTGAGTTTTGGGAGGCAAAGTTCCGTCGCAACGTCGAGCGCGACCGCGCTGCCGTGGCAGCACTCACTCAAATGGGCTGGACGTCCATAACCATCTGGGAATGCGATCTCAAAAAAGACCGCATCGACGCCACGATGGAAAAGGTCATCGAGCGGGTGCGCGCCGCAGAGCCGCAGCGCTAGGAACGAGCCGTCCACACACCCCACACAGGCGAGCCACATCCACGTCACAAACCTTAGAAAGCCCTTAAGCCCAAAACCTTTCAAGAGTGTTACTCGATACCTCTGACCTGCGGTTTCATCGTAACGCCAAACCTCATTAAGCCTTTCTTTAGCGCTTCCTTATCTGCGCTCGCGGCATAATGTAGCCAGCGCACGGGGCCTAGCAGCAAACCCCGAGCGCATTCTTTTGGTGGATATCGAGGAGGCCGCAAAAGCATGCATTCTTCCAATGACGCAGCACAGCAGCCATCCCTAAAACATGCAAACCTATTCTCCTTCCCCCCGACACAGAGAAACGGCCTCCTCGACTCCCCCACCACAAAAGCCAAACGCTCAACCGACCAAAGCCTCAACTTGCAGACGTCGTTCGAAAAGCTCCAAGCATCCCTAGACAAAACCTTCCCCAACCAAGCCCGGGCATACTAGCCCCTCATCAACAAAGTAGCCCAAACGCCCCACCCTTCCAGCCATAACGCCACAAGGGCGACGACCTCGAGTAGGTCAACTTGGGAGGGACGAGGGCTTAGCTCCCCAATCTTTCCGCAGGGGGCAAAAAGCCTCGCCGCACGAAGTGCGCAGCGAGGCTTTTTGCATGCCCGAGGACGATTGGGGAGCTAAGCCCTCGTCCCTCCCCGGGATATGTAGCGAGTCGGAGTACCCTTGCTGTTACTCCGCCTTGCCCACGGAGTTGAGGTTGGTCATGCGGATCTTAACCAGCTCGGTGATCTCGCGCATGCCCTCCTTGGCCGGCTTCTTGGGATCGAAGCAGGCGGGGTTCTCGGCCATGTAGGCCATGAAGCCCTTGGTGTAGGCCTGACGCAGCTCGGTGGCGTAGTTAACCTTGCAGATGCCGTTCTTCACAGCCTCGGCAACCTGCTCATCGGGTACACCGGAGGTGCCGTGCAGAACCAGCGGCACGTCGACGGCGTCGCGGATGGCCTTGACCACGGACTGCTCAATGTGCGGATCGCTCGTATACACGCCGTGGCTGGTGCCAACGCCAATGGCCAGCGAGGTGCAGCCAGTGCGCTCGACGAACTCCTTGGCCTCGGCAGGATCGGTGTAGGGGCTCTCGCCCTCAACCGCGGGACCGTCGTCCTCCTTGCCGCCAACCTTGCCGAGCTCGGCCTCGACGGGCACGCCCATGGCGCGGCCAGCGTCGGCAACCGACTTGGTCAGGGCGATGTTGTCCTCGAAGGACTCGTGCGAGCCGTCAATCATGACAGAGGTGTAGCCGGTGCGGAAAGCCTGCATGCAGCGGTCATAGCCATCGCCGTGATCGAGGTGCAGAGCGACGGGCACGGAAGCGCGCTCGGCGGCAGCCTTGACCATGCCGTAGAAGTAGTCCAGACCAGCGGTCTTGATGGTGCCCGGGGTGGTCTGCATGATGACGGGGGACTTGGTCTCCTCGGCAGCGGCCAGAACGGCCATAACAAACTCGAGGTTCTCGACGTTGAACGCGCCGACGGCGTAGTGGCCGGCCTGAGCGTCCTTGAGCATCTTTTCGGTGGTAACAAGTGCCATGAGCGTTTGCTCCTCTCCCTCGCCCGCATCTGGACATCGGGCGTACGTGTCCGCAAGGCCTTTTACCTTGCGTTTTGCTGCGCCCATTGTATGAAATTCAGCGGCTTTGTATGTGCGAGATATTGAGCCCATGCAGGTCAATACAGTCATTTTTGAAAAGCAAACGGAAGGAATTGGAGCCGAGCGGACGTGTTCGATATTGAATTTTGGGCGTTAAGCGTCTTTCTTTTATAGAAAAAGTAAGTAATCGAAAGGCGTTTTCTTACTTAAAAAGAAAATGAACGAAAATAGACTCAACACAATTCCTGCAAATTTCAGTTGAGGATGGAGCAGCTATGGCCCATGTAACAACCCGAGCCTTCGCCGATGAGCGTCGTGCCGCCATCATGGAGATGCTTGAGCATAACGCCTCGGTGCAGGTAGCAGAAATCGCCCAGACCTTTGGCGTGTCCTCCGTCACCGCCCGCGCCGACCTGGACGCGCTCGCCGAAGCAGGCAAGCTGCGCCGCACACATGGCGGCGCTGTGTCGCTCCACAAACGCCTAACCGTCTCCACGCAGGATCGCCGCATCAACGTAAATGTCGCCGCCAAGCAGGCCATCGCACAAAGTGCCATCGAACTCGTCGGCAGCGGTGACACCCTGCTCGTCGACTCGGGCACCACGGCACTCGAGTTTGTCCGGCTCCTCGATCAGCGCGACGGCATCACCGTCATCACGGCCGACATCACCATTGCCGATTACATCGACGAAAGCATGCCCTCGGTTGATGTCGTCATGCTGGGAGGGGCACTGCGCAAAGGCCATCGCTATCTATATGGCCCGCTCACCATGCAGGCACTTCAAACGGTTCACGCAGACCTTGCCGTCATATGCCCCGGCGCCTTTGTCCCCCGCTGCGGCTTTACGACTGACTTTCCTCAGATGGCCGAGACCAAAACGGCCATGATCGCCGCAGCCCGTCAAAGCGCCGTCCTCATGGACGCCAGCAAGGTCAACGGACGCGGCATGTATCGCTTTGCCGAACTGACCGATGTCGACACCGTCGTGATGGATTGCGATCCCGACCGTGCCGTCGCCACCTCAATCGCCGAAATCGCCAACGACGAGCGCCCGGACCTCATCATCACCGGCGCATAAACAAAAACCACCACAAAGGTGCCTAAAACCACCACAAAGGTGCCTGTCCCCTTTGTGGTGGTTTGAGCGTTAAAAGCGAAATATCGCTATTTGGAAAGCTCGTCGGCGAGGGCTTCGATCTGGGCGCGCGAGGTGTCGTTGAGCGAGCCTAGGACGGTCACCTTGTTCTGCGTCAGGGTGATGTCCTTCATGCCCTCGAGCTCCTTGGTCATAACCTTGGCAGCAGCGGGCGCCCAAGAGCCGGCCTCGACAAGCGCCACCGTGCGGTTCTGGTAGGCATGCTCGGCGAGCGTGTGGATGAAGGTGCTCATAAACGGGAAGATCTCGCCCTGATAGGTGATGGAAGCGAGTACCAGACGGTCATAGCGGAACGCATCCTCAACGGCCTCGGCCATGTCGTCGCGAGCGAGATCAAAGACGGAAACCTTCTGGCCGCGAGCCTCAAGCGCGGATGCGAGTTCCTTAACGGCGGCCTTCAGATGGCCGTACACGCTCGCGTAGGCAATCGTGATGCCGTCGTCCTCGGGCTTATAGCTCGACCAGGTGTTGTAGGTGTCGAGGTAATAACCCAGGTTCTCGGTCAGCACGGGGCCGTGAAGCGGGCAGATAATCTGAATATCCAGATCGGCGGCCTTCTTGAGCACGGCCTGCACAAACTTGCCGAACTTTCCCACGATGCCAAAGTAGTAACGGCGCGCCTCGCAGGCCCAGCCCTCAGGATCCTCGATGTCGTTGGCGCCAAACTTGCCAAAGCCGTCGGCACTAAAGAGCACCTTGTCGGTGGCCTCGTAGGAGAAGAGCACCTCGGGCCAGTGAACGTTGGGGGCGCCAACAAACGTTAGGCTGTGGCCGCCCAGGTCGAGCACATCGCCCTCTTTGACGACCATCTTGCGCTCGGGGAAATCGGTGCCAAAGAAGTTGACCATCATGCGGAAGGCGCCCATACTTGCCACGATCTGGGCCTGGGGATAGCGCTCCATAAAGGCGGCAATGCCGGCGGAGTGATCGGGCTCCATATGATGGACGACCAGGTAGTCGGGCGTACGGCCATCGAGCTCGGCCTCGAGGTTGCCGAGCCACTCGTCGACAAAGCCAGCGTCGACCGAATCGGCGACAGCGATCTTTTCGCCCAAGATAACGTAGCTGTTGTATGCCATACCGTTCTCGGACACGTCGTACTGGCCCTCGAACAGGTCGATGTCGTGGTCGTCGACGCCGATGTAGCGGATATCCTTGGTGATCTCCATCAGGCAAAACCTCCTAGATAGACAAAAGAACCCGTCTATCATATCACTCGGCTGCATCCCAACAGCCATCTGCCGGCATCCTTATCGATTGTTATTGATGTTCAACATATCACCGTTGACCTGCGGAAACTATGCGCGCGGTGCCGCCGTACTATGTCGAACGATAAGCTGGCCGGGAATACGAATGGCAACGGTTTTGCCCGCCGTACCCGCCTCGGGAACCGCATGCTCAAACACCTCTCGTCCGCGCTGATGCAAGTCGAATCGAACGGTCGTGAGCTCGTTATGCGCGACAAAGTCGTCGAGTGAGTCATCGACGCCCACCACGCTCACGTCCTCGGGCACGCGCAAGCCGCTATCGCGCAGCGCGGCGATGGCGCCGTTTGCCATCTGGTCGTTTGCCGCGTAAATCGCCGTCATGGTGCGGTCGTGCTCGGCCAGGTACCTGCCGGCCTCGTAACCGCTGTTGGCAGACCAGTCACCCTCGAGCGGCTCTACCGGCTCGATGTGTCTACGCTCGAGTGCATCCTGCCAGCCGGCGCGACGAAACTGTTCGTCGACTGAGAACGACGGGCCACCAATATAGCGAATCTGCTCGTGCCCCAGCTCAAACAGGTGATCCATGAGCAGAAGCGAGCAGCCGTAATGATCGGAATCGACCGTGGTCACGCGCGGATGCGCATACATGGTGACGATAACCGTGCCAATGCCCGGCAGTGGATCAAACGACTCAAAATCGGGCGCCATGCGACTCATGCCGATGATGATGCCGTCCACCGGCAATGCGGCCATACGACGCGTGGCCTCGGCAAGCGAGAATTCCTCGGTCTTGGACATCTCGACCAGCGTGATGGCGCAACCGCGCTCACGGGCCGCACAGGCAATGCCGTCGATCATCGTCAGGTTACCGAACTTGGTGACATCGTTGACGCACAGACCGACCGAATGGTAGCGGCCGTCGCGCAGCGAGCGACCGGCATAACTCGGACGAAAGCCGAGCTCTTGCATGGCGGCCTGCACGCGCTGGCGCGTCTGCTCGTTGACGTTGGGCAAGCCGTTGGCGACGCGCGAAACCGTCTGCTGCGAAACGCCAGCAGCACGGGCGACGTCAGCCATGGAGACCGGACGCGTACCTGTATCGTTGGACGGGCACCTTGCCACTGGATCACCTTCACCCTTGCGAGATCTGAATAGCGTGAATGCCGACCCGGGTAGAAATACACCCCGCGCCGAGTCCCGCTATCGTCGGACGCATGTTAACGTACTCTACTTTTTCTATCTGTACCTCTTCTGCTTTATAAGTCCATACGGCAATACCGTTCACGGCTGAATTTCTACCGATTACCAGATTCTCAAAAAGTGATAAGCGTTGTGTTATGAGTACGTTAACATAGCCCGTAACGTGCGGCATCGTAGATGCTGAGTTTATGCCGCTTCAGATTGTTAACGTACTCACTACGACGCAAAGCTCGTCAGTATGCGCCAAGGAAAGGACCCTCATGACCGCTCCCGACGAAAAGACACTCGCCACGCTCACCAAGCTGTTCGAGGATGAGTTTGGCCCCATCGGCGATTGCCAGGTGCTCTATGTGCACGCGCCCGGCCGCTCCGAGATCAGCGGCAACCACACCGACCACGAGGGCGGCCACGTTATCGCCGGCTCGCTCGATGTCGCCGTCGACGGCATCGCCGTGGCAACCGATTCCAACAAGATCCGCGTTGCCGACGAGGGCTATCCCACGTTTGAGATCGCGCTCGACACGCTAGACGTTCAGGAGTCCGAGAAGGGCACGTCCGCGAGCCTCGTCCGCGGCATGGCCCACGAAATCGCTGCTCTGGGCGTTGAGCCCCAGGGCTTCGACCTCGCCTTCACCTGCTCCGTCCCCTCGGGCGGCGGTCTTTCGAGCTCCGCTGCTGTCGAGGCGGCATACGGTCGTGCCATGGAGACGCTCTGGGGAGCGCCCGCCATCGAGCCCGTCGCGCTCGCCCAGATGAGCCAGCGCACCGAGAACAATTACTACGGTAAGCCCTGCGGCCTTATGGACCAGGCCGCCGTGTGCTTGGGCGGCCTTGCCTACATGGATTTTGAGGATCAGGCTCAGCCTAAGACCCAGAAGCTCGAACTCAACTTTGAAGATCACGGCTATGCGCTCGTGCTCGTTAAGGTCGGCGCCGACCACGTGGCCGCCACCGACGACTACGCCGCCGTTCCGCGCGAGATGCAAGACGTCGCCGCCGAGTTTGGCAAGGCACGCCTGTGCGAGGTAAACGTTGCCGATTTTGACGCCAAGCTCCCCGAGCTGCGCGCCAAGCTGGGCGACCGTGCCTGCCTGCGCGCCGTTCACTACTGGTACGAAAACGGCCTGGTCGATAAGCGTTGGGCGGCCCTTAACGCCGGCGACATCGACCAGTTCCTGGTCCTGACGCGCGAGTCCGGCGCCAGCTCCGCCATGTACCTGCAGAATGTCGTTGCCAAGCTGGGGTCTGAGCAGCCTTCCATGTATGCCCTGGCGCTGGCCGAGCACGTGCTCGACGGCCGCGGCGCCGTTCGCATTCACGGTGGCGGCTTTGGTGGCACCATTCAGGCCTTCGTGCCGCTCGACCTGGTCGACACCTTCATTGCCAAGATGAACGGCTGGCTGGGCGAGGGCTCTGCCCGCCACTACGCAATTTCTGACAAGGGGGCTTACGCGGCATGGCTGTAATGACCGACGTGCGCGAGGCCGCGCAGGGCCTGATTGAGTATGCCATCCATCGATCGATGATCGGACAGGACGATCGCATCTGGGCCTACAACACCATTTTGGAGTGCATCGGCGCCACGGGCCCCGCACTCGACATGGCTTGGGCGCTCAAGACCGAGAAGATTTCGCTCTTGCACCCCGATACCCTGCCCGACTTTGACCTGGAGGGCACGCTCGCCGCGCTTGCCGAGGCCGCCGTTGCCAACGGTGCTGCCGAGGACACGGCATCGGGGCGCGACCGCATCGCCATGCGCATCATGGGTATGCTCATGCCGAGGCCTTCGGTTGTAAACGAGGAGTTCAACGGCCGCATGGGCGTCAACGAGCCCCGCGCCGCGACCGACTGGTTCTACGGCCTGTGCTGCGACGCCGGCTACGTGCGCCGTGCCGCCATCGCGCGCAACATCAAATGGAGCACCCCCACCAACTGGGGCGATCTCGAGATAACCATCAACCTGTCCAAGCCTGAGAAGGACCCGCGCGATATCGCCGCGGCAGGTGCCGCCAAGAACACGGGCGAAAAGTATCCCGCCTGCCAGCTCTGCATCGAAAACGAGGGCTACCCCGGACGCTCCGCCGCAGCCGACGGCGGCGCTCATCCTGCACGCCAGAACCTGCGCATTATCCCCATCTCGCTCAATGGCGATCGCTGGGGCTTCCAGTACAGCCCGTACGCGTACTTTAACGAGCACTGCATTGCCATGAGCTCCGAGCATCGCCCGATGCACGTTGACCGCAAGGGCCTGACGTGCCTGCTCGACTTTGTGGACCTGTTCCCGCACTACTTTATTGGCTCCAACGCCGACCTGCCCATCGTGGGCGGCTCGATTCTGTCGCACGACCACTTCCAGGGCGGCGCGCACGAGTTCCCCATGATGCATGCCACCGAGGTCTCACAGTTTAGCGTGCCCGGCTTTGACAGCGTTACGGGTGCTGTGCTGCAGTGGCCGCTTTCGGTGCTTCGCCTGCGCTCGCATGACCGCGCTCAGCTGCTCGACGCTGCCGAGAAGATTATCCTCGCCTGGCGCGAGTGGACCGATGAGTCTGTGGGCGTCATCGCGCACACAGCCGATGGCATGGCGCACAACACAGTGACACCCGTCATCCGCCGCGTCGACTCCCGCGGCAATGCCGGCGGCAAAATCTACGAGGCCTACCTGGCGCTTCGCTGCAACATCACGACCGACGAGCATCCGTTGGGCGTGTTCCACCCGCATGCCGAGTATCACCACATTAAGAAGGAGAACATCGGCCTGATCGAGGTTATGGGTCTCGCCATTCTTCCGCCGCGCCTGGTTCCCGAGCTCGGTGCTGTCCGCGAGCACCTGCTGGCGGCCAAGGCCGATGCCAGCTACGACCTTGCCGGCGCGCTCGAGGGCGATAGTCTTTGCCGCAGCCACGCCGCATGGGCCGAGGATGTCTATGCCCGCCGCGCCGACGAGCTTACGGCGGACAACGCCATCGATATCCTGCACGAGGAGGTCGGCGTGGTGTTTGGCCACGTGCTCGACAACGCCGGCGTATTTAAATGGGATGAAGCCGGCCGCGCCGCCCAGCAGCGCTTTATCGACTCACTGTAATGATCCCTTTCGGACGAAGGAAAACGGATCATTTCGTCTTCAAGACAACGGCGCCCGCCGGCAACATCGCCGGCGGGCGCCATTTTTGCGTGTAGTCATTGGGGACGCTCTTAAACGACTAGTCAAACAAGAACGTCCCCAACGACTAATGACTCGAGCGTGGAAAATCTCCCACTTTGAGCTCGTATGGGCACCAAAAGCAGGAGATTATCCACGCTCATTCTATTAGGAGTCGCAACCGCTACAACTCTACGACCTCAACGCTGTTGTAGACCTCGTCCCAGCGGTCCATGACCAGGTGGCCGGTCTTGGGATCCATGGCGTTGAGCTTGCCGCAGGTATTGGCGGTCTTGAGCACCGTGACGTCGTCGGCACCAGCAGCAATGGCATGCGCAAAGCCGGCGATGGTCGAGTCGCCGGAACCCGTCGCGTTCACAGCCGCAATCGCGGGCGTCTTGGCGCGGAACGCGCGGCCCTCATGGAAGCCCACCGAACCGGCAGCGCCCATCGAAACGACAACCCAGGGGATACCGGCAAAACGGTCATCGGCGGCAAGCGCCTCGCGCAGAGCATCGACATCATCGGTCGTGAAGGACGTGCTCAGCAGACCGTTGATCTCGGTCAGATTGGGCTTCACAAGCTCGGGCTTAGCGTCGGACTCCAGCGCGGCCTCCAGCGATGCACCCGAGGTATCGAGCAGCACCTTGGCGCCCGCCTCCTCGGCGATCTTGACGAGCTCGGCATAGTAGCCGGCATCGACGCCACGCGGCAGCGAGCCCGAAAGCGTCACGACGTCAGCCTTCGCAGCGAGCTCGGCGAACTTGGCCGTAAAGGCCTCGAGCTCGGCCGGAGCGATCTGCGGGCCGCTCTCCAGCAGCTCGGTCTGATTACCCTCGTGCAGAATATTCAGGCAAATGCGCGTCTCACCGGCGATGGGCACAAAGTCGTTCTTGACGCCGTCGGCATCCATGAGCTCGGCCATATAGGCACCCATGTGGCCGCCAAGCAGACCGGTCGCGAGCACGTCGTCGCCCAGCTGCAGCAGCACGCGGCTCACGTTGAGGCCCTTGCCGCCAGCGGTCTTTTCGGGCGTCACACGGTTAACATCGTCGATGATCAGCTTGTCGAGCTGATAGCGCGTATCAATCGACGGGTTCATGGTAACGGTCAGAATCATATTGAACTCCTGTTCCGGGGCGGCATGACCCACCCCAAACATACGATAGCTCGTTAAAGAATCTCGATCTCAAAGCCACGGGTGACGGTCTCCCCCGGCTTGGCAACCAGGCAGCCACGCTTGTGCTCCAGAATATCGTCCTCGTCGGAACAGGTGGACAGGCCACCCCACGGTTCCACGGCCACAAAGTCGCCCTCGGGCTTGCTCCACACAATCAGGTATGGCATATCGGGGAACGTCAGGCGCACGCCCTTGTCCTCGGTTTTCTTGGTCAGCGTAACCACGCGGCTCTCGAGCACGTCAAAGATGGTCTCCGCGAAGTCGAAGAGTTCGTGGGCAAGCGGCAGGTTCTGGCCGATCATGGGGTTCTTGCTGCGATGCTCAACATCAATCAGGCCCGTCGAGGGAACGGCAGTACAGAGCTCGGTGGCCTCACGCTGTTCAAAACGGAGCTCGTAGTCGTCATAGGACTCGCCCTCGTCGAGCGGACACTTAAAGCCGGGGTGACCGCCCACAAAGAACGGCATGTCCTCGGTGCCCTCATTGGTCACCTCGTACGACACGGCCACCTTTTCCGAATCAATCGTGTAACGAGCAACGATCTTAAACGGATACGGGTACTGCTCGAGCAACTCGGCATGGTCGGTAGAGCTTAGGCTCAGCGCAACCATGTTGTCGCTCTGTTCCTCGAGCTTCCACTCCTGTTTGCGCGCAAAGCCGTGGCGGGCGAGCTTTACCTCGCGGCCACCCATGGTCGTTGCGTGACCGTCACGAAGGCCACCGCAGATCGGGAAACAAATGGGCGCCTGCCCCGACCAGACCGCCGGATCACCCTGCCACAAGTACTCACGGCCGTTGGCCGCAATAGAAGTGAACGACCCGCCCGCCGTGCTCAGTGCTACGCGGATAGAACCGTTATCAAGAACAAACTCCATAGGAGCCTTCCCTTTCTTACAACAGCCCGCCAAGTCAATAGGGCTGATAGAAAACCGGCCCGCGCCCCCTCACAGAAACGCGAGCCGTCAACGGACTAGTAAATTACGCCGGATACCCGCTAGTCATGGTATTCGCCGCGGTCCCACTTCTCGAGGAACTCGTCAAAGAAGTGCGGGTCGGCCTGAGCCTCGGCATCGGCCTTGTTGCAGGCATCGATCTTGGCGATCAGGGCATCGTGCTCGGGGGTCTTCTCGTAGGGCTCCTCCAGGAAGGCAAGCATGATATCGGCCATCAGGAACTCGCCGGTGATCTTGCCGCCAAAGCCCACGATGTTGGCGTTGAGCTCGCGACGGGCATACAGGGCAGAGGTCATGTCGCGAACCAGGGCGCAGCGGGCGCCGGGAACCTTGTTGACGGCGTTGGTGATGCCGATGCCGGTGCCGCACAGGGCCACGCCAAAGTCGGCCTTGCCGCTGACAACAGCCTCGCCCACGGCCTTACCGTAGATGGGATAGTGCGTACGGGTGTGGCTGTAGGTGCCGCAGTCGAGCACCTTGTAGCCAGCCTGCTCCAGGCGGTCGGCCAGATAGATCTTCTCGTCCGTAACGATATGGTCGCAACCGATTGCGATGGTCTTCTTCATCAGAACGTCCTTTCGTCTGAATTCACAAGTTGAGGTAGAAGTTCGAGTTCTCGGTGGCTCTCGTTAGGCCATCTTGTTGAGCATGTCGACACGGATCTGGTGACGGCCGCCGGCGTACTGGGCACGCAGGAACTCGCGGGCGATCTTCTTGGCGACCTCGGTGCCCACGACACCCGGGCCCATGGTGACCATGCGCGAGCCGTTGTGCTCGCGGGTCATGTAAGCGGAACGCTCGTCGGAAATGTTGGCGACGACCATGCCCTTGATCTTGACGGCAGCCATATAGGAGCCGACGCCATACTTATCGAATGCGAAGCCCTGGGAATCCTTGTGCTCCAGCAGGTCCTTGGCAACGGCGGTCGCGGAATCGACAAGGTCCGCGGCAGGGGTCTCGGAATAGTCGACGACTTCGTGACCGTCGGCGATGAGCATCTCCTTGATGGACTCCTTCATCGACATACCGTCGGCATCGGAAGCGATTACAACCCTCATGACATCCTCCTTGAGAGATACGCAGGTGCGTAGTTTCTGTTTGGAAGTGTTGAATCGCGTTCAGGTCCGGGCATCTGAATGTGCGGTTCTTCACTGTTCATGTTTATTTGAACACATTCGAACATTAACTGCAACAACTATTTGTTTGTCTTTGTTCTTTTTTGAACAAATACCATTCACGGGTGATTGCTGACCGTTTGGGTCTGGCGCGGACGTAGCGGCCATGTGTTCAACAAACAAAAGGGCGGCCGAGAACGTGTCTCGCCCGCCCTTCGGCAGTATGCCCCGGTATATACAGCTGTTTTAGCTACACGGACTGCCCGCCCTTCTTGGCATGCTTGGACGGAGCGCTCAGAAAGCGCCCCGTTAAGTAGTTCGCCGGACCGGAAATATCGATCCCCAGCAGCGTGTGCCCCAACCACAGAAACGCCGCGAGCACCAGCAACGGAATAACACACGAGGTCACGATCATCACGATAACGCCTTCGATCAGATCAGTCACCTGCTGCACAATCTCATCGGTCATCTGCTTGGCGCCGCTGGTCACCGATGTGACAAGACCCGAGGCACCGTCGGCAAGCTGCTCAAGCACGTTCTTGGGCTCTGTGGACTCAGTCTTTTTCTTGCTTGCTTTGGAACTGTCGTTATCCGCCACGTCTGCAGCGTCGGCCGCCTTTTGCTCGGCCGCCTCGATGCTCACTCGATACGTTTCGTCGACCTTTTGCGATACCCACACGCTTGCAGGCACCAACGCCATGCCGATCATGGCGACTACCAGCGCGCGGGTCGCCACGCGGCGCAGGACGGCACTCGTGCTCCAGCGTCCGTGAATGCCAAGCGAGACCGCAAAGAGCACCAGAGCAAACGGGATCAGGATACCCAGGCCCACCGACCACAAGATGGTCAGCAGATATTTCTCGAGGTAGAGCACGGCAAGCACAATGCCCAAGTTGCCTGAAAGCTGCGCGAGCTGCTCGGCAACCGGCGTTCCCGTATCACCCGGCAGCGCGGTAATACCCGCAGACAGTGCCACGCACGAGGTCGTGAGCGCCAAAACATTGCCCTTCTTTTGATCGATGACCTCGATAGTGGAGTCCCAAGTTTTGGTATCGGCAAAATGCGGACGAGCTACAAAGCCCGACAGCAGCGCCAGTACTACGAGCGCAACGATAAAGCCAATCTGCAGCTTTTTGTTTGCGCACACGACATCGGACAGGCTGGGCTGCAGCTCGGTTACCGTCGTGTGCTCGGTTATCTGGACAGGACGCCCATGAGCCATCTCGCGCACGTCTCTTTTTTGTATTGACCCGTTATCCGGCATTTGGATACCTCCTCAGTCCGGTCTGTATTGCGGATGGAAGTATACCCACCGAGCAAAAATCGAACGGGAGGACGAATGGAGCGCACCAAGGCTGTCCCCAATGACTAGTCGTTTAAGAACGTCCCCAATGGCAAAAGGAGTGGCCCAAACTGCCGGCAGATAGGGAACGTCCCCAACTGCCGGATGCCGCAACTTGGAGGAGGACGGAAAAAGCCCTGTCGCGGGTTTGCGGCAGAGCTTTTGGAAGGGGACTTGATTGTGAGGACTCGTTAGGCGAGCTTGGCCTCGAGCTCGGCGATGCGCTTGTAGGCATCGATGGTAAAGCGGGCCTGCTTCTCCAGAATCATGGTGGTCATGAGGGTGTCCTGGGCGTGAGCCATGATGAAGGTCATCTCCATCTCGCCGCCGCCGGCCTCCTGCGACAGTAGCTTGGTCTGCGTGTCGTGAGCGCCGATGAGTGCATCGCTGGCATCCTTGTGCAGCTGCTCGGCCTTCTCAAAATCACCCTCGCGAGCAGCATCGAGCGCTGCAAGCAGATCGGTCTGGGCGTCACCTGCGTATGCGACAATCTCGAATCCAACCATCGAGATTTCTTCTTTGGTTGCCATATTGCGTTCCTTTCACATATGAACCAATGGAGAGCATCGCGTCCGGGCATACGCGCTGCGTTGTGTATGACAGAAACAATAACATTCAAACAAAAAAGAACAGCGCAAAACGTGATTTCGAGCTATGAACGGTCGCTTTTCGCCCGTGAACGGTTTTTAAACCAATCTGAACAATATCGAACACAATTAGCGGCAACCCAAACAGACCTGCGCCCTAGCGTACATCGCGCACCGTATCACCCTCGACGAGCACGCCCGGAAACAGCATGTGCTCCACACCGGGCGCAACGCCCTCGGCGCCGACAATCTTGTCGACCGCCCACATGCCGACGCGCTTGTTGTCAAAGCGCACCGTGGTCAGGCGACGGTCGGGCACGATATCGCCCAGGCTGTCATCAACACCCACCACACTCACGTCCTCGGGCACGCGCTTTCCGCGCGACTCGAGCCCGCGAATGCAGCCGTAGGCCATGGCGTCGTTGGAAGCATAAATGGCCGTACAGGTCGGATCATCCGCCAGGGCCTGACCTGCGGCATATCCGCTCTGCGCCGTCCAATCGCCACGGATAAGTCGCGGTGGCTCAATGCCATGCGCACGCAATGTCTCGCGCCGGCCTTCCTCGCGCCGCATGCCCGAAAGCGAGCGCTCGGGACACGAGATAAAGTGCACGGTCTTGTGCCCCCGCTCCAGCAAGTACTCGACCACCTGGCGCGAGCAATCGAACTGGTCGTTATCGACCGTTGAACAGAGCGGGTGCTCCAACATCGTAACGAGCACCGTCTGCATGCCGGGCAGCGGCTCAAAAGTGCCAAAGTCTGCCGGCATGCGATTCATGATCACAACCATACCGTCCACTGGCAGTGCGCTCATGCGCGACGATGCGCTCTCGAGGGTATACGGATGCCCGTCTACTTTAGTGAGGGTGATGGCATAGCCGTGCTTATCGGCCGCGGCGGCAAAGCCCTCCATACGGTCGAGATTGCCGGTGCCGGTAATGTTGAACATGGCGACGCCGACGGTCTTAAACTTACCGCGGCGCAGCGATCGACCGGCAAAATTGGGGCGATACCCCAGCTCGCGCATGGCGGCACGCACGCGTTCCTTGGTCTCGGAGCGCACGCTGGGCGAATCGTGCACGGTGCGCGAGACCGTCTGCTCCGAGACGCCCGCGAGGCGCGCTACGTCTTTGACGGATACCGATATTTTAACAGCGGCCATAGGTCGATCTTTCTATGTCAACGATGCCATTGATGGCACCTTGCGCAGTCATTTTTAACGCCTTCAAGTATATCCAACGCCTCCCCCACCATACGCTCACCACCCAAAACCTACCGTTCACCGACATTTTTGCTTCCCCGAACGGCTTTTGTCGCCCAAATGTTAACGTTGCCATTGTGCAAACACAGAGCCACCGGGCGGCTCAAACGTTTACGCGTAAGGAATCGACGGTTCGCAGGCACAGGAACCACCTGTTCACTTCTTTTTTTGTGTCACAAAATGGCAACGTCAACATTTTGGCAACCGAAAGCTAAAAGCTACCATCGTTGCTAACCCACCGACTCTTAGGAGCATTGCATGGAGCAACTCATCGCCATCATCGAAAAGGGCCAGCCCTTTTTCAACGCGATCGCCCGCAACAAGTACCTCAAGGCGATCCGCGACGGCTTTATCTCCGTCATCCCCATCATCATCTTCTCGTCCATCTTCTGCCTGGTAGCCTCGGTCCCCAACATCTGGGGTTTCTACTGGCCCGATGACATCAACAACGCCCTGTGGAAGTGCTACAACTACTCCATGGGCATCCTGGCCATCGCCTGCGCCGCCACCACGGCCAAGCACTTCGCCGACGCTCAGAACCGCGATCTGCCCAAGAACAACCAGATCAACTTCATCTCGTGCATGTGCGCGGCCATCATCGGCTTCTTGCTCCTTTCGAGCGATACCATCGCCACGAACGCTGTCAGCGGCTTCAACACCACCTACCTTGGTTCCAAGGGCCTGCTGACCGCTTTCATCGCTGCGTTTGTGACCGGCATCATCTACAAGTTCTTCATTAAGCGCAACATCACCGTCAAGATGCCCGAGCAGGTTCCGCCCAACATCTCGCAGACCTTCAAGGACATCATCCCCTTCTCCGTCTGCATCACCGTCTTTTGGGTTTTTGACATCGTCTTCCGCGCTGCTTTTGGCTTCTGCTTTGCCCAAGGCGTCATCCAGGTGTTCCAGCCCCTGTTCACCGCTGCCGATGGCTACATCGGCCTCGCTGTGATCTACGGCGCCATGAGCCTGTTCTGGTTCGTGGGCGTCCACGGCCCCTCGATCGTCGAGCCCGCCATCGCCGCCGCTCTCGTTGCCAACATGACCGACAACCTGGCTGCGTTCCAGGCCGGCCAGCACGCTTCCGCTGTCCTGACCCAGGGTGCCCAGTACTTCGTCGTCTGCATGGGCGGCACCGGCGCCACGCTCGTCCTGGTCTTTATGTTCTGCTTCCTGGCCAAGTCTCAGGAGATGCGCGCCGTCGGTAAGGCAGCTATCGTCCCCGTGTGCTTTGCCGTCAACGAGCCGCTGCTGTTCGCCGCGCCCATCGTGCTCAACCCCGTCTTCTTTGTCCCGTTTGTCTTTGCCCCGATCGCCAACATCTGGATCCTCAAGATCTTTATCGACTTCTTGGGCATGAACGGCTTTATGTACACCCTGCCCTGGACCGTCCCCGGCCCCATCGGCACCATCATGGGCCTGGGCTTCCAGCCGCTCGCCTTTGTGATGCTCGCCCTTATCCTGGTCGTCGACTTCGCTCTGTACTATCCGTTCTTCCGCGCCTATGACGCCCAGAAGTGCGCCGAGGAGGCCGAGATCTCCCAGGAGGAGCTCGCCGCCAAGAACGCCGAGAAGGCCGCCAAGCTCAACGACGCTTTCCAGGGCAAGGCCGATGCCAAGAGCGTTGCCGCCGGCGCCGCT
This sequence comes from Collinsella sp. AM10-26, assembly GCF_003472525.1. Lineage (NCBI taxonomy): Bacteria > Bacillati > Actinomycetota > Coriobacteriia > Coriobacteriales > Coriobacteriaceae > Collinsella > Collinsella sp. AM10-26. The sequence goes on from NZ_QRMC01000001.1 coordinate 278,835, forward strand.
GCCGAGGCTGTAAAGACCGATGCTCCCGCCGCTGTCGCCGTTGAGGCAACGACCGCCAGCGACCTCAACGGCAAGCGCGTACTCGTGCTCTGCCAGGGTGGCGGAACCTCGGGCCTGCTCGCCAACGCGCTGGCCAAGGCCGCCAAGGAGCGCGGCATTGATCTTGAGACCGCTGCCGAGGCCTATGGCAACCACGTGGACATGCTCCCCGACTTCGATCTGGTCGTCCTGGCCCCGCAGGCCGCAAGCTACCTGGCCGACCTGCAGAAGGACTGCGAGCGCGTGGGCAACAAGTGCGTCGCCTGCCGTGGCAAGCAGTATATCGAGCTCTCCCAGAACGGCGATAAGTCTCTCGCCTTCGTCTCCGAGCAGCTTTCGAAGTAAGTAACGCTCAGGGCCAGCCGACCATCCACAGCCGGCTGGCCCTTCGATTTAGACGATTGGATCATCATGTCCGTTAACCCTGCTAGCGTCACCAACCCGCCCGCGCAGTTTCCCGAGGACTTTGTCTTTGGCGGCGCCACCGCTGCCTACCAGGTAGAGGGCGAGACCCGCACCCACGGTAAGGGCAAGGTTGCCTGGGACGACTTCCTGGAGGCCCAGGGGCGCTTCTCCCCCGATCCCGCTTCGGACTTCTACAACCAGTACCCCGTCGACTTGGAGCTGTGCGAGGAGTTCGGTATCAACGGCATCCGCCTCTCCATCGCCTGGAGCCGCATCTTCCCCAACGGTACCGGCGAAATCAACCCCGAGGGTGTCCAGTTCTACCACGACCTCTTCGCCGAGTGCCACAAGCACCACGTTGAGCCGTTTGTCACGCTGCATCACTTCGATACGCCGCTTCCCCTCTTTGAGAAGGGCGACTTCCTCAACCGCGAGACCATCGACGCCTTTGTGGACTTTGCCACCTTCTGCTTTAAGGAGTACGCCGACCAGATAACCTACTGGTTCACCTTTAACGAGATCTGGGCCGACGCCTCCAACACCTACATTGAGGGCACCTTCCCCGGTGGCGTCAAGGCGCATCTGGCCGAGGCCTTCCAGTGCGAGCACAACATGATGCTCGCCCACGCCAAGGCCGTGCTGGCCTTCCACAACGGCGGCTTTAAGGGCAAGATCGGCGTCATTCAGTCGCTGGAGTTTAAGTATCCGCTCAACGAGAACGACCCCGCCGACATCAAAGCCGCCAACAACGAGCACGTGCTGCAGAACCAGTTTCTGCTCGACGCCACCTTCCGCGGCGACTATGCCCCCGACACCCTCGAGTGCGCCAACCGCCTGGCTGCCGTCTCAGGCGGCACCATCGAGATCCTGGACGAGGACCTCGAGATTATGCGCGAGGCCGCGCTCTACAACGACTACCTGGGCGTTAACAACTACCAGTGCCGCTTCCTCAAGGCTTACGATGGCGAGAACGACCTGCACCACAACGGTACGGGTGAGAAGGGCACCGGCCGCTGGCGCGTTAAGGGCATTGGCGAGCATGTGAACAAGCCTGGCATCCCCACCACCGACTGGGACTGGATTATCTATCCCGAGGGTCTGTTCGATCTTCTCGTCTACATTAAGCAGCGCTACCCCAACTACAAGCAGATCTTCATCACCGAGAACGGCATGGGCTACAAGGACCCCTACAAGGACGGTTTTGTGGACGACCAGCCGCGCATCGACTACATCGAGCAGCACCTGCGCTGGCTGCTTAAGGCCATGGAGGTGGGCGTCAACGTGGGTGGCTACTTCCTGTGGAGCCTGCAGGATCAGTTCTCCTGGACCAATGGCTACAACAAGCGCTATGGCTTCTTCTACGTTGACTTTAAAACCCAGAAGCGCACGCCCAAGGCAAGCGCCTACTGGTACAAGCACGTAGCGCAGACCCGCCGTCTGGACTAGCGGCTGACGGGGTTACCCGCCCACATAACCTGTCCCCATTTCTCAGCCGGGGGCGGCACGTCACACGACGCGCTGCCCCCGGCCCTTTTGTGCAGGTCGAAAGCCGTTTATCTCAATCTGTAACATCTAACCGAGTTTTTGGTCCCTAGCTGTTACAAATCAAGACAAACCGGGGAGACCGGGTCGAATTGTCTAAATCTGTAACACTAGAACCGGTTTTGGACGTCTAGTTGTTACAAATTGAGATAAACGCACAGGACAATCCTCTCAATCTCAACCTGTAACATCTAGCCGAGTATTTCGGCCCTAACTGTTACAGGTTGAGATGAACGAGCCGAGCACGTCTACGCCCGCAGATCCCGCACGCTCGCGCGCTCGACCAACACGCCCGAGACGAGCGTACGGCTTCTGGAGCTCGGGGCTTCCAGACCTGCGACGACCTCATTGAGCGCACGGATGCCCAGCTCGCGGTGACGAAACTTCACCGACGTCAGAATCGAGTTGGGAATCGTCTTATAAAGCTCATCGTCGAAGCCGATCACGGACACGTCGTCGGGCACACCGAGCCCTTTGTCACGTAGAGCCATCATCACGCCGTTTGCCATGCAGTCGTTAGCAGCGAGGACCGCCGTGCAATCGGGCTTATCGGCAAGCACAAGGCCCGCGGCATAGCCACTATCCGCATTCCAATCGCCTTGCAGAGGCTCGGGCGGCTCAATGCCACGCGCCTCGAGTGCCGCTCGCCAACCTTTCATACGGCACTGGCTCGACAGTGACTCTTTTTTACCAGAAACGAAGTACACGCTCTTGTGCCCGTGATTCAAGAAGTACTCGCACGCCATGCGCGCGCCGCCCTCTTGGTCGTCACTGACGGTGGAGCAGGTAGGATGCTCCATCGGCGTAATAATCACCGTCTTGAGGTCCTTCGGTGCCTCAAAGGCATCAAAGTCATCGACCATCTGACGCAGGTTGAAAATCATGCCGTCGACGGGAAGCTGCGACATTCTGTGCGCCGCATCGGCAAGGGTCATCTTCTCCCCCGCCCGCTTTTTGATCATCGTGAGAGCAAAGCCCCGCTCTTCGGCGGCATCGGCAATACCGTCAATCATGTCCACGGCGCCGCCCGACAAGTGAAACAGCACCACGCCGATACACCCGTAACGGCCCAACTTGAGCGAACGCGCGGCAAAGTTGGTTCGAAACCCGAGCGCCTCCATTGCGGAATGGACCTTATCGCGTGTCGACTCTCGCACGCTATCGGGCTCGTTGATCACGCGCGACACCGTCTTGAGAGAAACACCCGCGGCAATCGCCACATCGTTCATCGAGACGTTTTTCTTGTCCATCGTTGCCACTGCTTCTCCACTCGGTTCTCTATCGCTTGTTTTTTTGCGTTCTAGCATACACTACCTGCCTGACTGATAAATCAACCATTCACCGGACAATATCGACCGCTCGCCCGTATATCCTTGTTGCTCTTCCAAAAATGTCTTACGTTGTCATTAACGAAATGACAACGTTGTCATTTCGCAATGCCTTCCTTAAGCAGGAAGGCTTCCGGGCAGTCCTGACCATCCATCGACGACCAGTTCCATCCACATGCATCGCGCATCAAGTAGCAAAGGAGCTCTATGGACGCCATCGTAAAGATGCTCGAGAAGCATCAACCGTTCTTTGAGAAGATCTCGAGGAATGTCTACCTCCAGGCCATCAAAGACGGATTCCTTGGGTGCATGCCCATCGTCCTTACCTCTTCGATCTTTCTGCTGATCGCCACCCTTCCCGGCGTAGTTGGAATCACGTTGCCCCAGCCGCTCATCGACTGGTGCAACAAGCTGTACAACTTCACCATGGGCGTCATGGGCATCATGGTTGCCGGCACCACCGCCAAGAACTTTACGGCTTCCATGAACCGTCGCATGCCCGCCGGCAAGGTGCTCAACGACGGCTCCACCATGGTTGCCGCCCAGTGCAGCATGCTGCTGCTCGCTGTTACGCAGTTCACCACCAAGTTCGACGGCTCCGAGCTTTCTGTCTTCGATTGCACCAGCATGGGTACGCGCGGCCTGTTCTCGGCCTATATCGCCGCGTTCATTACCGTGTGGGTCTATAAGTTCTGCGTCTCGCGCGATCTGACCATTAAGCTGCCCAAGGAGGTTCCGGGCGCCATCGCTCAGAACTTCCGCGACATCATCCCCTTTGGCGGCGCTGTCATCATCTGCGGCATCATCGATGTTGTCGTGCGCAACCTCATGGGCGTTCCGTTCTCCGAGCTGCTCATCAAGCTGCTCTCCCCGCTCTTCACTGCGGCAGAAACCTATCCTGGCCTTATCCTTATCCAGGCAGCCACCGCGTTCTTCTGGTTCATCGGTGTCCACGGCCCCTCGATCGTCCAGCCGGGCATCGACCCCATCCGTCTTGCCAACCAGGCTGAGAACCTGCAGGTTCTGCTGGCCGGCGGCCACCCCGCCCACTCCCTCACCTTTAACATGTCGCTCGTGGGTGAGTTCGGCGGCACCGGCGCCACGTTCATCGTGCCGCTTCTGCTGATTCTCTTTATGAAGTCCAAGCAGCTCAAAGCCGTCGGTAAGGCCTCGATCGTTCCTGTTGCCTTCGCCGTCAACGAACCGCTGCTCTTTGGCGCGCCGATGATCCTTAACCCCTACATGCTCATCCCCTTTGTTGCCGCCGGCTGTGCCAACGTAAGTGTTGCCAAGTTCTTTATCGACAACGTGGGCATGAACGGCTTCTCCTTCGTGGTGCCTTGGGCTACCCCTGCCCCCATCGGCATCTTCATCACCACGAACTTCCAGCTTATCGCCCTGGTATTTGTCGCGATCATCATCTTGCTGGACGCCATCATCTACCTGCCGTTCTTGAAGGCATACGATAAGCTGCTCTGCGACCAGGAGGCCGAGCGCGCCGCCGAGCTGGGTCTCGAGTCCGATGGTGCCGCTGCCATCGCCGCCAACGCCCCTGCGCCCGCTGTCGAGCAGGCTACCGTTTCCGTCGAGACGACCGCTGCCGCCGCCGGCAGCGAGCCTGTCGCCGATCAGCCCGAGCCCGCTGCCGATGCATCCGCCAAGAAGGATGTCGATGGCCTGAAGGTCCTCGTCCTGTGCGCCGGCGCCGGCACCTCTGCCATGCTCGCCAACGCCATCAAGGAAGGTGCCGCGCAGACCGGAGAGAACATCGCTTCCTCCGCAGGCGCCTATGGTCAGCACACTGCCATCATGGATCAGTACGACGTCATCGTGCTCGCCCCGCAGGTTCGTAGCTACTACAACGACATGAAGGCCGACACCGATCGCCTGGGCATTAAGCTGCTCGCTCCCCGCGGTAAGGAATATATCGACCTTACTCGCGACCCCGCTGGCGCCATCAAGTGGCTCCGCGAGAACCTCGACTAGTTCCTCCCTCTGTTGGTGCCCGGATTCCCGGTTCGGGCACCTCTCCCTATTCGTATCCCACAGAAAGGATGACTCATGACCAACCCCATGCAGTTCCCCGACGGCTTTGTGTTTGGCGGCGCCACCGCTGCTTACCAGGTTGAGGGCGAGACCCGTACACACGGCAAGGGCAAAGTGCCCTGGGACGATTTCCTGGCTGCTCAGGGCCGTTTCTCCCCCGACCCCGCAAGCGATTTCTACAACAAGTACCCGGTCGATATCGACCTGTGCCAGCGCTTCGGCATCAACGGCATTCGTGTCTCCATCGCTTGGAGCCGTATCTTCCCCAGCGGCACTGGTGAGATTAACCCCGAGGGTGTTGCCTTCTATCACGAGCTCTTTGCCACCTGCAATAAAGCCGGCGTTATCCCCTATGTCACGCTCGATCACTTTGATACGCCCGAGGCCTTTTACCAGAACGGCGGCGAGGGCTTCCTGACGCGCACGACGATCGACGCCTTTGTCGAGTACGCCAAGTTCTGCTTTGCCGAGTTCACCGAGGTCAAGCACTGGTTTACCTTTAACGAGATTCCCGCGACCGCCGAGGGCAGCTTTATCGTCGGCAACTGGCCGCACGGCGAGAAGTATCGCCTGGACAAGGCCTTCCAGCTCATGCACAACATGATGGTGGCCCACGCCAAGGCCGTCGTCGCCTTCCATGAGGGTGGCTTTGAGGGCGAGATCGGCATTGTCCAGAACCTGGAGCCCAAGTATCCCCTCGACCCCAACAACGCCGCCGACTGCGAGGCAGCTCGCATGGCCGACGTCATCAACAACCGCTGGGTACTCGACGCCACCTTCCGCGGCCACTATGCCGCCGACACGATGGAGGCTGCGACCAAGCTGTCCCATATCGCCGGCGGCGAGCTCGACGTCCGCGACGAGGACATCGCCGCGCTGACCGCCGCGCTCCCCTACAACGATTGCCTGGGCGTCAACACCTACAAGTGCCAGTTCCTGCGTGCCGCCGAGGGCGAAAATGACATCAACCACAATGGCACCGGTGACAAGGGCTCCTCGCGCTGGTTCCTCAAGGGCGTGGGCGAGTCATGCGTGCGCGAAGGCGTACCCACCACCGATTGGGACTGGATCATCTATCCCGAGGGCCTCTACGACCTGCTGCTGCGTATTAAGAACGATTACCCCAACTACAAGAAGATCTACATCACCGAGAACGGCATGGGCTATAAGGACGACTTCGAGGATGGCTTTATCGACGACGCCCCTCGCATCGACTATATGCGCCAGCATCTCGCATGGATCCTCAAGGCAATCGACGGCGGCGTGAACGTCGACGGTTACTTCGTGTGGTCGCTGCAGGACCAGTTCTCCTGGACCAACGGCTATAACAAGCGTTACGGCCTGTTCTACATCGACTTTGAGACCCAGAAGCGCTATCCCAAGGCAAGCGCGTACTGGTACAAGAACGTCGCGGAGACCGGCCTGCTCATGGCCTAACTTTTGCCGCATACCCCCTGTCGGCCGCATACGAATCCCTCCATGGGTTCGCATGCGGCTTTTTTGTTTTGGTGGGCCCGAGCGGATCATTCGTCTCGATCTGTAACATCTAGTCGAGTATTTCGGCCCTAGCTGTTACAGATTTAGACGAACGGGTGGCCCGGGCCGAACAATCTCGATCTGTAACATGTAGACCACTTTTGACCGTCTAGATGTTACAGATCAAGACAATAAGATAGTCAAATCCAAACTTTCCAAGCAGTTATGAAGCATGGTTTCTAGTTTTCGGTATCACGAACATACTTTCGGTATCATTTAATGATATTATGATATCGAAAGTGTGTTCGTGATACCGAAAGGAGCCGCATGCGCCAGTTCGATTACACCACAGTCCCAGCGGAACTCGAAGCAACTCCAATCACCAACCTCCTCCTCTCGATACGCGAGCATAAAGGCCGACAGCTTGCTCTGAGTCAAGTCAAACCCGAACTTCTATCGTCCCTTATGGAGGAAGCTAAGATCCAAAGCACCCAATCCTCCAACGGACTTGAAGGAATTGTTACCACCCAAAAAAGACTCAAAGCGATCATGGCGTATTCCGCCAAGCCAAGCTCCCGCGCAGAGGAAGAAATCGCTGGATACCGAGATGTGCTGTCGCTTATTCACGAGCAACACGATTCCATTCCCGTAACGCCATCGGTCATTCTGCAGTTGCATCGTGACCTCATGGTACACACAGCAATCTCGTATGGGGGCCATTGGAAAGATAGCGATAACGAAATCATCTCCATCGACGATCAAGGCAATCGATTTGTGCGCTTTAGGCCGCCTTCGGCCCTAGCAACCCCCGGACTTATCGAAGAAGCCTGTCGGTCCCTCAACGACGCCTTATCTCGTCAAGTTTGCGACCCCCTCCTTATATCATTCCGCTTCATCTTCGATTTTGTCAGCATTCATCCCTTCAACGATGGCAATGGCAGGATGAGCCGGCTCCTTACAACGCTGCTACTCGAAAAGACTGGATACGACGTTGCGCGTTACATCAGCATCGAACGACTTATTGAAGACAACAAGGCGCTCTACTACAACGCCCTCGCTGCAAGCTCCGCTGGATGGAATGAAAATCAAAACACCGAAGCACCCTTTATCCGTTTCATGCTCGGAACAACCCTGGCCGCCTACCGACAGCTCGAGCAGCGTACCTTAATTGAATCAAGCACTCGTCCCATGTCGAAGCAAGCGCGCATCGCCGTTCTATTTCAACAGAGACCCGGTGTCATTAAGAAATCCGACATCCGATCCAACTGCCCCGATATCAGCGAGGTTACCGTTAAACGAACCCTCGGTCAGCTTGTTAGTTGCAGCGCAATCGAAAAAACAGGAGCGGGTCGTTCGACGGGCTACATACTCAAAGACGTCCATGCTCTAGAACTATTCTTGCAATCCACATTACCCGATAGCGAGGCCGCAATAACAAAAGAGGCTCCAAAGGATAAGCTCCTTGAACGTGTAAACCACGCCGAGGATGAAAGCAGAGAGGGGCTCTATGAAGACTACGATTCATTCTCAAGGGACATAAAGACGAAATACGGAGTCTAGTCATATCCCAGAATAGCCTCATCCTTGTTGCCCAAAGTTATTTACGCGTCATTGTAAAGCGGTACCCCCGCGCCGGCAGGGGGCAGATGTATCGCTTGCAGCGCTAGCTAGCAAATGACCTGCGTGAGTTCCTCGATGGCGGCGCGATCCTCGGCGGCGATGCCCGGCTCGCACACCACGGCGTCCAGGCTGTCCAGACGGCAGAAGGTGTAGAAGTCGCGCTTGCCGATCTTACTGGAGTCGGCGATCAGATAGCGCGAGTCGGCCTTGCTAAAGGCGAGCTGCTGGATACGACCCTCATCCATATTAGACGTAGACACGTCGCCATCCAGAATGCCGTTGGCGCCGATAAACGCCGCGTCGATACCCAGTGCACGCAGGGTATCCTCGGCCGTTGGTCCCACAAAAGCGGCGGTACGGCGACGGTACATGCCGCCCACTAGGCACAGGTCGCAGTCCTCGCGCGCCTCGAGCAGGTTAAACACCGAAAGCGAATTGGTCACGATGCGCAGACGAAATGCCGGCAGCATCGAGGCCATCTGCTCAACCGTGGTGCCCGTACCCAAAAAGATGGTCGAGCCTTCCTCGATAAGCTCCACGGCGCGGCGCGCGATCTGCAACTTTTCCTCGGCATGCTTGGTGCGCTTTTCGCTGTGCGAATACTCATGGCGCAACATAGCATGTGGACGGCCCTGCGCACTGCGGGCTCCACCGTGCACGCGCTCGATCTCGCCCAGGCTCGCAAGCTCCTCAAGGTCACGACGAATCGTCATATCCGAGACACCTAACGCATCTGAGATCTCCTTAACCGAGACCGTGCCCTGCTCTTCGAGCAGCTGACGAACCCTATCCTGTCGCTCTGCCTTAATCACGATGAATCCTCGCCGTTCTTTGCGCGCATATCATTCAAACAGTAACGAACAAATTGTATCAGACTCGTGCGCGTCAAAAATGAACGCCCGCACAGCTCCAATCATCACTTTTTTGAGAAAAATACCCCCTGCTTTAGTGGGGTGTAGTGATAATCTCGCCTGTTCGCGCTACAGTTTGTCCGAAATATCTCGATGTTAGGAACCAAATGATCACTTCCGAGCTTTTCGGCACCGCGCCGTGTGGTACCCCCGTTCATCGTTACACCCTCAACGGGCCCGAGATCTGCGTTCGCATTATGGACTATGGCGCCACCGTGTTGGGCATCGACGTGCCCGACATCCCCGGCAACGTGCGCGATGTGGTGCTGGGCTTCGATAAGCTCGAGGATTACTTTGACAACCCCGCTTGCTTTGGCGCGACTATCGGCCCCGTGGCCAACCGCACCGCGGGCGCCACGATCACCATCGACGGCACGGACTGGCATATGCCCGCCAACGAGGGCGCCAACAACCTGCACAGCGATCTTGAGCATGGTCTGCACAAACGCGTATGGGATGTTGAACTCGACGAGGCCCACAATGCTGTGCGCATGACCACCTCGCTTAAGGATGGCGAGCTTGGCCTGCCCGGCAACCGAACCTTTACGGCCGTGTTTACCGTTACACGCACCGGCGTCTTTCGCATCGAGTATGGCTGCGAGAGCGACCGCGCCACCTACGTGTCCATGACCAACCACACGTACTTTAACCTTGCCGGCCATAACGCCGGCATGGACTGTGAGCACTTCTTTGTTGCCAACGCTGCCAACTACCTGCCCATCAACGAGCAGAACATCCCCACCGGCGAGATCACTCCGGTCGAGGGCACGCCGTTTGATTTCCGTGAGCTGCGCCCCGTCGCGCCCGGCATGGAAGCCGACGACCCGCAGATTAAGCAGGCACGCGGCTACGACCACTGCCTGTGCATCGATGGCTATCAGTACGGCCGCAACCTGCGTCGCGCCCTGCATGTCGAGGAGATGTGGACCGGCCGCGAGCTGAATTACTACACCACCGCACCGGGCGTTCAGCTCTACACCGGTAACTGGCTGGGCGACGAGCACGCCAAGGACGATGCCAACTATGGTTGGGGCGCCGGCTTTGCCCTCGAGGCAGAGATGTACCCCGACACGCCGCACCAGCCGCTGTTCCCGCAGGGCATTGTGGGCCCGGGTCACCCCTACAGCAATGTGATCGAATACCACTTTATGAGGCACTAAGCCCACAACGCTACATATCGCACACCAGCGCCCGCCGGCACCGCCGACGGGCGCTTTGCTACCTAGTCATTGGAGACAGTCTTCACTGCCAGACGAGAAGGACTGTCCCAATCTGCCGGCACTTGGGGACGTTCCTAAAAGGCCGGCACAAAAGGAACGTCCCCAAGTGCCAAGGGTGTCCCCACTGACTAGTTGAACAGATTGCCGATGGGGTCGGGGTCGGAGCTGGGGAGGTAGCGAATTTCTAGCTCTATGCCGACCTTTTGCAGCTCTTTGAAGGCAGCGACGTCCTCCTCGCCCACGGCAACTGCGGACGTCACGGGGCGTCTACCCTCCCCTGCCTGCATATGACCAATGCTGATCTTGCTGATCGGCACACCGCCCTTAACCAGCGCGAGCGCATCGGCGGGTGAGGCCACCATAATCAGAATCCATTGGCGCGGCGTTGCGGTATGAATGATGTCGATGGTCCTTTGCACCGAGAAAAACCGCGTCCACACACCCTCGGGCGCCGCGACCCTCATAGGCGCCCACTTGCGCGAATCAGCCGCAATCTCGTCGTTGACGATTAGGACGAGGTTGGAACCCACAGCCTCGTTCCACAGCTCAACGTCTTGCCCGTAAATAAACCGATCATCGATACGTGTAAGAAGGATCCTGGGTTGAGCCATGGCAGCCCCATTCTGTTTGAGACCCGTAAGAGCAAGACATCGCGTTTCCAATATTAGTGCATTTAAAGTGAGAAAAGCCGTCAGAACACTTGCGCGGATTTGCGATGTCCCGTATCATAGACAGCCGTTGACGCCTCAGTTGCGTCACCACATGGCCGCCAGCGTAGCTCAGTTGGTAGAGCACCGCTCTCGTAAAGCGGGGGTCACCGGTTCGAGCCCGGTCGCTGGCTCCATTGCACAAGATAGCCGCCTTCGGGCGGCTTTTTTGTTGCCGATTTTGAGTGCGCATACGCCAACCCAAGCATCACCACGTCGATCTCTTCCTGCTCAAAAACAGAAAGCCCCGCCAACCGCAATCCCCAAGGGAACTGCGATTAACGGGGCTCAAACGCGCTCCCCAAGGGGAATCACGCTAGTTCACGAGCAGCTCGCTACTCTTCCCAGTAAGCATCTGCAAGCAGCTTAAAGCAAATCTTCTTGACCGGCTGTGCGCCATCGCCCGGGAACTCAAGCGTGGGCATGTGAGGCTCGCCGGCAACGAACAGCGCAAACTTGTCGTCGGCAAGATCGCCGGCGATCGAAGCGTCGGAATCGACCAGATCGTAGTCGTCCTTCTCGTCAAACTCCTGAACCAGCGTCAGGCTGCCCGTGGCGACCTTAAAGGCCTCGCGACCCTCGACGTCGATCTGCAGGTCGTGATAGCGCTGATGCGTCTCATAGTGAGCCTCGGCCTCGGGACGCGTCGTGGGAGCCATGGCGTTCGCAAAGACCTTATCGCCCAGAATCGGATGGCTGCCGACCTCGAGCTGCGCCGGGTCGTTCTCCTCGAGCCAGTCAATCAACACGTCGAGGCCCTTGAGCATTCCGCGGTACTCCTCGATATCGCCCAATGCACCGTAAATCATCTAAATCCCCTCTCGGATCGTTTTTTGGCAGCTACTCGGTAAATGCGTTACCGACGCTGTTGCCACACACATACGTCTCGACCAGGGTAAGGTCGGGATTGAACACGACGGGGTCGGCGTCGCGTCACGGCATATGCTACTGCACTTGCCGTCGATTCCAATCAAAAGCAGGCGACCAGTGCCGGTGTCGCAGCACAAGCTCTTACAGCTCGGTCACCGTAACGCCGTTGTAGACCTCGTCCCAACGATCCATGACCAAGTGGCCAGTCATAGGATCCATGGCATTGAGCTTGCCGCAGGTGTTGGCGGTACGCAGCACCGTCTCGTCGTCCGCGCCAGCAGCAATGGCATGCGCGAAGCCAGCGATAGTGGAGTCACCAGAGCCCGTGGCGTTAACGGCAGGGATATCGGGCGTCTTTGCGCGGAACGCACGGCCATTGTGGAAGCCAACGGAGCCGGCAGCGCCCATGGACACGACGACCCAGGGGATATCGGAGAAGCGGGCATCAGAGGCGAGCGCGGCGCGGAGCTCGTCCACATCGTCGGTGGTAAAGCTCGTACCCAAAAGGCCGTTGATCTCGGTCAGGTTAGGCTTGACCAGCTCGGGCTTAATTTCGGACTTAAGGGCGGCCTCAAGCGAAGCACCCGAGGTATCGAGCAGCACCTTGGCGCCGGCGTTCTCGGCAATGCCCGTGATCTTGGCGTAGTAGTCCGCCTCGACGCCGCGGGGCAGCGAACCCGAGATGGTAACGACATCGGCCTTGCTCGCAAGCTCGGCGAACTTGGCGGTAAAGGCATCGAGCTCCTCGGGGACTATCGTCGGGCCGCTCTCGAGCAACTCGGTCTGGTTGCCAGCATGAAGGATATTGAGGCAGATACGAGTCTCGCCCTTAATGGGCACAAAATCATTCTTAATACCGTTGACATCCATGAGTTCCGCCATATAGGCGCCCATGTGGCCGCCGAGCAGACCGGTTGCCACAACGTCGTCGCCCAGCTGACCCAGCACACGGGCCACGTTGAGGCCCTTGCCGCCGGCGGTCTTTTCGGGCGTCACACGGTTGACGTCGTCGATAACGAGCTCATCGAGCTGATAGCGCGTATCGACAGACGGGTTCATCGTAACGGTGAGGATCATTTTTAGCTCCTTATCTCGCAGGCTCCTTGTGCCTCGCGATACGAGTCGACAAAACGGAATTACAGAATCTCGATCGTGAACGAGCGCACGATGGTTTCTTTGGGCTTGGCGATCAGGCAGCCGCGCTTATGCTCAAGCACGTCATCCTCATCGGAACAGGTCGAAAGGCCACCCCAGGGCTCAACTGCCACAAAATCACCCTCGGGCTTACTCCACACAATAAGATACGGGAAGCCCTCAAAGCTCAGGCGAACACCCTTGTCCTCGCCCTTCTTGGAAAGCGTGACCTGACGGCTCTCGAGCACGTCAAAGATGGTCTCCGCAAAATCGAAGAGCTCATGCGACAGAGGCAGCGTCTTTCCCACCATGGGATTCTTGGAACGCCTGTCCACATCGATCAATCCAGTCGAGGGAACGGCAGTGCAGAGTTCCGCAGCCTCGTCCTTCTCAAAGCGCAGCTCGTAGTCCGTATAGGCCTCACCCTCGTCGAGTGGGCACCTAAAGCCAGGATGTCCACCGATAAAGAACGGCATGTCCTCGGTGCCCTCATTGGTGACCTCATAGGAGACACGCACGGCAGCGTCCTCAAGCGTATAGCGGGCGACGAGCTTGAACGGATACGGATAATCTTTCAGCAATGCAGCGTTATCCTCGGATGCCAGACACACAGCCAGCTCGTTCGTGCTTTGGCTCAGCAGTTTCCACTCCTGCTTGCGCGCAAACCCGTGACGGGCGAGCTTCACATGATGCCCGGCGAACGTCATGGCGCTGCCGTCGCGCAGACCTCCGCAAATCGGGAAGCAAATCGGCGCCTGGCCGGACCACACGGCAGGATCGCCCTGCCACAAATACTCGCGACCGTCGGCCTCAATCGAGGTAAACGAGCCGCCGGCTGTGGAAACCTTGATAGAGATCGAATCGTTGGAGAGAGCGTATTCCATTGCCCATCCTTTCGAACAACTGCTTTTTGCTCGCAAGTACCCGTCTCGGCCCTAACCAAAGGACAAACCCGCATGTTCATCGATGCGTCCGGTATCCCAGCCATGCAACGGGGTACCATACAGACATTGACGTCATTACAGCTGAAAGGCCTTCTTATGCGAACCATCATCCTCTACGCCTCGCGTCACCACGGCAATACGAAAAAGCTCGTGGACGCCATCGTTGAGGCGCACCCCGAGATCGATACCCTCGATGTAAAAACGCTCGGAAAAAACGAGTATCCCGACCTGCACGAATATCATCTAATCGGTGTCGCTACGGGCATTTATTACTCCGAGATCGACAAAGATATGGCACGCGTGCTCACCAACGTGCTGCAGCCGCAGGACAAGGTGTTTGGCCTTATGACCTACGGTGGCAAAAACAAGTGGTACGGCAAGGATATCGATGGCATCTGCCGCATGAGACAGGCCATATTTATGGGCGTCTACGGCTGTCCCGGTTTTGACACGTGGGGACCGTTCAAGATTACCGGCGGCGTCCAAAAGGGACACCCAACCGCCGAGGAAATTAAGGGCGCCGTCGATTTCTTCGACAAAATCGAAGACGAGTACGGCGATATCATCGTCGAAGAGTATGCCAAGCGCGAGAAGCGTCTAGCCTACGAAAAGGAGCATCCTGCGGGAGGTCTTGTGGCCGGCGTCAAGCGCACAGCAAAGAAGATCGCTAACAAGCTGTAACTGTGAAGGTGCTTTTGAGCGTTTAACCCATACGGCGGGTCCGAGCAGATTCGGGCCCGCCGTCTTTTTCTATCGTTACTCGGTAAAGGCGTTGCCGACGCTCTGGCCGCCAACATACGTCTCGACGAGGGTGAGCTCGTGGTCGAATACGACAAAGTCGGCATCGCGACCCGGCATAATGCTGCCGCACTTATCCTCGATGTGCGCGGAGCGAGCCGGCACCTCGGTTGCCATGCGAATGGCGATATCGGCGCTGGCAATGCCCCAGTCGACAATGTTCTTGACGCCCTGGGCAAGCGTGAGCACCGAGCCGGCAATGCTCTTGCCGTCGGCGAGCCAGCACAGGTTGTCCTTCATGATAACGTCCATACCGCCACTGGTGTAGCTGCCCTCGGGCATGCCGCCGCAGCCCAAGCAGTCGGTGATGAGCACCGTATGCTGCCAGCCCTTAGCCTGCAGCAGTGCCTTGATAGCGGCGGGGTTCACATGCTTGCCGTCGCAGATAATCTCGGCGTAGGTCTCGGGGGTGGTCATAGCAGCGCCCACAACACCGGGCTCGCGGTGATGCAGACCGCGCTGGCCGTTATAGGTGTGCGTAAAGCAGCTAGCACCGGCATTGATGGCGGCGACGCACTCGTCATACGTGGCATCAGAGTGACCGATGCTGGTCACGACACCCTTAGCGTTCAGGGCGGCAGCATAGGCAGCAGCACCATCGCGCTCGGCGGCCATGGCGCTCTTAACGATACGTCCGCCGGCAGCCTCCTGCCACTGGTCGAAGACCTCCTCGGAGGGGTCGATCAGGTAAGCGGGGTTCTGTGCGCCCACGTGCTTCATGGTAAAGAAGGGGCCCTCCAGGTAGATGCCCTGAATGCGAGCACCGCAGAAGTCGGGGCCGCGGCCCTCGTCAGCCTGGGCAATAGCGGCACAGGCGTCCTTGATCTGCTCGACGCCATCGGTGAACGTCGTGGGCAGCCAGCTGGTGGTACCGCGACGGGCGAGCTCGGTCGAGCTGATATCGATACCCTCGGGATCGTTGTCAGTAGTTGAGTGGTTGTAGAAGCCATGGATGTGGGTATCGACCATACCCGGTGCGATCCACGATCCCGTGTAGTCCTTAATCTCGCAAGAGGGCTTGTCGGCCTGCCAGGCGCCAAAGACGCCATCCTCGACCATAAGATAGCCGCCCAGCTGCGGACCTGCCGGCAAGAAGAACTTGTCAGCCTTAATTGCGTACGTGCTCATATGCACTCCTTGCTTCTAAAGCAGTTGACTGTGGTGATGCTTATACCCGGTCCTAGTAAAAACAGAAAGCGCCCGCCCGCCGTTATGAGCGGACGGGCGCCCTTACAGGGGGGACGCGATTAAGCGGTGAAGGGGTGAATCGTCACGCCCTTAACCACGCGGTTGACCGTGCCAGTGGGGCTCGGCGTATCGGGCGTGTTGCCCACGCGCACGGAGTTGAGCAGGCTGATGGCCTGGGCAAACATCACGAACGGCAGGGCAAGGTAGCCCTCGGGGAGTGCCTCATAGCCCTTAAAGGTGAAGGACTCGCCCTCGTAGACGGTAGCACCATCCTGCTGAACGGCAACGGTGTGCTGAGCGATCTCGTCGCCACCGATCTCGTTGAGGATGTCGATATCGTACTGACGGGTGTAGGCATCGTTGTTGACGAACACGAACACGAGGGTCTTGTCGTCGACGAAGGACTTGGGTCCGTGACGATAACCCATGGAGGTGTCGTA
This sequence comes from Collinsella sp. AM10-26, assembly GCF_003472525.1. Lineage (NCBI taxonomy): Bacteria > Bacillati > Actinomycetota > Coriobacteriia > Coriobacteriales > Coriobacteriaceae > Collinsella > Collinsella sp. AM10-26. The sequence continues at coordinate 295,503 of NZ_QRMC01000001.1, forward strand.
GGAAGTAGCGACCAGACCGTGAGCGAGCTCGAGGATCTTGAGCTGGCTCTCCTGGGCAAGGCCACCGAAGGAGCCGGAACCCAAGTAGGTCACGCGGTTGAAGTCGCCAGCCAGGTAATCGGCGACCTCGGGCTCACGATCGATGACCTCCTCGCCCATCTTGGCGATGGTCTCGACCCACTCGGCCTTCTGCTCGTCGGAAGCCTCGTCAAAGATGAGGGTAGAGAGCAGGGTCATGCAGGTGTAAGAACCGGTCATGGCGAAGCCCTTGTCGTTGGCGCGCGGGATGAGCAGCGTCAGCGCATTGGGATCATCAGCGGACTCGACGGCGAGCTTGCCCTCGGGAGCGCAGGTGATGTTGAGGAACTTGACGTTGTGGACGAGCTCCTTGGCAACGGCAACGGCGGCAAGGCTCTCGGGGCTGTTGCCAGAGCGGGCAAAGGAAACCACGAGCGTGGGATCCTCGGCGCGCAGGAAGTCGCGCGGGGCGCTCACGATGTCGGTCGTGGCGATGGGCTTAAAGTCGTAGAGATCAGTGTTGCCAGCGTGACGCAGGTACGGGGCGCAGGTATCGCCAACGTAGTCGGACGTACCGGCACCGGTGAAGACAACGGACAGACGCCCCTCGCCCATAGCGCGAGCCTCGGCCAGGAAGGCCTCGATGGCCTCCTTGTTCTCGCGATAGATGTTGAGCGTATCACGCCAAAGCTCGGGCTGCTGAGCAATCTCGGCCGTGGTGATCTGGGCGCCGAGCTCGGTGAGCTCCTCGACACTCTTCTCGAACATTTCTAATACCTCTCTCTAGAAGTAATCCTCTGACGTGCAATTATACACTTCGGTTGGTTATCTGGTAGTAACCAGTTAAATGCAAAGAATCACCATATGGAAACGATGCGAGCACTAGTTACTGCGCTGGTGGTAAACCTTGTATTTAAACTGATCGGCACGAGCAACCGAGAGTGTGTACTCCACTACCTCGTTTGACTCGTTATACGTAGTCCTGACCAAATCGAGCACAGGCGAGCCCTCGACAATTCCCAAAAGGTGGGCATCGGTGGGACGGGCTATGCTCGCATAGAACTCCTCTTCGGCCACGCGAATCTTTTGCTGAAAGTCCTGCTCAATCACATCGTAAAGCGGCTTACGCTCCAGCAGCGGTCGCTTTAGGGACAGAAATTGACGAACCGGTAGATAGCTGCGTTCGACCATCATGGGCATGTTGTCGGCAGAACGAAGGCGCTTGAGCTTAAAAATGCGATCACCGATGCGCAATCCCATATGCTCGGCCAGATTCTTATCGGCCTCCATCTCGCAAAACTCGAGAATCGTGGTCTCGGGTTCTCGACCCATCGCGCGCATCTGCTCGGTAAAGCTGTAGGACTGCATAAGATTGGTTGCCTTTGCCGAACGGTCGGTCACAAAGGTACCGCGACCGTGCTGCCGAACCACCAGTCCTAAACGCTCCAGTTCCTGCAGAGCCAGGCGTACCGTTGTGCGCGAGAGACCATAGCGCTCCGAAAGTTCGCGCTCGGAAGGAATCATGTCACCGGCGCGATATTCATGGTCAATCTTTTCGGTCAGAATATCGACCAGCTGATCGTACAGCGGTTGCTTACGCGCTCCGATCGCCATCCTATCCTCCCTTTTGCTCGAATTCGGCTAACTACCTAGGGTGTTATGCATTATCTGTCTGCCACACCCGAATCATTAAGAAAACAAAAGCCGCGCGCTCTTTCGAGCACGCGGCTTTTAACATACACATGGCTTAAGGGGTCGGGGTGTGAGCCGCGTAGGGACACACCCCTCAAGCTAGAGCCTTACCAGATGCTCGGCCAGAGACCAAGCGGGCCAGCGCCCAGGATGCCAAGGACGAAGAGCAGGAGAATGCCCTTGGTCGGGGTCCAGCTGTGCTTAGCAAACATGTAGTAAAGCAGCAGCGTAAGCATAAGCGGGACGAGCTTCGGGACGATGGTGTTGAGGGTGTCGGCAACAGAGAAGTTGACCGGATCCTCGGTAACGGTGCCGTAGGTCACGGACTCCATGCCGTTGCCCAGATCGGTGACGCCGCACTCGACAGCGTTGCCGTCGGCATCGGAAGCGGTAAGGGCGTTGCCGTCCTTATCGGTCATGGCGATGGTACCGGCCTCAGCGGTCTCGGTATCGATGCCCTCCATACCGGTGAAGTTCTCGGCCTCCTTCTCGGAGACAATCACGGTAGTAGCGGAGAGGCCGCGGGTGGTGCCGTTGGGGATCTGGAGGTTGATCTGGGTGCCACCCATGGTGACGACCAGGCAACCGACGACGAAGACGCCCATGATGGAAGCGGCACGCGTGAAGGCCTGCATGTTGGCAGTCAGAGCGTCAATAGCGCTGGTGCCAAGCTTGTAGGACCAGTTCATGAGCCAGAAGCGCAGAGCGAACTGGACGACGTTGAAGATCACCAGGAAGATGATCGGCGCAGCGGCGTTGCCGTTGATGGCCATGTTGGAGGTGATGCCGGCCGTGATAGGCACGAGCGTCAGCCAGAACAGGGCGTCACCGATACCACCGAGCGGGCCCATTGCGGCGACGCGGACGGCGCGGATCGTGGGGATGTCAACCTTGTTCTGCTCGAGCGAAAGCACGATACCCATAACAAAGGTGACGAGGAACGGGTGGGTGTTGAAGAACTCCAGGTTGTGGCTCATGGAAGCCGCGAGGTCGTTCTTGTTGGTGTGGATCTTCTCCAGACCGGGGATGATGGAGTAAAGCCAGCCAGCAGCCTGCATGCGCTCGTAGTTGAACGATGCCTGCAGGAAGCAGGAGCGCCAAGCCATCTTGTTGAGGGTCTTCTGGTCGAGCTGCGGAGCAGGAGTGAGATCCTCGTAGTGCTCCGGGATCACATACTCATTAGATGCCATCTTCGAAGTCACCTCCGTCAGAAACAGCTGCACCCTTCAGCTCGGTCTGCTGCTGGAAGTCCCAGAAAGCGATGCCGAAGCCGATGAGAGCGAGGATGAGCAGAGCAGGGGTTGCCAGCGAATCGTTGGCAACGGTGATGAGCGCGAGGCCAAAGCCCATGAGGAAGAAGCCCCACATATCGCGGTTCATCATAACCTTGAGCAGGACGGCGAAGCCGACGAAGCGCATCATGCCGCCTGCAGCGGACAGACCGGTCTGCAGCCAAGTCGGGATGGCGGAAGCGATGGTCTGACCAATGGTAGCGCCAGCGATGAAGAACAGGGTGACGACGACAGCGAAGATCAGGCCGAGCAGAGCCATGGCGAAGTAGTTCAGGCGCTCGATGCCCTTGGTGTCCGCGTTATGAGCCATGTTATCGGCCGTGGACATAAGCGGGGACATAAGCGTGAAGACCAGGGTAACGCCGAGCTGACCAAGCAGAGCGAACGGAATGGCAAGGCCGACTGCCGCGTTGGGCTCGAGGCCCGTGGCGATAGCGAGAATGGCTGCCATGATGCCGCCAATGACGGCGTTAGGCGGCTGAGCGCCTCCGATCGGCATGTTGCCAATCGTCATGAGCTGATAGGTACCACCCACGAGAAGACCGGTGTTGAGGTCGCCAAGGATAAGACCGATGACGGCGCCGGTGACGATGGGCTGATAGAGAGACTCGAGGAAGTCAAACTGGTCGATTGCCGCGATGAACGTAACAACGAAGACCAAGGCGACCTGAATGATCGAGAATTCCATCTTGCTCCTCCTTTCAAAATGTATGTACGCACTTTGGATTTCACGTACAGAACGTCAGGGTTTCAATCCTGACAACGTGGATCACGAGGATTACGAGAAGAGCTTGCTCGTGTCCTCAACAGGCGTGCTCGGAACGCGCCTGATCTCCAACTCCACCCCCAATTCCTGCAGCTCTTTAAACGCAGCGACATCCTCGTCGTTAACTGCGACGGAGGTGGCGACTTGGCGCTTTCCTTCCGACATGTGCATGTTGCCGATGTTTACCTTCTTTATAGGCACACCGCCCTTGACGAGCGTAAGCACGTCTTCCGGTGTTTCGGCCACGATGAAGATCTTCTGGCGCGGGCTCGCCTTGCCAATGACGTCGATGGTCTTCTGCAGGGAGAAGAAACGCGTAGCGACGCCGGCGGGAGCGGCCATCTTCATGAGGTTCTGGCGCATGGTGTTGGTCGACACATCGTCGTTGGCGACGAGGATGAGGTTGGAGCCCAGGGTGGAGTTCCACTGGGTAGCGACCTGACCATGGACCAGTCGGTTATCGATGCGGGTAAGAAGAATGTTGGGTTCTGCCATGTTGATCAGCTTCCTTTCGTTATTTGCTGACGACAGTTACTTGATCTCCTGAATCGCGTAACGCGAAACATCTACGACGGCACCGGATCGGACTTTGATCTGGACCTTTTCGCCTTCGATGCCCTTGACGGTTCCGTAGATACCGCCGGCGAAAAGAACCTCCTGACCCGGCTTGAGCTCGGTGTGCAGCTCCTTGAAGTACTTCTGCTTCTTCTTCATGTTGATTTGCGACCAGATGGTGTAAATCACACCCATGATGGCAAGCAGGCCCAAAAGAGCTACCGAGGAACTCAGAACACTGGCTCCGAAATCGGCCATTAGATGCCGTCCTCGTCGCCGAAGATATCCTCTTCATCGGAGCCGGCAACGGATGCGACCGTCTGGGCGGTGATGCCCGTCTGGCCAACAGTCACGGCCTGCTCGCCAAGCTCGGCGAGCGTGGCGTTACCGCGGAGGAACAGAAGCTCAATAACCATGGGAAGGTTGGCGCCAGTCAGAACCTCGACGTTGTCGACATCCTGGGCAATCATCATCGACTGATTGAACGGAGTACCACCGAGCAGGTCGGTAAAGACGAGCACGCCATCGCACTCCTCGCGCATGGCGGTAATAGCGGCGCGGAGATCCTCACCGTAGGAAGCAGCCTGGTCGCCCTCAAAAGGAACGACGGTAAAAGCGGGCTGGTCGCCGGCAACCATAGCGATAGCACTTGCAAGGCCGGGTGCGAACTGTCCATGACCGGTAAGAATAAAGCCAACCATTCAAATTTCCCTTCCGAAGGTGTGTACGATCTGAGTCCGATGATGTTCGGAAGCCAGCGGGCGCTCGCCCTTAAAGCTTCTTAGAAAGCGTTCTTTGAAGACCAGTGGTCTCTCAACTGGTAGTAACCACGTGACGTGTTGTTGTCACTATATCACCACAGAAGAGGTCGCTTTCGTTGATTCATACAGTAAAACGTTTTTGCACCGTTCACGGTGATAAATCGACCGTTTACCGCTCGTTAACACTTCTACCTGCGGTTTTGAAACCGTTTCGAAATGCGTTGGCAAAAGATCGGATCTTTTTCTGTGTCTAAACAACGTAGGGCGGCTAAATATAGCGTGTAGGAAAAATGCAGGTCATTGTGAAGATTTGTGAATTGGTCTTTTTGACTTAATACCAGTTAGAACCAGTTTAGAAATTATCGGTGAACGGTAGTTTTTGACCGTTCACCGGTTATTTGCAATCGTTTGCAGCCGTTTTCCCATATGAATTAGGGAGACCCGATGAAGCATTTGCGCGATTGCAGGAAATATCGTTCTTTGTCCACCCCCCCCCCGCATTCCAAACTCCCATTCCCTGAATATGCCATAGCTCTCACTATTCGTCTCACAAACATTACTTACTCTAATCTGTAATTGTTTATCGTTTATCATTAAGTATGATATAAGATACAAGTATCATCCAAGACATTGGTTGGAGGAGCTATGGTCCGCTGGAACGTATCCAAATCGAATGAAGCCATCGACCGTGAACAGGCAATCGCCAAGCTGAGGAAGCTCACTCGCTACTGCAAATGGGGCACAATCTGCACCATCGTGGCGCTCGCTCTGGCACTCCTCGCAGTCATTGCAATCGAACTTCTACTCATATTGCCTAGCCTCTCCCAAGGGTTTTGTCTCCAATCCGTAGAGCTTGAGGCTGGCGAAGGGCCAATTCTCGCTCCCGTCGGCGCCAATGAACAGACCCCTCTTATGCTTGTCGGGCACGACGGTCATACTGTCATAGGGACCGCCATGATGACATGCCTTGCGTTTGCCATCGTGCTAAGCGCATACAGGTTTTTCTCCGCCATTGAAAAGGCGGGCAGGCCCTTTGACCTCGAATGCCTCCGCATACTACGTCAAATAGGACATTTGTTCCTTATCGGCGGCGCCGCCGTGAAACTTTTTGGTGCCATAGTCACGGGGCTAATACTCTCAGGATTTGGCGGCAGCTTTACGGATGCGCTTGGCGGCCAGCTGCTCGACGCCTCTATGCTCTTTGCAGGCCTGATTATTAGCCTGATTGCCAGCGTCTTCCAGTACGGGTGTATCCTGCAAATACAAGATGACGAGTTGCTCTAGGGGGAATCCATGATTATTCTGCGGCTCGACCGCATGCTCGCCGAACGCAAGATCTCATCCAAAGAACTTGCGGAACGCGTGGGTATCTCCCAGGTCAATATGTCGCGTATCAAGACGGGCAAGGTTTCTGCCGTGCGCTTTTCAACTCTTGACGCGATATGCCGGGCACTCGACTGCCAACCGGGCGATGTGCTGGAATATATGCCTGACGATGAAGCCGATAACCTCTTTGGACTTCAAGCTTAATAGGCATAATGTAACCACCAGCGCCCAAACGCAAAAAGCCCGCTAGAACGATGTCCGTTCTAGCGGGCTTAATCAGTTATATCGGCTACGCGCTCGGTAGCTCAGGCAGATCTTATGCGAACAGGCCGTAGATGCTGATGTTGGCCTTGGCGTAGAGGCCGTTAGCATACTCGGTCCACTTGGAGCTGGCGCTCGAAGCCTGCGAGGAGTACTGCTGGTAGGCGGTGTAATAGGCGGTCATGGCCTGCTTATAGGTAGCGCTATCGGCCGTAAAGGCATCGTCGGCAAAGGCCTTAGCGTAGGTGCTATCGGCGTCCTTCCAGGTGCCCTTTGAGCTATCCCACTCGTCGCCGGCAAGGTTGATGATGTAGTCGGCGTAGTCCTTGCTCGCGGTCTCCTCGTTGCCGTCAGCAGGCTCGGTCGGGGCGGTCGGCATGCTTGCGGAGCTGTCGCCCACCTTCTTCTTGTAGAGCTTCTGCAGCGTCGCGGACTGACGAACGATCTGCTTGGCCTGGTCCTTGGACACGCCATACTGCTTGGCCATGGTGTCGTAGTCCGAGGTGCCGATAGAATCCTCGGCGTACTTCTTCATTTCCTTAGAAGAGACGGTAATACCCTCGTCCTCGGCAGCATCGAGCAAAATCTTGTTGCGCACGTAGGACAGGATGACGTCGGCAGAAGGAGCCGTGTAGTTGCCGTCGCCGTCCTTGACGGTGTCGAGGCTGTACTGGCTCTCGATGGCCTCGCGCGCGGTGATGTCACTCTTCTTGCCGTTGTAGCTATAGCTTGCCACGGTCGAATCGAGCTGGTCCTCGGTCAGGGTCGCCGAACCGACACCCTTGCCGCCAAAGCCGCCATTGCCAATAAAGAAGCCGACCACGGCAGCGATCACAACTGTAACCACGAAGGCGGCGATCATCGTCTTCTTGTGCTTGGATGCATGGTCGTCTTCCTCGGAACCCAGAATATCGTCATCCTTGTCCTGGGCCTCGGGCATCAGATTCTCGTCAGCGGCATCTGCGGCGATCTGAGCCTCCAGACGGGCGTCCTCCTCCTCGGCCGTCGTACCGGCGGCAATGTGCTCGGCAGACGTACCGGCGACCAGATCGATCTTCTCGTCCTCGTCACCATTGGGGCCTTCGCCGCGCTCGATGATCTGGATGCCGTCGATCTCGTCCTTCTCGTCTTTCTTTTGAATCAAACCCATATCGGTTACTCCTTGTTAGGAAACATAGTCCCCAATAGAATACGCCCGACGGAGCGCCGGGCGTATTGATTCTTAGGTTATACGCAAACACTTAAGTACTATTTAGGCGTTTGCAGCCTGCATGCCTTAGACCAGGTGCGCGATAACGGCATCGGCGAAGGCCTGCGTACCCACCGCACCCTCGACGGAACCGGTCTGGGCACGACGCACGTCACCGGTAACTTGCTCGCCCTCGTCGAGCGTGGCAGATACGGCGGCACGAATGCGATTGGCCGCATCGTTCTCGCCCAGATGATCGAGCATCATGGCAGCAGAGAGAATTTCTGCCGTGGGGTTAGCGATATCCTGGCCGGCGATATCGGGCGCGGAGCCGTGCGTTGCCTCGAAGATGGCGCAGTCGGCACCGATGTTGGAGCCGGGGGCCATACCCAGGCCGCCCACCAGGCCGGCGCACAGGTCGCTCACGATGTCGCCGTACAGGTTGGGCAGCACCAGGACATCGAAGTCGTTGGGGTTCTGGACCAGGCCCATGCAGGTGGCGTCGACGATCTTGTCGTTGAACTCGATGTCGGGATAGTTGGCGGCCACCTCGCGCGCAACGCGCAGGAACAGGCCGTCGGTCGCCTTCATGATGTTGGCCTTGTGCACGGCCGTCACCTTTTTGCGGCCGCAGCGGCGGGCGTACTCAAAGGCGTATTCCACAATGCGGCGGCTCTTGGCGATGGAGATGGGCTTGATCGAGATGGCGGAATCAGCGGCGAAGGTCTTTTGGCCCGAACGCTCGACGAGCTGCGAGAGTTCCTCGACCTCGGCAGCACCCTCATCGAACTCGATACCGGCGTAAAGGTCCTCGGTGTTCTCGCGCACGATGACCAGATCGACGTCGCGGAAGCGCGAGCCGTCGCCCGGCTGCGACAGGCAGGGGCGCACGCAGGCGTACAGGTCGAAGTGCTTGCGCAGGGCCACGTTGACGCTGCGGAAGCCCGTGCCGACCGGTGTGGTGATGGGGCCCTTGATGGCAACCTTAGTCTCGGCAACCGCATCGAGCACATGCTGGGGCAGCGGCGTGCCAAACTCGTCCATGACGCCGGCGCCGGCCTCCTGGACGTTCCAGTTGATCTGGACACCGGTGGCCTCGACCACGCGGCGCGTGGCCTGCGTAATCTCGGGACCGATACCGTCACCGGGAATCAGGACTACATCGTGCGCCATAATCTGTTACTCCTCGTCTTCGGCGTCGTCAGATTTTTTAACGCTAGCACGCTTCTTCTTTTTGGAGAGTTCCAGGCCAAAACGTTTAACAAGCATTTCGCAAATCTCGCTCGAACGGGCCTTGAGATAGCTGCCCTTGCCGTTCTCGGCATCGAACTTAAGGCGCAGTGCGAGCTTGTCGGCGACCTCGGCGTCGATCTCGCCCTGGCCGAACTCGTACAGGCAGCCGAGCATGTCGCGATACTCGAGGTCGCCGTGATAGCACTGGATGGCCTCGTCCAGGATGGGCCAAGCCTCGCGCGAACGCTCGACGCTCGTGGCGCCCCATACGCACAGCAGGCGGAAGGCGGCATAGCGCAGCGTGGAGGAAATCTCGTCGAACAGCGCGGTCTCGGCACCCTCAAAGGCATCGCCCAGCTGCTCGGGGCAGGTGGTGGCGAGCGCCGCCAGGGCATCGAGAGCCTCCCAGCGGGTCTGCGCCTCGGGGCGGTCGAGCGCCTCGATCAACGCGGGCACGCAGGGCACGACGCGCTGCGGATCGCGCTCGGCAAGCAGGTGCAGCACGCGGGCGGCAAACTGGCGCATGCGGCGCGTGGGGCAGCCGAGCTCCTGGACCAGTCGGTCGACGGCGTTCTCGTTCTCCTCTGCCAGCTGAAGCTGTGCCAGCTCCTCGTCGGTGAGCTGTTCGTCTTTGTTTTCTGCCATAGTTACCTCTTCTTACTATTTCTTTGCGTGCTTGCCAGCACCCTTGCTGTCATCGGTGACCGAGATGAGCTGTCGGTCGGCCGCACCATTGCGACGCGCACGGCGGCGCTCCTCGGCGTCACCCGCGTCGGCGGCGGCGCGATGGGCCTTGTTGACGTTAAAGACCTCGTCGTGCTTGCGCCACGGACCGACGGACTCGCCAAAGCTCATCTTAAGACCGGCGATAAAACCGCCGAGCCAGCCGATCGGCGCAAACTGCACCAGCGGGAACAGTGAGAACACCCAGGTCAGCAGGACGACTGCCGCCGCTCCTGCAAAGTTGGCAATCCAGTAGTCGCGCTTGGTGATGACGCGCTTTTCGCAGGCCCACTGGCCGCACAAAAAGCCAATGTAGATCGCAAAGATAAAGAGCACCAACGCAAGCACCACGAACGTCCAGCTCATGGGCGCTACTCCTCGTGATGGTGGCCGCAGCAGCACTCATGGCCGTCATCGTGACCGTGACCGCCGCAGCACTCGTGGTCCTCGCCGTGGTGGTGGCCACAACCGCACTCATGCTCGTCGCCGTGCTCGCCGCAACCGCAGCCCTCCTCGTGAGCACCATGCTCCTCGGGACGATACTGCGACCAGTCCAGTCCGGCGGCGATGGCGTCGGCCTCCTCCTTGTAGAGTACCGTGATGGCCTGGGTGCCCAGCTTGGCGCCGCCGATGGCGTCGAGCATGTCGTAGAGCGTAAAGGCCACGTCGGCGCCGGGCAGCGCAAGCTCGCGATCGTCGGCATAGGCGAGCGCCAAACGCAGGTCCTTAATGAAGTGCTCGACCATAAAGCCGGGCTTGTAGTCGCCGTCGAGCGCCTTGGGCGCCAGGCTCTCCATGGCACCGGACTTGCCGGTGCCGCCCAGGATCATCTGACGGGTCTTCTCCAGATCAAGGCCGCTCAGCTCGGCAAACGCCAGCGCATCTGCCATGCCGACCATGCAGGCGCCCAGCGACACCTGGTTGGCGAGCTTGGCAGCCTGGCCCTTGCCGGCGCCATCGAAGCAGCAGATAGTTGCCGCAAAGGTGGAAAGGATGTCGCGGACCGGGGCGATGTCGTTCTCGGTGGCGCCCACGATGGCCGTGAGCGTGCCGGCGATAGCACCGGACTCGCCGCCGGTGACGGGGCAGTCAAACGCCATGCGGCCGGAAACCTGGGCGGCCTCGGCAATATCGCGCGCGAGCTCGGGCGAGCTCGTGGTGAGGTCGATCAGGACCGCGCCGGGCTTGGTGCACGCGAGCAGGCCGTCGCCCGCCAGGTAGAGCTCCTCGACCTCGGAGGGATAACCCACCATGGTAAAGACGACGTCGGCGTTCGCCACGGCATCGGCCGGCGTATCGGCCCAGACAGCGCCGCGCTCGATAAGCGCCGCGGCCTTGGACTTGGTACGGTTGTTGACCGTGACGGGATAGCCGGCGTCCAGAATGTGGCCGGCGATGGGGGCACCCATAATTCCGGTGCCAATAAATGCGACAGAGAGCTTGTTTGCCATGAAACCTTTCCTTTTGGGTTGGGTGTTATTACCAGGTTGAATACTCGGTGCCAGCGTTTGGGCTGTGAGTTGAGGGCGATTACGGCCGCGGAACCTGCCTACTGGCCGCGCACACGGCGGGCGATGCGGTCGGAAAGCGACGCCTTGTCGGCGCGGTTCTTGCCCCAAAACGCGCAGGCCACCATGCCAGGACCCACGTGCGAGCCGATGGTGGGGCCCACGGAGCTGCGGATAATCGTGACGTCGGCGCAGCCCTCCTCCTTGCGGATGGCGGCCTCGAGCCAGTCACCGTCCTTCTCGGCATCGGCCGTCATAATGGCGATGGGCATGGTGCGGTCGGGCACGTAGTTCTCGCGAAACGACTTGAGGATGGACTTGAGCGCCTTCTTGCGACCGCGGTTGACGCCGATCAGCGACAGCGAGCCGGCCAGGTCGTAGGAGAGCTCGGGCTTGACGTCGAGCTTTGCAGTAAGCTGCGCCGCCGCGGGCGGAATGCGGCCGCCGGCAGCCAGCGCATCGAAGCTCTCGAGCGTAAAGTAGCCGTGGACATAGGTCTTGGCCTCGTTTGCCCAGTCGACCAGCTGCTTGGCAGTCAGTCCCGCCGAACGCTGGCGCACGGCCTCGAGCGCCAAGAGCTCGCCGGTCGCGCAGGGCAGGGCGTTGTCGACCACGTAGAGCTCAAAATCGGGATACTCGGCGCGCACGGCATCTGCCGCCTGGCACGCGGAGTTGTAGCTCGACGACAGCGCCGAGGTAAAGCACAGGTAGACCGTGGGCGTACCCTCTTTGGCGCACTCGGTAAAGAACTCGATATAGCGACCGAGTGACACGGCGGAGGTAGACACGCGAGCGCCGGCGCGCATGCGGTCGTAGAACTCCTTGGGGCTCATGCTCGACCAGATATCGTCCGTGCGCTCCTCGCCATCGATGATAAAGGGGAAGCCCAAGATATCGACATCGAGGTTCGCAGCGACCTCGGGGCTAAAGTCGCAGCAGGTATCGACGACGATGCGGCAGCGGTCAGAATGGCCGGTAGATGCAGCCTTGTCCATCAAAGCGACTCCTTACGTAAAAAAGGCGGCCATCCGCATGGGATGACCGCCGGCCGTTAACTCATGCAAGTTAACGTATTTTACTCGTCAAGTGTTTCGATGCGGGGCTTGATGATGCCATATCCACCATTCTTACGGTGATACACCACATTGATGAGGCCAGTCGTCGCGTTCTCGAACACGTAGAAGTCGTGGCCGAGCAGATCGGTCTGCACCAGCGCCTGCTCCTCAGTCATCGGGGTGACATCGATGACCTTCTCGCGGACGAGCAGATCGTCCTCCTCCTCGGGCAGCAGCAGGTCGGCCAGATCCTCGACGCGCTCGACCGGTGCGACATCCGCTGCGCTGGCACCGCCCTGGCGGTTGTCCACGACCTTGGTCTTAAACTTGCGCAGCTGGCGGGTGACCTTATCGGCGGAGAGGTCGATGGCGGCGTACATATCTGCGCCATGCTCGGCAACGCGAATCACCGAACCGCGGGCACGAACCGTAACCTCGACGATTGCCGGGTTGGGGTTCGAGGGGTTCTTCTCATAGCGAAGCACAACGTCGACCGTCATGGGCTCGATATCGAAAACCTTGAGCGCCTCGCCGATCTTCTCATCCACATGCGCACGCAGAGCATCGGTTACCGTCGTCTTGCGTCCAGAAACCTTGATATCCATACGTGGCTCCAATCTGCCTCGGGGACTTACTGTACTGGCTATGTACCCACTGCCGTGCATTTAATCACCCGAATTCCCAAAGACCCGAATAACGATTGCTTGATACCGCATACCGAAGTCTCGCACTTTTCCGTGGCAAAGTGCGCTATAGGAAAGCGTCGGCTGAGTTGGTTTTTCTCCTGGAAATTGCCCTTGACCTGCTGGTTTTACGGAAACAAAAAAGCCGGGCTCCCCTATTGGGGAAGCCCGGCGGTGCGTGTTGAAACCGTGAAGAGGCGTCCTTTCCATCGTATAGGAGACACCACCCCTAGCAATAACTAGCTATTAAGTTTGTTAATGTCGTCGTCGGTGATGGCGCCTTCCTGACTGGACGATTTGTCCTCGGAGGATGCGGTCTCATTGTTGGAATCGGAGGACTCGCTGCCGGAGGACATGGTCTCACTGGACTCAGAATCGCCCAGCTGCACGTTAGCGCCCGAAACCGTCTTAGTGGTGAGGTCGTAGGGCATCGTGCCGTACCAGACGCAGTGGACCGCCTCGAGCGTGCCGTCGGCCGTAATACCGTCGAGGGCATCGCTCACGGCACGGCACAGTTCGTCATTGGACGAGAGGCCCGCAACACTAAGCGTCGAGGGCGCCTCGAGCGAACCGACATAGGAGACCTCGCTCATCAGGCGTGCAAGGTAGCCGCCGGCCGTAGAGTCGCAGATCACATAGTCGACCTCGCCGGACTCGAGCGCCTCAAAGCACTCGTTGATGTTGGAATAGGTCTTTTGGTTGGCGGTGATGCTCTGCTTAGCAAGCGCCTCCTGCGAGGCCGAGGACATCTGAACGCCCAGGGTGGACGTGTTAAGGGTATCGGTGGAAACGCTGAGCGACCCACCATCGCTAGTTTTACCGAACACAGAAGCGGCATCGTACAGGCAGGTGCCGAGCGAGCTAATGTCCCCGTCCGTGGAGTTGATCTCGCCGATAAAGATATCGGCCTTTTTGTCGCCGAGTGCGGAACCTGCCGAGGACGCATCGACAAAGGCGACCTTAAGGCCCATGCGGCTTGCGAGGGCGCGGGCAGCGTCGACTGCATACCCCGTAAGCTCGCCGTCGGCGCCCTGCATTGCCTGTGGCGCATCGGAAGTATCGAGGGCGACCGTCAGGGTTCCGGGAGTGACCAGGGCATCGTCCGACACCGCCGGCGTGACGGTCTCGTACTCGATCTGGTCGATCGTGGGAGTCGTGAACGTAGACAGCGGGTTGAACGCGCATCCGCTCAGGCCCAAAACGGCGATGACCGCTGCAGTCCCAGCACCTAACCGAGCCGCGTGCATCAAGCTGCCCCTCACCATGTCCACTACCCTGCCTTCTGTGTCGTATACGATCCGTGCGTTGCGCGGAATATCAGGTTGTTCCCACCAGCTGACCTGGTATTTGACCCCACACTTGCGCACCGGGGTGTTTGCTCGGGAGGCCGCAGCCACCTTCACGACTGGCCCGCTCGCCCGCGAGGCGGTATTGCCCCAAAGAAAGTAGAACGGACGGTGCGGCTTACATCTAGGACGCGCCATGATCGCGCCGCGCGCACGCGGTCGCTTACGTGGATCCCTTTGACCGCGTCTGTCTTGGACTAGGACGGGCATTTCGTCCGTCCGCAACCACAGCCTGGTAGGAACGTAGCGCATTATAGCTAAGTTCAAGCTAAAGTTTAAGGTTAGGGGCGTCATTCGCATCGCGAGTACAGATTTCGCAGGTCGGAGTGGGCTATTCGTGCCCCTATGAAGCCCGAAGCTCCCCTGTGGGGAGCTCCGGGGCACCCTTCTTAGGGTGCCGTGACCAAAAAATGGCAAATATGAGTACTGTCACCAATTTAGTAACAGGCAGTTTTGGCCTCTCGGACAGATTTCGCGCTCAGTGTCGCCAACCTGATGCTTAGTTATTCTACATTTGTTTATTATCTTCTTACTTTACGCCGCCTCCGAGTCCTAAATTCTTTGATTTTGCTGTTACTGATTTAGTGACAGTACTCATATTTGCCATATTTTGGCCAGGCATATGATTAACCCCCTATTTTCGACGCGAATTAGACCGGCTTAAGCCCAAAACACACCCGCAGCGTGTTAAGCAACGCCTCTTGCTTCTTTCTGCAGGCATCGACACGATTCCGGTACCGCTTTCGCATACGCTGGTGGATGCGCCATGCGAGCGCTTCCATCGCTTCCATGTCGCAAAGCATTTCGTTGTTGACCGTTGCGACCTCGATTCCCATAGTAATCAAGCCCGTGTTGCGTTTTTCATCATGGGTACGTCCCCTCCGGGAGGAATGGCCCAGCTCACCGTTGTATTCCAGGTCAAACCGGGCTGCCTCCTGATATGCATCGCAAACTGCATGGGGCATCCCCGAGATTGCCTGCGCGCGATCATCGAACTCGATCTTGTAGTCGGTCTTAAAGGGACCGCAAGCAAATCCTCCATAGGAAAACGGAAGCGAAAATAGGGCGAGCATGATGCACTCCATGGGCGAGCGCAGGTTTTCTGACAAGTAGGGACACAGACGCTGCAATTGTTTGGCCGCGTTTCCCTTGCATACCGCGAGGTAATCTGCCAAGCGATCGAGCGTCAGCACTGGCTCGACTTCAAAGTAGCCCACGTCTGTCGGTTGGTCCTTGTCCTTTGCAAGTTTGTTCGCAACGGGCGAGGTGTAGGGAGGCAGATACTTCCCGCGGTCGCTCAGTGAAATCTTAGAGCACAGTTCCTGGGTTAGGGCAAACGCCTGGATGCAGCCAACCTCGCGTGCAACGGCAACACAAAGGGCCTCGGGAGATAGGCCGTACACCCCCGGTTCCACCTCTAGAATCGAGCCGGCAGGCAACTCGGAGCATACGGACCAACTCACGCCAAGAATGCGGCGGCGCTGCGCTGCAGACCCTACCAGCAAACACAAATCCTCTTGCACCTCGCCGCTTGCGGCCCCAATCCGCACCAAGTCGGGAAGATAGATGTCCTCGGTCGAGGGCGACGACGTGCGCAGCACACGGCGCTCCTCATCGGGATCAAGGTCCTTCCAGCTGATATAGCCCATCTGCCGGCGCTCGGCGCGCATCATGCGCAGCGCCGAGGCGCCTGTTAGGATTACGGAAGCCGCTAGCTGTTCGCCTGTCGGCTCGTTGCGCCGCTCAATCTTTACTGCCACAAAACCACCCCTACCAAACACGTGCGATAGCAAGGCCATCGACTGCCGCAGCGCCGGCGCGCTTGAGTTCCGCCGAAGCCGCGGCCATCGTCGCGCCCGTAGTGATAACGTCATCGATAAGCAGCAGGCGGCGGCCGTGCACGTCCTCAACCGTCTCGTACATGCCTTGGGCACGCTCGCGGCGCTCCTCACGACCGAGTTCGCGCTGGTCGCCATGGCCGTACTTGACGAGGGCATCGAGCAGAGGAACACCCGACAGCTCGCAAAATGGGCGCGCAATGGCCTCCATATGATCGAAACCGCGCCGCCGAAACGCTGCCTCCGTCGCAGGCACAAACACCACCGCATCCGCACCGGACAGCACGCCTCCTAAGCGTTCGGGCGCTACGACCTGGGCATGCAGGGCGGTGTCGTAGAGCAACTCCGCCAGATACGGAGCCAGACGTCGCTCGCCCGCGTCCTTGTAAGCTTTAATGATGCGCGGCAGCGGATGCGCATAGACGGCGCACGCCAGGCAGCGGTCGAGCGCCTCCGACATTGCCGAGGACGTGCCCTCGACCGAACACTCAGTGCACAGCAAATCCCCAAACGGGGCGCCGCATCGGGTGCAGCTATGACATGGGTCGATGAGCGTGAGCGCAGCCAGGCAGTCTTGGCAAATAAGCGTACCGGCGCGCTCGCAGCCGGCACATCGTGTTGGCGACAATGCCTCGAGCGCCTCGCGTGCCGCCCGCTCGGCAAACGGTAGCAATTCGTCCGCAAACGGTAGGGCGCCGGCACCCTGCAGACGGCTCAATATGTTCAGATGGCTCTTCAAGACACAACCCTCCCTACGTTCGGTCGCAGGGAGGGTTGTTGATTCAGCGCTATGATACCCCGATGCGCTCGGGGCAAGGCGGGCTAAATCCGCTCGCAGGCGTTATTCGCCGGCGGGCGGTTGTGGTGCAGACGAAGACGGGGTCGAGCCCTCGCCACCATCCTGGCGCGGCTTGCGGGAACGGCGACGGCGACGGCGCTTTTGACCCTGGTCGGCCGAGCCCTCGCCACCGCGATCCTCGCGCAGCTCGCGCTCGTCGCGAGCTGCGCCACGCGAAGCCTTGGCAGCCGCTCCCCCGCCATCTCCGGGACGACGGCGCGTGACCTTGACCTCGCCATCCGAGACCTGATCGGCCACGGAGGGCACTGAGGGCTTCTGTTGCGCGCCCGAGGAATGGCGACGGCGCGGACGCGGCGCGCGCTCGTCATCGTTGCGTTGCTTGCCACCCTTGTCGGCAGGCGTATCGGAGGTCGAGGGGCCCTTGGAAGCGGCACCAGCCTCGCGAGCAGCTGCGGCACGGAAGGCGTCCTCGCGCTCCTCGCTCGACAGATGGCGGCGACGACGACGTGTGGGGTTCATGCCACCGCCGCGATTCTGCTGCTGGGGCTGCTGAGCCTCGCGCTCGCGAGAGGCGTTCTTGCCCGCGGCCGCGGCCTCGGTAACATCGCCCGAGCCCGCGCGCTTGCGACGACGACGGCCACCGGCGGCCTCCTCGACTTCGGGCACCTCGGCCTTGCCGCGGCCCTTTCCGCGGCCATGACCCTCGCCCTGGCCTTGACCGGCGCGAGCATCGGATTCAGCATCGCGACGACGGCGCTTGGGCATCGACGTGCCGGCCAGACGGTCGGCACTCGACAGACCATCACCCACGTCGACGCCGTTCTCACGGTCGAGCTCCATGAGCGCCAGGCGCATCTCAGGCGACTCGATGCGCTCGAGCACGTCGCGCGTCACGCAGTCGGGGCGACAGTTGCAGCCCTGCTCGGCGGCCTTCTTTTTGCAGCCCTCCGAGCACGTCATGTCGGCCAGATTGACCTTGAAGACCTTGCCGTTCTCCAGACGCAGCACAAGCTGCTCGCGCGGCGTGTCATATTCCTGGATGCGCGCCTTGCCGAGCGGCGTGTCGATAAGCGTCTTCTTTTTGGGCGCGCGGCTCTTAAAGTCCTTGTACGCCTCGAACTCATAGCGCAGGCAGCACATCAGGCGGCCGCAAACACCGCTGATCTTGGACGAGTTGAGCGGCAGGTCCTGCTCTTTTGCCATGCGAATCGAGACGGGCTCAAACTGTCCGCCAAAACGCGTGCAGCAGAGTTCCTGTCCGCACTGGGCATAGCCGCCCACCAGGCGGGTCTCGCCGCGCACGCCGATTTGACGCATGTCGACGCGAATGTGCAGCGTCGAGGACAGGTCCTTGACGAGCTGGCGAAAATCGACGCGCTCCTCGGCCGCAAAGTAGAACACGGCCTTCTCGCCGCCAAACAGGTACTCGACGCCGACCGGCTTCATCTCGAGGTCGAGTTCCTTGACCAGACGGCGGAAATCAACCATGGCCTCGTCGCCCTGGATAGCCAGGTCGTCGGCAAGCTGCAGGTCGATGTCGCTCGCCACGCGCAGCACGGGTTTGAGTGGCTGACCGATCTCGTCTTGCGGCACCTCGAAGGGGTCGGCCGTGACCAGGCCAATCTCGGTTCCGCGCTCGGTCGAGCAAATGGCGTAATCGGCCTCGAGGATATCCAGATCCTGCGGATCGAACCACAGGTCGCGCGAGGCGTAGGTAAACTTAACGGGTACGACTAACGGCATTTCAGTGCCTTCCTGATATCGAACAGCATGACCTCGATGGCCAGCTGGGGAGTAACGTTTCTGGCGATGTTGCGCTCGGCGGTTGCGACCGCCTCGAGCGCCTGGGTGGCACCCGCAACATTGGTCGCGGCGGCAAGCCGACCGATCGTGTCGCGCACGTCTTCGTTCACCACGTCGGCCGCCTCGTCCTGAAGCGTCAACAGCACATCGCGCATGAGCGTCCGCGCGCTCGCCAGCGCTTCCATGATACCCGAACGCTCGCGCGCGTTGAGTTCGCGCCTGTTGCGGTCCTCAAGCTGCTTCAATGCTCCACGCGACAGGTAGTCGGCGTTTTGCTCAAGCACCTTTTCCTGCGTGGACTTGACCTCGGCGAGCGGCGCCTTAACGGCGACGATGAGTGACTTGGCGAGGCTGAGCACATCAGCCTCGTCGGCGGCGATAAGCGAATCGATGGCGCGAACCATCTGGCGGCGAGCGTCCTGGCGCTCGGCGCTCTTAAGGAACTCGATGCCGCGCGTGGGGCTCCCCGCCACGGCGACCGCCATGCGACAACGCGCGAGGTCCTGGCCGGTGGCGCGGCTCACGGCCTGCGCGGCCACGGCGGGCGACACCAGCCGAAACGGCACGCACTGACAGCGGCTCACGATGGTGGGCAGCATCACGTCTGCCGAGGTGCCCAGCAAAATGAACATAACGCCCTCGGGCGGCTCCTCGAGCGTTTTGAGCAGCGCGTTGGCGGTGTTGGCGCGCAGCTGCTCGGCGCGGTCGATGATGTAGACCTTGGCCTTGGCGCGGATGGGCGCCAGCGGCACGTCATCGAGCAACTCGCGGGTCTGGGCAATGAGGTAGCCCGTGGCACTCTCGGGCGTGTAATAGTGCACGTCGGGATGCGTATGCCGAGCAACGCGCACGCAGCTGTCGCATGCGCCGCAGCCATCCTGCTCGCACAGGAAGGCCTGGGCGAGCGCCCATGCAGCGTCGAGCTTGCCGGCGCCGGGAGCACCCAAAAACAGGTAAGCGTGCGATGCGCGGCCGCCGGCGACGGCATTGGTCAAAAAGTCGCGCACGCGCTCTTGGGTGTCGAGCTTGGCCAACAGGCTTGTCTGAGCGGGGGCCATGTTACTCGGCCTCCTGGGCAAGCGCGGCGGCAACGGCGTCTTGGGAGATATCGAGACCGTGCGCGCGGACCTGCTCGACCGTCTTCGCAAAGACTTCCTCGATGGGCGCGGTGGCGTCGATGAGCTTTACGCGGCCTGGCTCCTCGGCGGCAATGCTGCAAAATCCCTGGTAAACGCGCTCTTGGAACGCCATGCCCTTTGCCTCCATGCGATCTGCCGCGCCACGGGCGGCCATACGCAGCGCCGCCTGCTCAGGTGTGATGTGGTAGACGAGCGTGAGCGCCGGATGCGTTCCCGCGACGGCCAGCTTATTGGCATCGCGTACCATCTGGCGATCGAGGCCGTCGGCAAACGCTTGGTAGCAGGTCGTGGAATCGTAGAAGCGGTCGCACAGGACCACCTTACCGGCCGCGAGGGCGGGGGCTATGACCTCGTGCACCAACTGGGCACGGGCCGCCTCGTACAGCAATAGCTCGCAGGTGTCACCCATCGCCGTGTTGGCGGGGTCGAGCAGCAGGGCGCGAATCTTTTCGCTGATGGCGGTACCGCCCGGCTCGCGCAGACTCACCACCTGGTAGCCGGCAAGATCGAGCGCACGGGCAAGCAGACGCGCTTGCGTAGACTTGCCGGCGCCGTCGACGCCCTCGAGCGTGATGAAGCTATGTTGAGCGGGCTCAAAAGCCATGGGCGCAGCCCCTTCCTACATGGCGCGTAAATGCAGATATATCAACCAAATCATGATACCCCAGGGGCAGGCGCGCCCCAACCACCAGGCGGCAGTTAGGGACGTTCCCAAACTGCCGGCCGAAAAGGAACGTCCCCAACTGTCATGATGGGGAATTTTGGACGATGGGTATAATCGTCGTATTGCATTGAAATGTGGCGAAAGGAGTGGCAATGTCTCGGTACTGCGCCTCGTGCGGCAAGCTTCTTGCAGATAATGCCAAGTTCTGCACCTCGTGCGGTGCACCCGTTGAGCAAACAACCGCGAGCGATAGCCAGCCCGCTTTTGAGCAGACCGGCTCCCTTGATATGCCGCAAGCCAAGGCAGACGACCCCCTCGCCTATCGCCCCGACCCCGCCGCAAGCCCCGCGGCCGTCGAGACCACGCAGCGCGTACCCGTCGCGAGCGGCTCGCCCCAACAGCAGCCGGCTCCCTCATACGCGCCCGCTTCGCCACAGACCCCCGCTCCCAAAAAGAGCGGCACCGGGCCGCTTATCGCCGTTATCGTTGTGCTGGTGGCGATCATCATCGCTCTGGTCATCTTCTTTGCAATCAGACCGTTCGACAACGCCGCCACGCAGACGACTGCCGAGGTAGCTAAGCTGCACCATGACGTCGACGACGATGACCTAAAGCCCCTCGGCGATCCCAACAGCCTGTACGACGATGATGACGATGACGACGAGGATGGCGGCGAAGCAACGCTCTCCGAGCAGAACCTCTACCGCCGACTGAGCGAATACTACGACCTGCTCGAAGACCTCGACAGCCAGGTCCGCGCCTGCGCGCAGGCCTTCAATGGCAGCTATCTGGAAGAAGATCGCACCACCCGTCAAAATCTCGCCGACGTCGCCGAGCGCACGGAGGACACCATCGAGCAGTATTACGACATCGTCGAGGATCTGGACGTCCCGACGAGCTCCAGGAACTACAGCTCCTGGAAGGACATCGTTGCCCTGTACGACGACCTGGATCACCGCATCGACGCAATCTGTGATGCCTGGGAGATCAGCCTGAAATACGCCAAGCCTGCGGACCATAAGAATGAGATCGTGGCGCCGCTGTCACACGACAACGTGGCGGGCACCAATGACAATAAGTACCGCCTAGACTTTGAGGAGCGCTATCCCGGCGCCAAACCCGTCGAAGTGAACTAGCGCTTTGTCGTTCCCGAGCCAGCAGTTAGGGACGTTCCTAAACTGCCGGCAGAAAAGGAACGTCCCTAACTGCCGGTCAAAAAACGAGCGAGGATCGCAGGGTCCTCGCTCGTTTTTTAGGGCGATGTTTCGACTGCGCCGCTACTTGTCGGTAGCCGCTTTCTTGGCAGTCGACTTCTTCGCCGTCGACTTCTTGGCGGTTGTCTTTTTGGCCGTCGTCTTTTTGGCCGCCGTTGTCTTCTTCGCCGTGCTCGCCTTAGTCGTGGTCTTGCGGCCGCGGGCGGGCTTCTTCTCCTTGGTCGGGCAGTCCATGTTCACGCAGATGCGCCACGGACCGCGCGCCGTGTTGACCACCACGATGGGGGCGCCGCACTCGGGGCAGGTCTCACCCGTCGCCTCGAGCTTACCGCGCGCCGGCAGAGGATAGCTCACGCCGCAGTCATCGTAGTTGGTGCAGCGGATAAAGCGCTTGCCGCTCTTCTCGCTCTTGTGCGCGATCAGGTCGCCATGGCGTCCGGCCTCGGCGCACACCTTGCACTCGCCCACCTTAAGGTCGGGCTCGTAGTTGGTGGGGCACGTCGGGTTCACGCAGATCTCGAAGGCCTTCTGGCGGAACGGCTGGCACTTAATGCGCGGCGCGCCGCATTCGGAGCACACGGCGGCCTCGCCCTCGAGCGGGCTCACCTTGACACCGCTCGGCACCGGATAGGTCACGTCGCAGTCGGGCCAGCCCATGCAGCCGATAAAGCTGCCGCGGGTCTTGGCGCTCGTCTTCATAACCAGGTCCTTGCCGCACTTGGGGCAGGCGCCCACGCGCGCATCGGCCGTGACGGCGTCGCTGATGGCGTCGCCCAGCTCCTGCGTATGTTTGAGCAGCTCGTCGAGTACGCCGGCCAGCAGCGCGCGCGAGTGCGTCACGACATGCTCTTCGGTGTCCTCGCCGCGCTCCACGCGGGTCATATCGCCGTCAAGCTCGCTGGTCATATCGGGGCTCGTGATGCGCGGGGCAAACTGCGACAGTGCATCGATAATGGCGATACCCAGCTGACTCGGCTCCACGGGATCGTTTTTGAGGTAACGCACGGCGTACAGGCGCTCGATGATGCTCGCGCGCGTGGACTTGGTGCCCAGGCCACGCTTTTCCATCTCTTGCACGAGCTTGCCCTGGCTGTAGCGCGCGGGCGGCTCGGTCTGCTTGGCCTCGAGCTTAATGTCGAACACGTCGACCGTATCGCCCTGCTCAAGCGGCGGCATCTGCTCATCGCGCTTAAGGCCGTACGGATAGGCCTCGCGGAAACCCGGGGTCACGAGCACGTCGCCCGAAGCCACGAAGGGCTCGCCGTTGACGTCGAGCTCGAGCTTGGTGTTCTCGATGGTCGCAGGACCCATAAGCGTCGCCAGGAAGCGACGGGCGATGAGGTCGTAGAGCTTGCGCTGGCCACCATCGAGCGTGGACGGATCGCCCTCGCCCGTGGGATAGATAGGCGGGTGGTCGGTGGTCTCGACCTTGCCGCGCGTGGGCTTCATGGGACCGGCGAGCACCTTTTTGCACACGGGCGCCAGCGCCGGGTTGATCTTTGCCAGGTCGCTCACCACGGCGCCCAGATCAAGCGTCGCGGGGTACACGGTGTTGTCGACACGCGGGTAGCTGATGAGGCCCGCCATGTAGAGGGACTCGGCGATGCGCATGGTGCGTGCGGGCGATATGCCCTCGGCCGCAGCGGCTGCCTGCAGCGAGGTGGTCGCGAACGGCGTGGGCGGCTGCTGCTTACGCGAGCGCTTGGTCACCGCGGCAACGGTCGCCGTCGTAGCGCCGTCGACATGACCATACGCTGTCTCGGCGGCATCTTTGTCGGTAAAACGCGCCGTCTTGTGCGCGATCTTAAAGCGGTCGTCCTCGGCGGCGCCCTGCGCGGCACCCATGCCGCGAATCTGCCAATAGTCCTCGGGCACAAACGCCATGCGCTCGCGCTCGCGCTCGACCACCAGGGCAAGCGTCGGTGTCTGCACGCGGCCGGCGGAGCGCACGTTGCCAAAGCCGCCGAACTTGGCGAGCGTCAGATAGCGCGTGAGCACCGCGCCCCAAATAAGATCGATATGCTGACGGCTCTCGCCGGCATCGGCCAGGTTCTGGTCGAGCGAGACAAGGTTATCGAAGGCCTGCGTAATCTCGGCCTTGGTAAACGAAGAATACTGGGCGCGGGCGACCGGCAAGTCGGGCGCAACCTCGCGCACCTTGTTGAGGGCGTCCGAACCGATCAGCTCGCCCTCACGGTCGAAGTCCGTAGCGATAATGACACTGTCGGACTTCTTGGCAAGGTTCTTGAGCGAGCGAATGAGCTCCTTCTCGGCCGGCAACTTAATGACGGGCGCCCAGGTGAGATAGGGCAGGCTCTCGAGCTTCCAGCCCTTGATGGAGATGCCATCGGCAAGAAACGGCTTGCGCTTGGTGTCGTAGGGCGGACGTGCCAGACCATCGGGCATATCGGCCGGCAGCATCTCGCCGTCCTCGGTGACCGAATACCAGCCCAGCTTTTTATCGAACAGCACGCTGTCGCAAAAATCGGGCGCGAGGATGTGACCGGCAAGGCCGATCGTCACGCACTCCTCGCCCTTCCACTCAAAACGGTAGATGGCGGTGTTGTACACCTTGTCCTTTTTGGGCTTGCCCGTGGACAGACGCTCGGCGATCTGGCGCGCGGCGTCGTTTTTCTCGGCGATGATGAGCTTCAAAAGAGGCTCCTATCTCATGTCTCTGCGGCTGCGCCCGCGCTTATGGCGGCCGACTTACGCCCTTGCTTGCTCGATCTGCCCGATGAGCCAATCGCACCAGGCATCCATGCCCTCGCCCTTGCGCGCGCTCACGGCAAACCGCGGCGCCTGCGGATTGAGGTCATCGAGTGTCTTAGTATACCTATCCATGTCAAAATCGAAAGCCGGGGCAACGTCGACCTTATTGAGCAGCTGCGCGCCGGCGTGCTGGAAGATACCCGGGTACTTGATAGGCTTGTCGTCGCCCTCGGGCACCGAGAGGATCATGATGGACAGGTTCTCGCCCAGGTCAAAGTCGACCGGGCAGACCAGGTTGCCAACGTTTTCGATAAAGATGACGTCGATGTTTTCCAAACCCACAGCCTGGTCGAAGGCGTCGACGGCCTCCATGATCATGTTGCCCTCGAGGTGGCACAGACCACCCGTGTTGATCTGGATGGCGGGCATGCCGGCTTCCTTCATGATGATGGCGTCGACGTCCGAGGCGATATCGCCCTCGATGACGGCACAGCGCAGGCCGGCTTTGTCACGCAGGCGCTCGTTGGTGCCCAGGATCGTGGTGGTCTTGCCCGAACCGGGGCTCGACAGTACATTGATCACATAGGTGCCTGCCTCATTAAATCGCTGACGCAGCTGGTCTGCCAGACGCTCGTTGCGCGACAGGATCGGCGATGCGATATCAATCGTTTTCTCGGCCATACTCGGCACTCCTTACTTCTGCCATTTGGTGACGGCTAATCGTCGGGGGTTTCGATTTCGATACTTGCGATGTCGAGTTCGCGGCCGTGCAGTAGGCGCACGTTGGCACCACCACACTGGGGACAGCGACAGTGGAAGCGATCGTGGTCGAAGACGTCGCCGCAGTCCAGGCACTCGCTTTGTGGATGGACTTCCTCCACGGAAAGCTCGCAGCCTCGCGTGAGCGGGTCCTCGTCGCGAAACGTCTCCCACGCAAAGTCGAGCGCCTCGCGCACCACCTCGGTCATATCCCCGATACGCAGCGTTACCAAAACGGCGCGCGAGGCCCCCGCCCCACGCGCCGCGCGAATCACTGTATCGAGTATGCCGTTGACAATGCCAACCTCGTGCATACCGATTTACTCCTCGTCGTCCTCGTCGTCCGAGAACAGGTCCAGACGGCTCACGAACAGGCCCTCCTTGCCCTCGCGCGCAGTAATGACCACGCGAGCGATGGCGAGCGAAATCTCGTAGAGCGAAAGCAGGGCACCGTACATAAGGCCCAGCGTGACGGGCGAGCCGTCGGGCGTGATCACAGCCGAGCCCACGAGCAGGCCCACGTACACGTAGCGCCAGGCGCCGCGGAAAGCCGCGTAGGACACGATGTGGAAAACGGACAGGTAGAAAATGATGAGCGGCAGCTCAAACGCCACACCAAAGCCGATCATAAAGAGCAGCTCCATGTTGACGTAGTTCTCCAGATCGGGCAGCGCAGTTGCGACGGCAGAGGTCTCGCCGATGAGCCACTCAAAGCCCGCAGGAATGATGATGAAGTAGCAGAAGATGGCACCCAGGAAGAACAGCACCGTCGAAGCGAGCACCGTGGGCACGACCCACTTGCGCTCGTTGGGGCGAAGCGCCGGCAGGAAGAACGCCAAGATCTGCCAGATGATCATGGGCGTGCACATGACAACGGCCATCTTGATGGCCAGCGAGAAGCGCAGGCCAAAGCCGCCGAGCGTGGTGGTGATGTAGAACTTACCGTCCGGCACAAACGAGCGGATGGGGTCTTCCAGGATATCGAGCACCACGGGCGTGGCGAAATACAGCACGATGGCGGCGGCAAACACCGATACGACCACGATGGTCAGGCGGCGACGGAGCTCTCCCAGGTGATCGAAGAGCGGCATGCGCGCAGGTCCGATAGGCATTACTCATCGCCTCCCTTCGGGGCGTCGGCGGCAGCGGCTTCGTCCTCGACCTCAAGCTCACGAGCGAGCTGGTCGACGACGGCCTTGCGCTTGCGGGGACGACGGGCGTAGAGGTCGGCCGTCGTGGGCTCTGCCGGCTCGGGCTCGGGCTCTGCGGCAGGCTCGGGCTCGACGGCGGCAGTGGCAGCATCGGCAGCGGCGGGCCCAGCGCCCTCGGCCTCCGTCTCCTCGGCAGCAGCCTCGCCCTCAGCAGCACCCTCACTCGCGGCCTTCTCGGCGGCAAGGCGGGCGCGACGCTCGGCAAAGGTCTCCTTCTTGGCGGGCGCTGCCGTCTCGGTGGCATCCTCATCCGCATCGGAATCGTCATCGACAGCGGCCTTCTTGGGCTTGACCGGCGCCGAAGCGGCCTCACTTACCGGATCGATAATCTCGGACTGAACAACTGCCGTCATCTTTTCCTGCGTCTCGCGGAACTGACGGATGGCACGGCCGATCGTGCGGCCCATCTGCGGGAGCTTATCCGGGCCAAACAGCAAAAAGCCGAAGACCACGATGATTGCCAGCTCACCCTCTCCAATACCAAACACACATACCTCCAAGGCTCGATGTGAGTCGAGCCCGCACCGCGCCATTCGGCCGGAACTCGTCTATTCATTCGGTCAAGTATAGCGCCCGGACGCCAAAACGTTCGAGCGCATCACAAACATATGCCAAACGGCACGCCCCTTTTGGGACAGGGCTTATGCGGCCGTGATCGAAATCTCCTGGTCGACACCCAGCAGCTGAACCACGCGCATCACCGGGGGTTGCACGTTGGCGCAGCTAAAACGCTTGCCATGATCGGCTGCGTGGTGCGCGGCGCCCACAAGCACGCCAATGCCCGTCGAGTCGATATAGCTCACCTGGGCAAAGTCGAGCTCAACGGCCTCGGTGGGCTGCTCAAGCGCCAAGTCGATGGCGTTACGCAAACTGTCGGCGTTAGAGATATCGATTTCGCCGGTCACCTTAATGGTGTAGAGCTCCGGCGTGGGGTTGGTGGAAATACCCAAATCCATGTATACGCTCCTTTGCGTATCGAAAGTGCGGAAAAGTACGCGGCGCGGACTTGCAGAGCTCTGCGCGCTAGGCGCGCTCGGCACGCGCGATCTCGGCAGCGACGAGCTTGACGGCCAGCACCAGTACGTCGAGCGCGGCCTCCAGGTCCTCGACCGTGGGATAGCTCGGCGCGATGCGGATGTTGGTGTCGCGCGGGTCCTTGCCATAGGGCCAGGTGGCACCAGCCGGCGTGAGCTTGACGCCCAGATCGGCACAAAGCGCGGCGACCTTTTGGGCCGAGCCCTCAGGACCATCGAAGCTCACAAAGTAGCCGCCGCGGGGATGCGTCCAGGTGGCGCAACCCGTGTTGCCCAGACCCTCGGTGAGCTTGCGCTCAACGGCCTCAAAGCGCGGGCGCAAAAACTCGGCATGCTTTTTCATATGCTCCTTGACCGCCTCAATGGTGGGAAGGAAACGCACGTGACGCAGCTGGTTGAGCTTGTCGGCGCTGATCAAGCCGGCCTTGAGGCGCTTGGAGAACTCCGCGATGACCGCAGGGCTCGCGCCGATAAAGCCGATGCCGGCGCCCGGGAAGGTAATCTTGGACGTCGAGGCAAAGGCCACCACGCGGTCCTCGGTGCCCGCCGCGCGAGCGAGGTCAAAGATATTGGCAAGCTCGTCGGTCTCGTCGTACAGGTCGTGCACGCAGTAGGCGTTGTCCCAGAAGATGCGGAAATCGGGCGCGGCCGTGGGCATCTCGACCAGGCGGCGCACGGTGTCCTCGCTAAAGGTGATGCCCGTGGGGTTGGAATACTTGGGCACGCACCAGATACCCTTGATGGAATCGTCGGCGGCAACGAGGCGCTCGATCTCGTCCATGTCGGGGCCGTTGTCGGTCATCGCAACGGGGACGTTCTCGATGCCCAAGTCGGCGGTGATGCCAAAGTGGCGATCGTAGCCGGGAACGGGGCACAGGAACTTGACCTTCTTGCCGTCGTGCGCGGCCTCGTAGGCATCCCAGGGCTCGCTGCCGCACGAACCACAGCGCCAGAACATGCCGGCGATGTCGTGCTCGATCAAAAGGCTCGACGAACCCAGCACGAGCGTCTGCTCGGCGGGGCAGCCCAGGAACTCCCCTGCCAACTTGCGTGCCGAGGGAATGCCCTCGAAGCAGCCGTAGTTGGAGCAGTCGACGTTGCCGTCGTGCAGATCGGCCTCGGCATTGAGGATATCGAGCATGGGGCGCGAGATGTCCACCTGGGAGGGCGACGGCTTGCCGCGGGCCATGTCGAGCGCCAGGCCCTTGGCCTTGACCTCGGCGACCTCGGCTTTGAGCGCCTCGATGGCGGCATCGAGTTCGGTGGTTTCCATCTTCTGGTAGATCGTCTGCATGGGTGCGACCTTTCGCGAAGCGGGACGTTGCAGTTCGTCTAAGTATAGACCGCCACCGCCGCAACGGTATGAAGCCGTGATAGATTAAGTTCATCGCAATGAATTACGACATCGCCGCGCATGCCGGCGTGGGGCGCCCAAGGAGGCATTATGGAATACGGTTCGTTTAGGGCTGAGGAATTCGGCGACCTGCAGCGCCTGATCGACGGGCTGTTTTACGACCGCCACGCCATCGACCGCCTGGACCTAATCGTGCAGGCCGAAATCTTGGACCTGGCGCCCGACCTTATGGAGATCGTGAACCTTTTGCCGCCCGGCTATTACGACCGCCAGTCACTTTGCGACCAGCTGAACTCCGCCTTAGCCGCCCACGGCTGGGGCGCCGTCTACGGCACCGTGGAATAGAACCACTCATTGGGGACAGACTTAAATGAGTAGTCCCAACCTGCCGGCACTTGGGTAGTCATTTAAGTCTGTCCCCAACGACTACCCAGTGACTAAAACGCCGCCTGTGATGGTATTCACAGGCGGCGTTTTCAAACTTGTATGTGCTCTTACTCGTCCTTGGGCGCAGGGTGTTTGCAGACCACGCTCATGTAGATCATGCCCAGCACGGCCGCGGTGACCGAACCGGCAAGAATGGCGGCCTTTGCGGCCAGGACCTCAAACTGGGCCGTCGGGAAGGCGAGGCCGCTGATGAGGATCGACATGGTAAAGCCGATACCGCCCAAAATGCCCACACCGGCGATCATATGCCAGTTGACATTGTGCGGCAGCTCGGAAATCTTGAGCTTAACCAGGGCAAACGTCATGCCAAAGATGCCGATCGGTTTGCCCAGCAGCATGCCAAAATATACGCCGAGCGTCACCGGGTCGGTGAGCAGCGTGCTCATGTCCACGCCCACTAGGCGAACCTGCGCGTTTACGAACGCAAAGATCGGCAGGATCACAAAGTTGACCGGCGTGGAGATCAGACGCTCCATGCGGATGAGCGGCGGGGTCACGCGGTGCATGACGCGCTCGACTTTGGTGGTCGAGACGGTAAAGTCGTGCTGACCCAGGATGTGCGCCTCGTCGTCGTAGCGGTCGTCGAGCAACGGCAGGCACTCGCCCAGCCAGTCGGTAAGGCTATCGAGCTTGACGCCGCACTTGGCCGGGATGGTAAAGGCCAAGATGACGCCAGCAAGCGTAGCATGCACGCCGCTCTTGAACATGCAGAACCACAGCAGCAGACCCAGCACCGAATACGGGGCGAGGCGGTAGTGCTGCGTCTTGTTGAGCCACACGAGCGCGCAGGTTACAACCGCAGCGGCGCCCAGCCAAAACGTGCTGGGGCTCTGGCCGTAGAAGATGGCGATAGCGGCGATGGAGATGAGATCGTCGGCGATGGCGAGCGTCGAGAAGAACACGCGCACGCCGTTGGGCACGCGGTTACCCAAAAGCGATAGCACGCCCAGCGCAAAGGCGATATCGGTTGCCATGGGAATAGCCCAGCCGTTGTGCGCGCCGGCATGGTTAAAGATCAGGTAGATGCAGGCGGGAACGACGACGCCGCCCACGGCCGCCAGCATGGGAAGCATGGCCTGACGCGGATTCTTGAGCTCGCCGACCGTCATCTCGTACTTAAGCTCGATGCCCACCAGCAAAAAGAAGATCGCCATGAGAAAGTCGTTGACAAAGACCTCGACGGTAAGGCCAGCCGTAAGGCTGCCAAGACCCACATACAGCGGGGTCTCCAAAAAGTGATGAATAGCCTCGTAGGCATCGGTGTTGGCGCAGATGACCGCGGCGATGGCTGCGATCACCATGACGGCGGCGGAAATCGTGCCGTTCTCGGCAATGCGCTCCCAAATGTCGTGACGCTCAAAACGCTTGCGCTCACGGGTGTTGAACAGCTGCTCGGGTGCTGCCATGGGCGGCTCCTTTCACGGGAAGGCTCCCGTCTTAAAAAAGCACGGCCCGCCCAAATGGCGGCGCCGCGCTCCAACGTATTACGCTTGCATCTAGCCTACCCTGCGCGACAAGCGCGCGAGCGCGGCCGAAAAGCGGAACCACAGGTTGAACATTATTTGTTCAACGGCACGGGCGCCCCTGTCCAATAGGCGACGTGGTCCCGCGCACAAAAAACGACCGGAGCGCGGAGCATCCGCGATCCGGTCGTGAGCAGGTTGCAAAACCTAGCAGGCGGCCATGATGGGGGCAGCGACCTGCTTCTTGCGGGAAAGGACGCCCGGCATCCAAACGCCGTCGTGCTCGTCGGCAATGCCCAGGCCCTTCTGAGCGGCCTCGGTCTCGCCCTCGAGCAGAACCTGCGAGCCCTCCTCCATGATGTCGGTGATGCACAGGACGATGCCGTCGGCGCCCTTCTCGGCGGCGTAGGCGCGCATGGCCTCGCGGATCTCGTCAATCATGCCAAGCGCACGGCTCTTGTCGACGGTCTCGTACTGGCCGATGAGCAGCTTCTTGCCGGCGGGCTCGAACATCTTGATGTCGTTGCCGACCATCTCGGCTGCGGTGAAGGAGCCGGACGGACGGGTGAGGAAGACCTCCATGCCGAACTTGACCGGGTCGACGCCCACCTGCTCGCCGAGCTTGGCGGCGACGGCGCGGTCGACATCGGTGGTGGTGGGGCTCTTGAGCATGAGCGTATCGGTCATCATGGCCGAGAGCAGCAGCTTGGCCTGAACGTCGGAAAGCTCGACGCCGAGCACGCCGGCGAGCTTGGTGACGATGGTACAGCTGGAGCCCCAGGGCAGGCAGATGTAGTGCAGCGGGCCGGCGGTCTCGAAGTCGCCGATGCGGTGATGGTCGACGACGCCAAAGACCGTGGCGTCCTTAAGGCCGGCGACGGACTGGGCAGACTCGTTGTGGTCGGTGAGGACGACGAGCTGGCCGGCCTCGACGGAATCGATCACGCGGGGCTCGGCAATGCCGGCGTCGGCGAGCAGCTTGGCGGACTCGGCCGGAAGCTGGCCCAGTGCGCAGGCCTCGTAGGTGTTGCCGGCATACTCAACCTGGTTGAGCAGCTGGGACAGGACGACGGCGCTCATGATGGCGTCGTTATCGGGATTCTGGTGACCAAAGACAAGAACGTTTGCCATGGAAATCCTCCACTTGATATGTGTACTTGGACGTAGCTATGGTAGCACGCTGACGCCGAACCCTATGAGATGGAAGGGCCGCAGCACAAATTGGGGCAGGAGCTGAGGCAAAGTCTGTCCCCTCTGCACCATGTGGTGCAAACTAACCTGCCCCTCTTGCGCCAGCTATTTGCCGGCGGCGCGCAGGGCTACGTAGGCGGCGCCGATGATGCCGGCGTCGTTGCCGAGCGAGGCGACCTTAATGGGCGTCTCACGCGAGGCGGAAAGCGCGTACTGCTTAAAGTGCTCGCGAACCTTGTCGAGGTAGACATCGGCCGAGGCGGAGGCGCCACCGCCGATCAGGAACATCTCGGGGTCGACCACGTTGGCGATAAGCGCCAGAGCGTGACCGAGATAATCGGCCATGGTATCGGCCGCGGCCAGCGCAAACTTGTCGCCCTCGCGGCAAGCTTGGAACACGTCCTTGGAATCGGAGGGGCCGGTGAGCTCGATGGGCTCGACGCCCGCCTTCTCGCACTCGGCCAGGTAGTTGTTCACCACACCGGTGGCGCTGGAATACTGCTCCAGGTGACCATGGCCGCCACAGCCACAGGTGCGCTCCTCGTCGGGATTCAGGCACATATGGCCGATCTCTCCGCCGGCGCCCACGACGCCCGATACCACATCGCCGTTGACGATAACGCCACCGCCCACGCCGGTACCGATGGTGACCATCACCACGTTCTGCACGCCCTTGGCAGAGCCGAGCCAAGCCTCGCCCATAGCAGCGGCGTTGGCATCGTTTTCGTACTTAACGACCGCGTCGGGGCAGTGCTCCTGAATGGCGATCTTAAGCTCGGGCAGGTTAATGGCAATGTTGGCCTTGACCTTGGCATCGCCCGAAGCCGGGATGGGGCACGGAACGGCCAAGCCAATGCCCGCCACAAAGGCGCGCGGAATCTGTGCCTTGGCGACCACTTGGTCGATGGCCTCGGTCACCGCGGCAAAGCCCGCAGCGTCAACGATGGGAGGCGTGGGCACGCTGGCCTTGGCAAGCAGGTTGCCGTCCTCGTCGAACAGGCCCTCCTTAACCGAAGTGCCGCCGACGTCAATGCCGATGTAGTACTGCTTAGGTTCCATGGGAGCCCACCTTTCTCGTTTAAACATTGCCTGTATGGTACCGCTCCCAAGGCAAAAACCCACCAAAAAGGGACTGGTTTGTTTTGGCAGGTTTTATCTGGGAAAACGCAGAGCATGAGATTCAGCTCGTTAGACGGCAACACGACTCGGCCCCGTCCCCAGACTGATCAATCTGCTCAATACGACAATATTCGAATGAATTTCGTTTTAAGGCGCTTTTATTTAATAAGAAAAGCGTTTTTAGATATTCTCTTTCTCGAACTTTTCTAAAACGCAATAGGGATACTTAGGTGTTGGCTATACTTTCTTTTATACTCAATCAAGCTGGAAAGGGGGTTCCATGATTCCAAAATACAAGGCGATAGCTGCAGATATCCGTCGAAGCATCGAGGACGGCGCACTTAAACCGGGCGATAAGTTGCCCACCGTCGTTGAGTTCTGTGAGCTCTATGGCGTTTCCAAAATCACCGTCAAACGAGCGATTGAGCAGATCACCGAGGAAGGCCTTATTACCAGCCGGCGCGGATCGGGCACCTACGTCAAGGACATGGCGGGACTTCCCGGCCAGGTGTTTTTTCAAGGCAAGAACGACCGTGCCCAGGGCTTTTCGTATGAGCACCGCGGGGAAAAGGTGACCTCGGTGGTCTACGATTTCTCGATCGTCAATCCGCCGGCAGAGGTTGCGACCCAGCTGGGAATGGCCGAGGATGACTTCGCCTATCACATCGTGCGCGTGCGCCAAGTCGACGAGAAGCCCATCGTCATCGAGTACACCTATATGCCGCTAGAACTGATCCCGGGCCTTAAAAAGAAGGACCTGTACGGATCGGTCTACGGCTTTATCCGCGAGCAATGCGGGCTGAAGATTTCGAGCTTCCATCGCACCATTCGCGCTGTCGCGGCAACTGAGGAAGAGGCTGAACGCCTGGATACCAAACCCGGCTCTCCCCTGCTCGAACTCAAACAGATTGGCTTCTTGGATAGCGGCACCGCGTTTGAATATTCTATCTCGCACAACGTAGGCGACCGCTTTGAGCTACACAACGTAACGCTGGCCTAGTTTTGTAATCCGGTGGGTGCTCGTTTTGAGCTGTCTTACGCGGCACCCGCACAACCTTATGGGAGTATGCACATGTCCGATTTGATTAAACTCACGCCGATCTTCCACGAGAAGATCTGGGGCGGCCGCCAGCTCGAAACCGTATTTGGTTACGACATTCCCGAGGGTCCCATCGGTGAGTGCTGGGCCATCTCGGCCCACCCCAACGGCGACTGCCAGATTGCGGAGGGCCCGTATGCCGGACACACGCTGTCGTGGCTGTGGGCCGAGCACCGTGAGCTCTTTGGCAACTGCGAGGGCAAGGAGTTCCCGCTGCTCATTAAAATCCTGGACGCCAAGGACGATCTTTCGATCCAGATTCATCCCAACGACGAGTACGCCGCCGAGCACGAGAACGGCAGCCTGGGCAAAACCGAGTGTTGGTATGTCCTGGACTGCGAGCCCGGCGCCACGATTATCGTCGGGCAGCGCGCCAAGGATCGCGCCGAGGCCGCACAGATGATCAAGGACGGCCGCTGGGACGACATGCTCAACATGCTGCCGATCCGCAAGGACGACTTTTTCCAGATTGACTCCGGTACCGTGCACGCCATCAAGACCGGCACGCTCATTTTGGAGACGCAGCAGTCGAGCGACGTGACCTATCGCCTGTACGACTACGACCGCCTCGGCACCGACGGCAAGCTGCGCCCGCTGCACATTGAGCAGAGCCTCGACTGCATTGATTTTGATGTTCAGGCTCCGACCGACGGCACCGTGACCGCGCCCGAGGTCGACGGCGTGACCGAGCTCGAATCCAACCCCTGCTACACCGTCGATCGCGTGCGCGTCGACGGCAGCAAGACCTTGGAGCAGCGCTGGCCCTTCATGTGCCTGTCGGTCATCAACGGCGAAGGCACCGTCTGCGGCGACCCCGTCCACAAGGGAAGCCACCTGCTGGCCCCCAGCACCGTCAAGTCCATTGACCTCGAAGGCAAAATGGAACTGATCATCTCGCACCTGTAAGCCACCAGTCCCCAAGTGCTCGCTGGGATGGGCACGGGGTTTGATCGCCTGCTCGGACAGTCCTGCTCGCACGGAGAGCACATTAAGTGCTCTCCGGCTCGTGCGGAACTCGCGATCGACCAAACCCCGCGCCCATCCCGGCGAGCCTCTGGCTAGCAACGACAATTAAAAAGCAACAAGGGGCTCTCCCGTCCATCAACGGGGGAGCCCCTCGCCATACATAACGAATCAAGGTGCCTATAGGTAGACCTTTTCGAGAAACGATAATGTGTCCTGAAGACGCGCTCTCTCTTTACGATCAGTCTGCCGATTTACATAAGAAGAAAAGTCCGCAAAGAAGTCTCCGGCATCAGCCCTCATTTGCTCTATTAGCTCCAAGCGAGCCGAAGGCGGCAACAAACCCGCAAGTCGAACAATATCCGAGCGATGCTTTCGTCGATCTTTATCGTTGCAATGGCGCCCTTCTTCATAGCTCCTATTGATATCAATGTGTGCACGCATCTTGAGGGGAATGATATGGAGCGCATCGAGCAACGTAATGCCCTCTACGTTCGTTGCGTTGTCGCGAATAAATTCGTAGTAGCCATCGTCGAGAATAATTGCCGAGAGACTTGATACGGCCCCGTCAAAGGAAAGAGGTGCCACTTCGCTCGTTTCATCTTCAAGCACAAAATCAGGATGTCGGGCAAATAGCTCAATTTGGCCGGGATAGTCTAGGACTTGCCTTGATCCTTCGGGCAAACAGAACCGATAGTAAGTGCACTTTCCATCGCCGACCTTTCCAGTTTCATATCCGGCAGCTTTGATAAATGCCCACAATGCAGTGGCGAATTCAACGCCTTCCCCATCAACAATTACGACGACATCCAAGTCTTCAGTAGCTCTAAACGAATCGCCCTCATTGTCAAATAGAACGCTGCAGGCCCCTCCACCAATAAGAACGTAACCGCCTTTACAGCCGCTCATGGCATCGGCAAATCGCTCTATTCCCCTCACTTTTGACATATCGTCCTCCTGAGCTGTTCAACCGCGTCGAGCAGACGATCTTCTTTGTAATCTGCTTTTGCGCAAGCAACGTATAAGGAAAACGGGTCGACACACTGCAAACCCGTCGCATCAAAACTAATATCGGACGGCGCGTCCACGGGATACGACCAGACCTCAATCACAACTGCCGCCAGTTCGTACCACTGAGCCTCCAGCCATCTGTCGCCCATATGCCCTTTCAAGGCCTCTAGCTGATACTTTTCGAGAGCAATGGTTGGGGCAGAGTCTTCATGAGCAAGATCAGACATGTAGCTAAGGGCAGACACGCCGGAGAATAACGCATCAACGGCCCGCAATTCTGCCCAGTCGACTGTCCCCTTGAGCCGGATGCGCTCTACAACTGGCGTGCGAAGATAGTCCTCAAACCCATTCAGCAACGTCTCGGTCGACAACCCGGCGTCGCACAATATACGCTTTTTGCCGTCCCGTACAATTAGCCCAGGAGCAATAGCGGCGATTTCCGAAAGATAGCCGCTTACGCTTGCCGCGCTTTTGCCACACAGACGCGCTAGGTCGCCGGCGGAGCAGTCAACCCATCGTCCCGCGATGAGATTTAGAACGATTCGTTGAGATTGGGGCGAAAGCGGAGCAGCGGGAGAAGCACCCAGCACCTCATCGGAAATAACAGCTCCGATAAATGGCAGAAACGCATTTCGCTCATCTCGGATATATGCGATTCCCTCCGAGGAAAGCGCGCGCATAAAGCCTAAATCCATGGCATCCCAGCAAATTGCCACCGGGCGAACATCTATCTTGCACACTGCATTGACGAGATTTCGCGCCGAGATGACACTGGGCGGTTCTTTTGGTTCCGCAACAATAAAACGGCCCTGCTCAGACATGCCGAGCCGTGCCAAGCGAAGCGAATACCGCTCAAGATACATGCGAGGAATCTGCATCTCAACTGGCTCCGGGTCGATGGCGAGCTCTAAAGAGAAGAGTCTTTTTGGGAGGCAGTTTAGCAGCATGTACAATCACCGTTTTCATTTTGTTTACATTTTAGCGTCTATCTGAAATTATACTGAATCGTATAAAACGCTCAATCCCTAAAGTCATAAGAAAGAGTCCAAAAAAACGCAACAAGGGGCTCCCCCGTCCATGTACGGGAGAGCCCCTACTCATATCTATATATCAGCCCACCCGGCTCTCCAGGCCAAAAAGCGAACAAGCAGAGCGACGCTCGCAAGCAACGCTACCCAAGGCCCCGGACAGGCGCCATGGACAACGTCGATCGCGAGTTCCGCACGAGCCGGAGAGCACTTAATGTGCTCTCCGTGCGAGCAGGACTGTCCGAGCAGGCGACCAAAGCCCCCGGCGTGCCCGCCAGCCGGATGTACGGGTTTTCCAGGTGCGGCAGATCGGCCTGAAAGAGGAGGGCATAGACCTTGAGGTCATGCCCGACGATTGAAGGCCGAGGTGCCGTGCCTGGGAAAGCCGCCTAGGTCAGTTTCACTATAGGTGCAAAGCCCTTCATTAGCTTTTTGGTCTGGCCGGTCTTTTCGAATTGAACCTCGATCATGTCTCCGGCGACCGAGATCACGGTACCCGTGCCAAAGGTCTTGTGGCTCACGGTATCGCCCGCGGCAAAGTCCTGCGACGCGCTCGCGCGATCGACCTTGCGCTCCACCGTCGGCGACACCTTGGACGACGGCTTTTTGGCTCGCGATGCACCCGAGCCAAAGGTCGAGGCGACACGGCCGGCGTCGGGCGAGACCCCGCGATGACGCTCGGTCCCATAACTGCTGCCGCCAAAGAAATCGTCGAAGCTCGATCCGCCACGCGAGGCGGAACCGCCGGTCGAGCGCGTATGCGAGCCAAACACCTTGCCGCCGTACATATCCGAGCCCATGCCCGAGCCAAAGGTGCCGCGACGGTCGCCGCGCTTCTCCCAGCCCGTGCCCTCAAAACCGGCAGAACCGATACCGCTGAACTCGATATCCTCAAACGGAATCTCGTTGAGGAAGCGCGAGCGCGGGTTGGCAGAAGTTGAGCCGTACGTACGGCGCGTGGCCGCATAGGTCAAGAACAGGCGCTTACGGGCACGCGTGATGGCGACGTAGGCCAGGCGACGCTCCTCCTCGAGCTTGCCCGGATCATCGCTGCCGCTAAAGTCGTGCACATGCGGGAAGATGCCCTCCTCCATGCCGGCCACGAACACCGCCGGGAACTCCAGGCCCTTGGCGGAGTGGATGGTCATCATGGTGATGGCATGCGTCTCGCCGGCCAGGGAATCCAAGTCGGAGCGCAGGGCCAGCCACTCCATAAGTGCGGGAAGCGCCTTACAGGTGAGCGGACCGTAGGTGCGCTCAATCTCATCGGCATGCACGGCACCCGCCGGCAACTCCGTCGGCGCGGCATATGCGTTGCCCGCGATGGCGGCGGCCAGGGCGTCCTGCGGCGAGAGTGCCGGAGCGGCCAGGCTATCGAGCGGATTGGTGCCCGCGGCGTCACGTGCGCCGATGGGCACTTCAAACGAAGATGCCGGGGCGGAGGGTCCCGGCTCGGGCGCGGGCGCGCTCACCACAACGGGCTCGGGTTCGGTGCCGGCAGGCACGTCGGCAACGCCGGCAGCGCGCAGCTCTTCTAAGCTCTCGAGCGTACCCTCGATATCCTCGTGTGTCTCCTCAAATTCGGCGGCGACACCCAGGAATTCCTGGATGTTCTCGGCACGGCTCTCGGATTCCATGGTGCCCTCGGCGCGGAACGCCTGCAGCAGGCCCGTCTTATCGACGATCATCTCGACGACGTCCTTGAGCTCGCCGTCCATGCAACGGCCCTCGCGCACCAGCGCCACAAAGCTCGACAGGCCATTGCGCACCTTGGCGCTAAACATGCCCGTCTCGGCTGTCGCAATCTCGCAGGCCTGGAAGAACGAGCAACGGTTGTCGCGCGCCAGCTGCTCAATCTTTTGGATCGAAGTGGAGCCGATGCCGCGACGCGGCGTGTTGATGACGCGCTTGACGCTCATCTCGTCGGCCGGGTTCACGATCATCTTGAGGTAGGCCATGACATCGCGGATCTCGGCACGGTCGAAGAATCGCGTGCCGCCCACGATCTTGTAGGGCACGCCCGCACGCAGGAACATATCTTCGAGAATACGCGACTGAGCGTTGGTGCGGTAGAACACGGCGATATCGTCGTAGCTCGTACCCTTGGCATGCAGCTTCTCGATCTCGCCGGCAATCCAGCGGCCCTCGTCGCGCTCGTCGCTCGCCTGGAAGGCTTGGATCTTCTCGCCATCGCCCTCGGCCGTAAACAGGCGCTTGTCCTTGCGCTGCGAGTTGTGGCGCACCACGGCGTTGGCGGCGCTCAGGATATGGCCCGTGGAGCGGTAGTTTTGCTCCAGCTTGACGGTCTTGCAGTTTTTAAAATCCTGCTCAAAGTCCAGGATGTTGGTGATGTCGGCGCCGCGCCAGCTGTAAATGGACTGGTCGTCATCGCCCACGACCATGAGGTTTTGGTACTTGGCGGCCAGCAGGTTGGCGATCTCGTACTGGACGTGGTTGGTGTCCTGATACTCGTCGACGCTAATGTAGCGGAAGCGCTCCTGGTACTTGTCGAGCACCTCGGGGCGGGTGCGCAGCAGCTCGAGCGTGCGCACGAGCAGGTCGTCGAAGTCCATCGCATTGGCGGCGCGCAGGCGGCGCTCCAGCTCCAGGTAGACCTGCGCGGCCTTTTTGTCATTGGGGCTGTCGGCGGATTTGAGCATGTCCTCGGGCCCGATCATGGCGTTTTTGGCCGAGCTGATCTTGCTGCGGATCATGTTGATGGGGAACTGCTTTTGCTCAATGCCGAGCGCCTGCATAATGTCGCGCACCATGCGCTTTGAGTCGTCATCATCGTAGATGGTGAACTGACCGGTGTAGCCCAGCAGGTCGGCGTCCTCGCGCAGCATGCGCACGCACATGGCGTGGAAGGTGCACACCCACATGCCGCGGGTGCCACTGGGGATGAGCGCTGCCAGACGCTCGCGCATCTCGGCCGCGGCCTTGTTGGTAAACGTGATGGCAAGAACCTGCCAAGGCTTAACGCCCAGGTCGCCGAGCATATGTGCGATACGGAAGGTCAGGACGCGGGTCTTGCCCGAGCCGGCGCCGGCAAGCACCAGCAACGGACCCTCGGTGGTGAGCACCGCCTCGCGCTGGGCGGGATTAAGGCTGTCGATGTCGACAAGCGGCTTTGCGGGCGCAGGAGCCGGCGCGGGGGCGTCGTAGATGTCGAGCGGAACGAGCTCGGGCTCCGGCGCAGCGGGGGCGGTGTATGCATCGAGTGGCACGGGTTCCGGCGCGGGCGGCACGGGTACCGCGGTGTTCTTTTCCCAGGGCAAGGGCTGGGTCATGGGCGACTCCTCATCTGACGGACGGCGCGCCTGCGGGCAGCGCCATAGTTTGAGCCGTACCAGTATACCGAGCCGCGCGGACACCGACGCAAATCACACCACGACTCCGTGCGCCGCCGCCAAACCTGACCCCATTGGACCAATCACGGAGCCACCGATGTCACGGCAACGGTAGCGAGCGGCGGCCAGAGCGAACAAATTGACATGAAAAGAGAGCGGCATAGACCTTTTGGTCATGCCACCCTCTTTGAATGACAAGTTGTCGCTCTGGCCGCCGCGCAGCGTCGACTAAGTTAGAGGCCGAACATCGGCTCCAGAACGAAGAAGTATGCGAGCACTACGATGCCCAGGATGATGCGGTAAACACCGAAGCACTTAAAGTCGTGACGGCGAACGAAGCCCATGAGCCACTTGATGGCGATGAGCGAAACCACAAAGGCCACAACGCAGCCCACGCCCAAGATAGCGACCTCGTTGGCACCGAACGTACCGCCCTTAATAAAGTACTTGACCAGCTTGAGCGCACTCGCGCCAAACATGACAGGGATGGCCAGGAAGAACGTAAACTTGGACGCCACCGAACGCGTGCAGCCCAAAAGCAGGCCACCGATGATGGTGGAGCCAGAGCGCGACGTACCCGGCACCAGCGAGAGCACCTGGAAGCAACCGATGCCCAGTGCGGTCTTCCAGCTCAGGTCCTCGAGCGTAGCGATGGAACCAAAGTCCAGGTTATCGTCATCGTCGTCTGCAGCGGCAGTCGCAGCGGGTGCGGCAAAGTGTGCGCCAGCTGGACGCCCACCCGACGTCACGGCACGAGAACCAAACGAACCGGCAAGAGCAGCCTGCTCGCGCTTGTTCGCGCGCCAGTTCTCGATCACGATAAACAGCACGCCGTATACGATGAGCGCCAGTGCCACGACGGGAGCATTGTAGAAATGCTCCTCCATCCAGTCGTTGAGCGGCAGACCGATTGCCGCGGCGGGAATGCAGCCGAGCACAATCTTGCCCCACAGCACCCAGGTGTCACGACGGCCCTCCTTGCCCTTGCTGGGAGAAAACGGGTTAAGGTCGTAGAAGAACAGGACGCAGACGGCCAAAATGGCGCCAAGCTGGATCACGACCAGGAACATATTCCAGAACGTCTCGCTCACGTTCATCTTGACGAACTCGTCCACCAAGATCATGTGACCGGTCGACGAAACGGGCAGCCATTCGGTAATGCCCTCGACCAGGCCCATGAAGGCAGATTTTAGAAGCTCGATGATATCCAAAGGAACCCCCCTCGTTAGACACCCGCCGATATTATTCTGCGGACGGTGCGGGCGATGTCCCATTATCAACCGTTCGGGCGCGTCTGCGCCTACCCTTACCAAAAAACTCGCCCGTTCACAGAATTGCGAGCGGTCAAACCCAAATCCTTGGGTATAACTGCAACAAGATAAAGTGTCCGGCGGCCACGCATCCGCGCCCGCCCGACGCACGAGCCCCGCGCCCGTGCGATAGACCAAGGAGGAAACCATGAACGAGGGCTACACCAAGGTATTTGTTTCACTCGACGGTACTGAGCAGCAGGATTTTGTGCTCGCACGCGCCATCAAGGTCGCCGCGAACAACGGCGCTAAGCTGATTATCGGCCACGTTATCGATTCCACGGCGCTCGAGAGCGCCGGTTCCTATCCGGTCGATCTGGTCAACGGTCTGGAGGAGGCATTTAACAACTCCATCGCCAAGCAGCTCGAAGAGGCCAAGGCCAATCCTGATATTCCCGAGGTCGAGGTCATGATTCGCGCCGGCCGTATTCGCGAGACGCTCAAAGACGAGATGCTCGACGTGGTCAAGCCCGACCTGGTGCTCTGCGGCGCCCGCGGCCTGTCCTCGATCAAGTATGCGCTACTGGGCTCGATTTCGACGTTCCTGCTGCGCAACACCGACTGCGACATCTTGGTCGTGAAGTAGGTTCCTTCCCGCCGGCGCAAGGCCTGCGGGGTTATCACGCCGACGTCCTCGCCGCTTCGCGGCTGCGGGATGTCGGCTTAGATAACCCCTCCCGGCCTTGCGCCTTCGTCACCGTGCTTCAACGAGTTATCTGAATAGAGGAATGGCGTGGGG